>RQBM01000186.1:0-27583 GCA_008668795.1 Collinsella aerofaciens | reverse complement strand
CCTGCGGGAACATAAAGGTCACGTCGCCCTCGGGGTGGACAACGATGTCGTTATCGAGTGCCTGGGTAAAGTCGAGCAGCGGCTCGAGCACCTCATAGTCGACCTTAATGAGTTTGAGCGCCTTGTCGGCAGCCTCCTCGGTCTCGGCGGCGACGATCGCCACTTCCTCGTTTTGGTAACGGACGAGGTTCTCGAGAATCAGGCGGTCGTAGGGACTCGGCTGCGGATAGCTCTGGCCGGCGATGGTAAAGCGGCGCTTGGGCACGTCCTCGTAGGTGTAGACGCCCACGACGCCCGGCACCTTAAGGGCGCGAGACGTGTCGATGGAGCGGATCTTGGCGCGGGCATAGGGGCTGCGCTTGAGCTTGACGATCAGGGCGCCGGCGGGCACCATATCGCCGGTGTAGACCGGACGACCCTCGAGCAGGGCCTTCGAGTCCTTCTTGGGCTGCTTGTGGGTGATCTGCTTGTAGGAGACGCCGTCAGAGCTCGTGTCGTTGACGGGCAGCTCGGGCATCTCAAAGCCAACCTGCACGCCGGACTCGTTGAGGAAGCGCACGATAGCGCGCAGCTGGCTCTCGTAGCCGCTGCAGCGGCAAAGGTTACCGGCAAGCTGACGTGAGAGCTCCTCACGCGTGGCGACGAGGCTCGGGTCCTCCTTGGCGGCGCGGGCAAGCGCCAGCACGTTCATGATAAGGCCGGGGGCACAAAAACCGCACTGCTCGGCGCCTTCGGCAGCCATCGCACGGGCAAGCGCCTCGGACTCGGCCTTGAGGCCCTCGAGCGTGGTGATGGAGCGGCCCTCGACGCGCGCGGCGGGAACCGAGCAGCTCAGAACCGGGTCGCCATCGAGCCACACCGTGCACAGACCGCAGTTGGTGGTCTCGCAGGCACAGCGCACCGACGCGCAGCCCTGCTCGCGCAGCAGCGCAAAGAGCATGGTGTCGGGGGCAATCTGAACCTTGACCTTGCGGCCGTTGAGCGTAAAGGAAAGATCGATGAGTTTGGCAGCCATTAGCGCACCTCGCTAGAATCGACGCCGGGCACGCGGCGGCAGGAATACTCATCCGTGGCAAACTTAGGAATCTGCACGCCCTCGAGCTCGTGCGCAAGCGCGGCCGAAAGCTCGATGCCGGCGGCGCGACGCACGGCCTGAATCGCCAGCGGGGCCGAGATGCGGCGGCGGTAGTCGGCCGAGCCCCACAGGTTGGTGCCATAGCTCAGCGCGCGTACGGACGCGGCCAGGGCGCGCAGCTCGTCCTCTGAAGGCTGCTCGTTCACCAGGCCACATGCCTCGCCCTGCAGCAGGGTCGCGCGCAGCGGGCGGGCGCCCACGGTGACATGCCAGCTGTTGTCCCACCAGGCGGCGGTGACGTTTAAGGAGGGGAAGTCAGTCGCGGCCTTGCGCACGGCTTCATAGCTCGCACGGTAATCGTGCTTAACGACCACGACGTGCTCGATCACGTCGCGCACATAGCCCATGTCCACGAACTCGGCGAGCGGCACGCGGCCGGCACCCGTCAGCTCAACATACGAATCGAGCGCCAAAAATGCCGAGAGCACGTCCGAAAAACCAAAGCGACCGTAAATGCTGCCGCCCACCGTGGCGGTGTTGCGCAGCTGCACGCCCACGATATCGTGGACGGCGAACTCAAAGACATGGTTGACAAGCGCGTTGAGCCCGGCATGGCGCTCGAGCTGGCGCAGGGTACACATGGCACCGATGCGAAACTCGGTCTCGGTCTCCTCAATCTGATCGAGTCCGCAGGCCGAAAGGTCAATCGCCGTCGCCACGCGACGCGAACCCAGGCGCATCCAAATGCCACCGCTCACAATCTTGTTGTTGCGGTTCTTCTGTAAGAGCTCATAGGCTTCGGCCGCGTTTCCAACACGGACGTAGGTACCGAACTTGAGCACGTTCTCCCCCATCTCTTCACTTGTCCAGTACGTTTAAGTGTACCAAACGAGGGGCCGCACACCGTTTTAGGACAAAATCCACCCACCCATCCATAACTTGCGGTGATATACGGACTGATTAGTCGTTCTGGAACGCAAAACAGTCCGTATATCACCGCAAGTTATGAGGAGTCCTCCGGGATAGAAAAGGCTCCCAGCCGGAATGGCTGGGAGCCTCATCACATGCTATATCGAGCGAAGATTTAGCAGACGCCCTGGGCGAGCATGGCGTCGGCGACCTTCAGGAAGCCGGCGATATTGGCGCCCATGACAAAGTTGCCCTCCTCGCCGTACTCCTTGGCGGTGTCGTCCACGTTGTGGAACATGCCGCGCATGAGCTGCTCGAGCTTGCCGTCGACCTCCTCGAAGGTCCAAGACAGGTGCTCGGCGTTCTGGCTCATCTCCAGGCCGGACACGAGCACGCCGCCAGCGTTGGCAGCCTTACCGGGCATAAAGGCGACGCCGTTCTCCTGGAAGTAGGTCGTAGCCTCGATGGTCGTGGGCATGTTCGCGCCCTCGCCGACCACCTTGCAGCCGTTGGCGACGAGCGCCTGGGCGTCCTCGAGCAGCAGCGTGTTCTCGCGAGCGCAGGGCAGCGCGATGTCGCAGGGCAGCTGCCACACGCCGCGGCCGTCGCCCTCGTGCCACGTGGCATTGGGCTTCTCGTCAACGTACATGGCGAGCGTAACGCCCTTGTCGTGGCCGGAACGCTTCTTGTTGTAGACATGCTCGAGCACGGTGTAGTCAATGCCGTCGGGATCCTCGACCCAGCCGTGAGTATCGGAGCAGGCGAGCACCTTGCCGCCGAGCTGGGCGACCTTCTGGACCGCGTAGATAGCGACGTTACCGGAGCCGTGAACGACGACGTTCTTGCCCTCGAAGGAGTCGCCGCGGCTCTTGAGGTACTCGTCCACAAAGTAGACCAGGCCGTAGCCGGTAGCCTCGGTACGGGCGAGCGAACCGCCAAAGGAGAGGCCCTTGCCGGTGAGGACGCCGGTCCACTCGTTGGTCAGGCGCTTGTACTGACCGAACAGGTAGGCAACCTCGCGGCCGCCAACGCCCAGATCGCCGGCGGGAACGTCGGTGTTGGGGCCGATGTGGCGATAGAGCTCGGTCATGAAAGACTGGCAGAAGTGCATGATCTCGTTGTTGGACTTGCCCTTGGGGTCAAAGTCGGAGCCGCCCTTGCCGCCGCCCATGGGAAGGGTGGTCAGGCTGTTCTTGAGGATCTGCTCCAGGCCCAGGAACTTGAGCATGCCCAGGGTGACCGTCGGGTTAAAGCGCAGGCCGCCCTTGTAGGGTCCAATGGCAGAGTTGAACTCGACGCGGTAGCCGCGGTTGACCTGGACCTTGCCCTGGTCGTCGACCCAGGGGACACGGAACATAACGATGCGCTCGGGCTCGACGAGGCGCTCCAGCAGGGCGGCCTCCTCGTACTCGGGGTGGGCGTCGAGCGCCGGCTGGATGGTGCCGAGGATCTCGGTCGCGGCCTGGATGAACTCAGGCTGCTCGGGATAGCGGGCCTTGAGCTCTTCGAGAACTTTCTGCGTGTAGCTCATGCTTCCTCCAATGATGGGAAACGAAAAATGTTGATCGCGGCACCCCATGCGCCGCGAGCTTTATCGAATATGGATAATATCGCACTGTTGCAGCAAAGTTTCGCATAAGCCGACGAGCAGATGTTTCGTTTTGATTACGATGCAGGTAGAAGCGTTTTCGAGTGTCTGACGCGCAAAACCCGTGTTTCAAACCTGTTTCGTCCACGTGTTCCAAACCACCACATTGGGGACAGGCACCTTTGTGGGGGTTTGGTGGTTAGAGGACGAGTTGGTGGTAGTCGGCGGGGGTTACGCGGCCCTCGGTGGCGGCGCGGAAGGCGGCGAGGGCATCGCCCGAGAACGGCATGGCCCAGCACAGGCCGCAACCTGCAGTAATGGAGCCGGGCAGCGGCATGATGCGCCCGGGCACACCGGCATCCAGGCACAGCTGCTCGCATTCCATCACATCGAAGGTGCTGTCAAACGAAACGATGATCTTGCGTTCGTGGTCGAGGGCATCACCGGACGGGCCTTCGCGGTGTGCATCACGATACGCCGCGGCGGCCGCTTCCTCTTCCGCAGTATGACCACAGCCACCGCAGCCGCAGGTACAGGGCTCGGAACCATCGCAAGTGCAAGGCTCTCCCGTGTCGGGGCAAATATCGTGAGACATGGCAACTCCAATCGTCTAGGCGAGCAACTCGGCCGCCGCAAACTCCTCGGGCGTATTGACGTTTTCGAAGCAGAGCGTCGAGCCCGCGGCCTTAACAATCTGCGGCTCATCCATATAACCGGCCTGAACGCGACTGATCAGGCAGCGAATGCGCTGTCGGTCGCAGGAGAGCAGCTCTTGGGCAACCGGAGCACACGCATCACGGCGCCAGACGGCGCAAAGCGGCTCAATCCCCCGCTCCTCGCGCGGCACGCACACGTCGAGCGCCTCGGCCTCAACACGATCGGCAAGCGCGCCGATGAGTTCCGGCGAGACAAACGGCATATCACAGGCGACGATCGCCACGAGCGGCAGCCGGGCCGCAGTCAGCGAACTCGCGATGCCGCGCATGGCGCCCGCCGACCCCTCAAGGTCCGCCACCACACGCGGCACCAAGCCGCCAAACGCGCACTCCTCAAGGTAGGCAAGCTCGCTGGGACGCGAAGTCGTCACGACTAACTCGCCGGCAACTGGCGCCAGCCGACCCAGCACGCGCTCGATCAAGGGCTCGCCACAAAACGCCATGCGCGCCTTGTCGCAACCCATGCGCGACGACAGCCCGCCCGCTTGGACGACACAAGAAAGATCGGCACGTCTTACGGTAGTCATACGGCAAAACACCCCCATCGGCATGCTCGAAACCCGGTGCACGAAGCTAAATACCGTCGCCGATAAAGCGGGCGGCACGGCAAACCCATGCAAAAACAAAACAGCGCCTTTGCGGCACGCAGCAAGACCGCGAGCACAAAAGCGCTGGTAGCGTATGGCGGGAACGTATGTGAATCGAACACATCCAAGACGTTTTGCACGCCTCGCAACGGTTTTGAGGACCGCGGAGCCCACCGGAGCCCATCCGTTCCCAAGTGCGGCGGTATTTTACCAAACCGAGCAGCCAATCTAGCGCAGGGACCTCAGGCCGCCGGCATCCTTGTCGAGCACCGTAAAGCGCACGGCATCCAGGTGCTCCAAGATGCTGATGGCGCGTTTGCGCGACACGCCCAGGGCCTCGCGCAGCACGCTCGTGGTGGCAGCGCCGCCGGCTGCCTCAATGGCGGCGGCGACGAGTTCACGTGCATGGGCCTCGGCGGCAGCGGACAGGGCAACGTCGCGCTCGACCTTAACGATAGAGCGATTGAGCGAAAGCTCGCGCAGGGCGCGCGTCATAGTGTCGCGGCCGAGCTGCAACTGCTCGCCCACCTCGGGCAATGTCGGTGCATCGAGGCCGGCTTCGTCCAGCAAGGCAACGATACGTTCGCAGGCCTCGCGCACCACACGCGCCGCGGCGGCAGCGGAGTGCGGGTCGAACACCTCGGCGCCCTCGGAGGCACACACGCCGCGCGAGCAGCCCTCGGCAATCAGAGCCGCGGCAACGCCTTCATCAGCGGAAGGCCACGCAGCATGGGCAACGGCGCCGGGCGTAAAGCCCGTCTCCTTGGGAGACGCCGCATGCATGGCTGACAGGGTCGCCGCCAGAGCATCCATCGCGGCGTCGAGCACCACGGCGTCCGCAAAGAGGGCCGCATCACCCACGGCAAGCTTGCGAACGGAGCCCTGCGACACCAACCCGCGCAGTGCGGCATCGACCTCGCCGACGCCAAGATCCAAAGCCTCGGCAACATCAACCGCCGTAACCGGCAGCATCTGCAGCGCCAGCCAAGCACCCACACCGCCCGCGATATCGCCGGACTCAAGCGCCGCAAACAGTGCGCGCTCGCCGGCAGAAAGCTCGCGCGAGCGACGGCAGCGCGAAAGCAGCACGCGCCCGCCGCCGATGAGCATAACGGGCGAATACGACAGCACCACGGCATGGTCTCCGGCACACAGCGGCAGCGGCTCCTCCAGGCGCACCTGCACGGTACGGGTCTCGCCCACCGCCATGGGGGCCTCGCCCTCCAAAAGCATGATGCGGCCGACGACCTCGGCCGTGCCGGCCATCACATGCACACGCGCGCCCGACTCGAGCACGCGCGGCTTGGTGCCCTCGCGGCCCAGGTAGGTGAACGTCATCATAAAGCGCAACGTCTGGCCAAAGCGGTCCGCCACGCCCAGCATCTCGCCACGGTCAAGCGCCGCGACACCGTCACCAACTAGGTTGAGCGCCACACGCTGACCAGGCAGCGCGCGCGGCGTATCGCCATGCACCTGAATCCCGCGCACGCGACAGACCGTACGCGACGGCAAAGCCATCAGCTCGTCGCCCACCGCAACCGGCGCATCATGCAGCGTTCCCGTCACGACAGTGCCGACGCCCTTGATCGTAAAGCAGCGGTCAATCGGCAGACGAGGCGCGGCATCGCTCCGCTCGGCACGGTCGCGACAGGCACCCCAGCAAACACCCACCTGCTCGTCGAGCACCGCAAGCAGCCCGTCGATCCCCTCGCCCGTCTTGGACGACACGGGCACGATCGGCGCGCCCGCAAACACGGTGCCCGACAAAAAGTCATCGACATCGAGCTCGGCAAGCTCGGTCATCTCGGCGTCGGCCAGGTCGCACATCGTCAGCGCGACCACCATATGCGTAACGCCCAACAGCTCCAGCACATGCACGTGCTCGCGGGTCTGCGGCATTACGCCCTCAACGGCAGAGACCACCAGCACGGCAACGTCGATGCCTGTCGCACCCTGCACCATAGCGCGCAGGTAATGCGCGTGGCCCGGCACGTCGACAAGGCCAACGATCTTGCCGCTCGGCAGTGCCAGTTCGCCAAAGCCCAGCTCCACCGTCATGCCCCGGCGACGCTCAACCTCCAGACGGTCGGGATTCTTGCCGGTCAGCGCCTCGATCAGTGCGGACTTACCGTGGTCAACGTGACCCGCCGTGCCAACGATAACGGGGCACTCCACCAGCGTTTGAACCTCACTCATCGAGCAACCGCCTTCTTAACGCACGCGACGAGCGTCGACGCCGCCGTCTCGATATCGCGGTCGCCCACAAGCGTACGGACGTCAAACAAAATGCGATCGTGCGAGGTTCGCGTGACGACCGGCGTGTCGAAGTCCTGGACAAGCGAGCGCTTGAGCGCGTCGACCGTCAGGCGCTCGTCAACAAGACGCACGGCAACGCACATCGTGGGCAGCTCCACGGTAGGCAGCGAGCCGCCACCGGGGGTCGACGATTCCTCGACGATTTCCACCTGCACGGCACACGGGCAGCCAGCCTTATCGAGACCCGCCACAATCAGCTCGCGCAGCTTGCGGGCACGTCGTTCCAAATGGGCCTGTGGCATCGTAAGCATACTGAGCACCGGAATATCACGATGGGCCACGTCGGCACCGTCCATGTAGATGCGCAGTGTAGCCTCGAGCGCCGCCAGTGCGAGCTTGCCCGGGCGTAGGGCACGCATAAGCGGATGCGACCCGCAGGCCTGGACCAGATCGCGACGGCCCATGATAATGCCCGCCTGTGCGGCACCGAGCAGCTTATCGCCCGAGCACGACACCAGATCGAGCCCTGCCGAAACCGAAGCCGGCGTGGTTTCTTCGCCGCCGCGCACCAAGATGTCGTCGGGCAACAGCGCGCCCGAACCCTGGTCCTCGTAGAACAGCAGACCATGCTTGTGGGCAAGCGCCGCAAGCTCCCGAGAGCCCACTTCCTCGTGAAAGCCCTCGATGCGATAGTTGGAAGGATGGACCTTGAGGATCATCGCCGTATCGGGCGTGATGGCTTGCTCATAATCAGCCAGGTGCGTGCGGTTGGTGGCGCCGACCTCGACGAGTTTGGCGCCCGAAGCCGCCATGACATCGGGGATGCGGAAGCTGCCGCCGATCTCGACAAGCTCGCCGCGGCTGACGATAACCTCTTTGCCCGCGGCATGGGTCGCCAGCACCAGCAGCACCGCGGCGGCGTTGTTGTTGACCACGAGCGCGTCCTCGGCACCGGTGAGTGAGCGGATGAGCTGCGCGGCATGCTCCTTGCGCGACCCTCGCGAGCAGGTGTCGACGCTGTACTCGAGCGTGCTGTAGCCGCGCGCGACCTCGGCCACGGCCTTTGCCGCCGACTCCGCGAGCGGGGCGCGGCCCAAGTTGGTATGGATGACCACACCCGTGGCGTTGACGGCAGGGCGCAGGCTCGGCAACGCGGAGCGGTGCGCACGCCACTCGATGGCCGAGGCCAGCTCGCACTTAGAGCGCGGGGCAGCACCGGCGCGAATGGCTGCGCGCTCCTCGTCGAGCTCGGCCGTCACGGCGGCATGCACCACCGCGTCGCAGGTCTCCCCCACCGCCTTCACGACCGGCCACTCGGCAAGCAGCTCGTTGACGGAAGGAATGGCGCGCAGGCGGGCGCGTACCTCATCGGACATGTTCTGGCTATCGCTCATGTACGGCCTTTCAAAAGAAACGTGGATCAGTCTAATGCATCAGCTGAGTCAATTACTCGTTATTATCCTCGCGCGCCGCGATCTTTTCCACGCGAACGGCGTTTTCCTGGGTGAGCGCGGCACCCGTCAACGGGTCCCAGCGCAGCGGCGTATGGTCGAGTGGGCCCACGCCCAAGGCTTGAGCGCCACCGGCATCGGCGCCAAGCGAACGCCCGCCGGGGGCGGCCGACGTGAAGATGCACGCCGGATGCAGATAGGGCGTCGTCTCCACGCGCACGCGGTCGCGGCCCATATCGCTCACGAGCTCGACGACCTCGCCGTCGGCGATGCCCATGTGCGCAGCAGCATCGGCATTCATCTGCACGGCATCCAGGTCCGATCCAGCCTCAGCGGCACCTTGGGCCGCGAGCCTGCGCGAAGTATGCGACTCAAAGGGACGGTTGCCGCTAATGAGGCGAAACATCCCCGGGCCGGGCTCCACCATCGGCGCAATCCAGCCTGGCACGCGTCCCAGACCGGCTCGTTCCCACACGTCGCTTGCCAGCGCAATTTTGCCGCCATCCAAGGGAATCACCGGCTCGCCTGTACGCGACGGCAACGCAACACCCGTGTCGGCCCAGCCGCGCTCCTTGAGCTCGTCCAGATTGATCCCAAACGACGCCACCTGGGCAGCCGCTAGATCGTCGGACGTAAACTGGAAGTACTCGCCCGCGCCACACGCCTGCGCCAGACCGGCAAAAATCTCCCGACCGGGACGTGTGTCGTCATGCTGCACGGGCAGCACGGCGTTGCGGTAGAACACGCGCGCATCGTTGACGCCCGCCACCGTTCCCACGCCGCGGTCGGCCTCCAGATACGTCACGTCGGGCAGCACGAAGTCAGAAGCACGTGCCGTCTCGGACCAGCGAATATCAATCGTCACAAGCAAGTCGAGCCGCTGCAAAATACTCAACCAAGCCTGTGCATTGCCATAGCCCGCACCAGGGTTACTGGCATAGACGATGAGCCCACGCAAATCGCCGGCAAGAATCGACTGACCGATGGTCGTGCACAGGCCGCGCTCGGGATCGACGAGCGGATAGCGCTCGGACCCCAGCTTGGGCCCACGCGGCACCGGCGGCGTCGCAAAGCGCGTGGGATCGAGGTCGCCCAACACAAGCGGCGTGGGCGGATTGAGCGCGCCGCCCGCATGCCCGATGCAGCCCAGCAGCACATCGACCAAGCAGATAGCGCGCGCGGTCTGGGTGCTATTGGCATACGCGATACCGATGCCACCATGAAAGCCCGCATCCACCACAGCGGCAGGCGCGGCGGCAGCGAGATCGCGCGCCGTGGCGACAATCTCTGCGGCCGGCACGTCGCACATCGACTCGGCCCACTCGGGCGTCCAAGGACGGGCCGCCTGCGCCAGCTCGTCAAAACCCGTGGTATAGCGGGCAACGAACTCGTGGTCGTACAAGTCCTCGGCAATCAGCACGTGGGCGATGCCCAGCAGTAGTGCCAAATCGCAGCCCGGGCGCACGCGCAGCCAGCGGTCGGCAAGCGCGGCGGAGCCGCTGCGCCGGGGGTCGACCACGATAATCTTCGCCCCGCGCCGGCGCGCATCGTTGAGCACATCGACGGCCCCCATCGTCGATGAATCGACGATGGAACGCCCCAGGTACATGATGCAGTCGGTATGTGCCAGGTCGGAGGCGGGGCTATAGCCCAGGCTGTGCTCCCAACCGGTAAGTCGGCTTACCTCGCAGGCGCCATCGGCACCGTACACGTTGGGCGAGCCCAACGCATGCATAAAGCGATACGCCCAGTAGCGGTCGAACGAGGGAACGCCGAGCGTCATGCCCAGCGCGCGCGGACCATGCCCGTCAACAATCCCCAAAAGGCGCTCGGCAATCTGAGCAAACGCCTCGTCCCAGGTAATCGCATCGAACCCCGAGCCATCCCGGCGGCGTCGCATGGGGTGCACAATGCGGTCGCGCTCGTCAAACGGCATTGCCAGGCGATGGCGCCCGCGGGCGCACAGGGCACGCGCCGCGCACGGATGCCCCACAACCGGCAACTCAGCCACCACACGACCGTCCTCAACGCGTGCCGCAAAGGCGCAATCGGCATAGCATCCCCCGCATGTGGTCACCACGGCGCGACCGTCACGCTTCACAGCAGATGCCATCTCGATTACCCCTTTCATCAGCCAAACACAACAGGCCAACAGCCCGACAACGAGCCCCAGACCCAAATAGCCTCCCGCACGGCAACGCCCCGCGGGAGGCCCAACGTCAAACAGACGGTACCTTACGCCTCGGACTTCTTAGCGTAGATAAACCAGTAGCCGAGCGCGATCAGAACCGCGCCGCCCACGATGTTGCCCAGCGTGGCGGCGGACAAGTTAAACGCAATGCCCGCAGCGTTGAGTGCATCGGCGCCGGCGACGTCGGCACCATAGCCGAACGCGTGCATCACGGCACCCATGGGCAAAAAGTACATGTTGGCGACGCAGTGCTCAAAACCGCAGGCCACAAAAGCGGCGATGGGCAGCAGAATGCCCACAACCTTATCGACCACGGTCTTGCCGGCGGTACCGATCCACACGGCCAGGCACACAAAGATGTTGCACAGGATGCCACGGAAGAAGATCGTCACCCAGTCGATCGTCACCTTGCCGGCGGCGACGCTCACCATGGAATTGGCGACCGCCTCGCCGTTGAGCTTGTAAATGCCGGCCATATACACCAAAAAGACGATGAACAGGGCACCGACAAAATTGCCGACCCACACGACGACCCATGCCTTGAGCATCTGAGCCAGGGTGATCTTTTTGCTCTTGAGCGCGCAGACCATAAGCGAATTACCGGTAAACAGCTCGGCGCCGCACACCAGTACCAGCACCAGGCCCAGGCAAAAGCACAGACCGCCCACGACGCGCTGGGCACCCCAGCCCAGCGTGCTGTCGCTCAAGAACACGGTAAAGAACAGGCCACCGAAGGCAATAAACGCACCGGCGAACATTGCCAACAGAAAGGCCTTTGCGACCGGCAGGTTGGCCTTGGTCACGCCGGCGGCCTCGGTCTTGGCCTCGATCGCGGCGGGCGCCAGGCAATCGGGAGCGGGATATTCTGCCTTGGAATCTGCCATGTCAATCACTTCTTTCCTAATCAGCAGGGACAAGCGCACCTATTGCTCTTGTCCCAAGCGGACAAAGTGGGAAAAGTCGTTGGCGGCCACGGCGTCGTACACGGCGTCGACGGCGTCAAAGACTTCCGGGGACATGGGGTTGTAGAACTCCGTGTCGCCCGGCTGAATCCCTATGAAGACGATATCTTCGCACGATTGCTCAATCTCTTCGATCAGAATCGACAAGGGAAGCGAATGCGTGGTGAACATCGACTTGCGCGCGACGTCGGTCTTATCGAGCAGGCGGATGGCACCGACGGGCAGCGCCATGTCGGCGGCATCGACCAACACTAGGCGCGGCGGACGCTCGCGCTTGACCTCGATGATGTCGTCCTCGGGCGTCTGACCACCGTCGATGGTGTACCAACCGGCGATGGGCGTGTCCTCCATCTTTTTGGAGAGCACGGGGCCAGCGGCATCGTCGGCGCGCAGCACGCTTCCCGCCGTGAGCACAATGCCCGCAAACGGGGCGTCGTTCACACGGCCATCCACAACGCGACCCATTACTGCAACCTCCCCGTCAGATACACGCCCGACACATCGCGCACGCGCTCAACCAGATCGCGAAACTTCATTAAGAACGCAACCTGCTGGGCATGCAGGCCAAAGTCGTCATCGAACACCGAGATGCCGGCCTTGGCCGAACCGCGAAAACCGCGATCGTCGAGCAGCGTGTCACAGGCCTCGAGCAGCGACGGCACCGCCGCCTTGTCGAGCTGGCACTCGCCAAAGGAGCGGATGGCCTCGAACTTGGTCTTGGCCTCCCCCTCCGGCAGCGCGTCGATAAGCGTATAGAACACGTTCACCGGCACCGACAGGCGCGGCTCAAAGCAGTCGAGCACGCCGGTGTGGTGGCCCACGGCGAGCGTGTAGTACAGCACGTCGCAGGCCTCCTGGGGAACGTCTTCCTCGGTCTCCACAAACTTACGCGTGAGCTCATAGAAGACCACCTGGTCGGGCGTATGGCCCAGGCAGGGGTCGGCGACGCCCTCGGCGGCCTCGTCGCTTGCGCGCGAGGCATCGCCAAAAGAGCCGCCGAGCATGCCGGGGCCCGCAAAGTAACCAGAGCGGTCCGTGAGCTCCATCTAGCGACCTCCGGCCAGTACCAGATCCTGTAACGCCGAGTACACCTCAACGCGGCGAGGATCATCCTGCTTGTCGATGAGCAGCGCCATGGCACCGCGGATATCGCCCTTGGGCGCGCCCTCGAGCGTATCCATAAACTCGTTGGCCAAGTCGCGGCCGTAACGGTAGCCGCTCATGGCGCGAGCCTCGCGCTCGATGGCAACGCGCAGCTTGTACGGCACGCCGGGGTGCAGGATATCGGCCTGCTCGCCGGCGGCCTCCACCGTGGTCTCGGCATGGAGCTTTTGGTCCAGCAGGCCAAGTGCCATGGCAAAGCCGTAGATGGTCTGCGCGGGGCTGGGCGGGCAGCCGGGGATATAGACATCGACCGGCAAGATCTTGTCCGTGCCACCCCAGACGCAGTAGTTGTCGTAGAAGATGCCGCCGGTGCAGCCGCACGCGCCATAGGACACCACGATCTTGGGATCGGGTGCGGCCTCAAAGGCGCGCAGGGCCGGCATGCGCATGGCACGCGTTACGGCGCCGGTGTACAGCAGCACATCGGCGTGACGGGGCGAGGGCACGACCTTGATGCCAAAGCGCTCGACGTCGAAGACGGGCGTGATGGAACCGAAGATCTCGATCTCGCAGCCGTTGCAGCCGCCGCAGTCAACACGGTAGACGTACACCGAGCGCTTGATCTTCTTAAGAAGGGTCGCCTTGGCCTTCTCGATGCTCTCGTCGAGCTCGATCTTGGTCGGGCGGTACTGGAGCCGCTCGGGCAAAAGCGTGGGTTCGGCCATGGTTACTCCTCCTTCGTTTCAAAATCCATGATGATGCCCTCGACCGGCGCCGGACCGGCGGGAATCTCGGGCGCATCGGGGTTGAGCTCGCGGTCGATATACTCCGGGTTCACGCCGTGGCCGCCCAGATACTCCATGCCGGGGCCCTGGGGCTCACCGGACGCAAGCGTCTCGTTGGCAGCCATGCCGGCAGCGTTGCCGGTCTTTACGGCCGAGGCGGCGCGCAGGGCGTCGAGCTCGCGCTTGCACTCCTGGCACATACCGACGGTACGGGCAGCCTGCTCGGCCTCCATGCCGCCGGCCTTTTGCAGCAGGCGCTTTGCGTAGTCGATCTCCTTGTGCGGGGCAAACGGCTTGCCGCAGCGCGAGCAGTGCTCGAGCGTATAGACGCTCTTGCTGGTGAGGTCGTCCTTGCTCATGACGGCAAGCTCAAACTCCTCGGTGAGCTTGATGGCCTCCATGGGGCAGGCTTCCTCGCAGCGGCCGCAAAAGATGCAGCGGCCGTAGTCGATCGACCAGGTAATGGTATCGGCCGCAAGGTCGGTGTCCATGCGAATGGCATCGGCCGGGCACGCCACGCCGCAGGCACCGCAGGCGATGCAGAGCTCGGCATTGTGCTCGGGCTTGCCGCGCATGTCCTTATTGGTGGGGAACGGCGCAAACGGGTACTTGACCGTCGCGTCGCCGGCCTTGGCGTTAACCTTCCAAAGCTTCAGCATATTAGAGCGCCTCCTCATCGAACGGAGCGGCCAAGGTGCCCTCGCCCGCAAGCGGCGACTTGTCGCGCCAGACGTTCTCGAACTGCTCCTTGTCGAGCACGTGGTCGCGCTTGGCGGCGACATCGGTCACCGTCACGCGATCGGTGCAGGAGTAGCACGGGTCGAGCGAGCCGACGATCAGCGCCGCGTCGCCCACGGTGTTGCCGCGGAACATGTAGCGCAGGACCGGCCAGTTGCTGTACGTGGCGGCCTTGGCGCGCCAGCGGTAGCACTTCTGGTTATTGCCGAGCATGGCCCAGTGCACGTCCTCGCCGCGCGGCGCCTCGGTGGCGCCGATGGCGTACTTGTGCGGGGTGTACTCCCAATCCGTGGTGAGGATGGGGCCCGACGGGCAGTTCTCGAGCATGGTCTCGATCATGTCGATCGAATCGTAGACCTCCTGGATGCGGACGGCGGTACGGCCGAAGGCGTCGCAGGTGTCGGCCGTGGCGGCGTGCATCTTTTGGACGTCCGGATCGGCGTAGCCGTCGAAGGGATGGTCAAAGCGCACGTCGCGGGCATAGCCCGAGCCACGCATGAGCGGGCCGACCGGCGAGAAGTCGCGTGCAATCTTGCGGTCCAAGATGCCGATACCGCTCGTACGCTCAATAAAGTTGGGCGTGGAGAGCAGCACGTCGACGAGCTCCTGAACCTCGGAGCGCAGCTGGTGGATGGTCGTGAGCGTGGAGAGCTTCTGCTCAGCCAAAATGTCGCGACGCACGCCGCCAATCACGTTGAGGCCGTAGGTCTTGCGGTGACCGGAGAGCTTCTCGGCCAGGTCCATGGACTTCTCGCGGACGCGGAAGAACTGCTGGAAGCCGGAGTCGAAGCCCGTGTAGTGCGACGCCAGGCCAATGTTGAGCAGATGCGAGTGCAGGCGCTCAACCTCGAGCATGATGGCGCGGATGTACTGGGCGCGCGGCGGGACATGAATGCCCTGGGCGCGCTCGACGGCCTCGGCATAGGCCACCGAGTGGGCGCAGCCGCAGATGCCGCAGATGCGGTCGGCGAGGAACGTGACGGCGTCATAGTTCAGGCGCGTCTCGGCGACCTTCTCCATGCCGCGGTGCACGTAGAACAGACGGTAGTCGGCATCGACGATCGTCTCGCCCTCGACAAACAGGCGGAAGTGGCCGGGCTCGTCGGAGGTAATGTGCAGCGGGCCCATGGGGACGAGCGTGGTCTCCTTGCCCTTGGTGTCGGCCAAGAACTCATAGTTTTCCATGTCGCTCGCGGGAGCGGGACGGAAGCGGTAGTCCATGGAGTCCTTGCGCAGCGGGTACAGGCCACTGGGCCAGTCATCGGGAAGCACCAGGCGGCGACGGTCGGGCAAACCCTCGGGAATCAGGCCGAACATATCGCGCAGCTCGCGCTCGCCCCACACGCAGGCGGGGACGAACGGCGTCACGGACGGGAACGTCATCTTAGCGGGGTCGACCTCGGCACGCACGGTAACCCAGCCGGGGTCCTCCCCCTCCATGGAGATGACGTAGTACACGGCGTAACGGCCGCACAGGCTTCGCTCATCGTTGCCGACAATCACGGGAATCCAGCCGTAGCGCTCGTAGTACAGGTAGTGGACGGCCTCGGGCAGCTTGTCCTGCTTGACGGTGATCGTCAGCTGGTCCTCGCACTGCCACTCAACCTTCTCGATGCAGCCCGGAACGGCGCGGCGCAGGGCCTCGACATGGCTCTCGCAGCGACGGGCATACACCTTGTTCTCAGTTTCAATCATTCGTTACTCCACCTCGCTCTGAGCGGTCTCGGTACCGAACACAGCGCGGTACATCGGCGTCGCGTGAAGTTCCTCGGTGCTCTGCTCGAGCACGATGCCGGTAGCGGTCTCCACACCGTGCACGAGGGGCAGCGGGGTGGCAATGCCAAACCACAAGATCATGACAGCCAGGATGATTTCGGGGATAAGCATGAGCGCCGGGGCCTCATGCTTGCCCATGCCCTGGGGCGCATGGCCGAATACCGACTTGAGTGCGATACGGGTGAGCGCGGAGATGGCCACGGTAAGACCGAGGGCGACCACGACGACCAGCCACATGGGACCGGCGGTAACACCGGCGACAAAAGTCAGGAACTCAGAGATGAACATGCCAAAGGGCGGGAAGGCGGCAAGGCCGAGCAGCGCCAGGATGGCGAGCGCGGCGGTTGCGGGCGCAACCTCGACGACGCCCTGGATCTTGGCCAGGCTACGCGTGCCAAAGGCGTGCTGGATGTTGCCGGACACGCAGAAGGCAAGCGTCTTGGTAAAGCCGTGGAACACGCAGTGCAGCAGGGCCGCGGCGATACCCAGCGGGCCACCGATACCCAGGCACAGGGCGATAACGCCCACGTTCTCCACAGACGAGTACGCAAAGCGGCGCTTGAGGTCGTCCTGGCGAAACATCGAGAGTGCCGCCACCAAAATGGACAGCGTGCCGACGATCAACAGCAGAAGTTGCGGATACTCGGCACCCACGGCCTGGATGGTAAAGCCGTAGAAGCGCATGATCACAAGCATGGCACACTTAAGCAGAACACCCGAGAGCAGGGCCGAGACAGGACTCGGAGCCTGAGAGTGGGCATCGGGCAGCCAAGTGTGCATGGGGAACAGGCCAGCCTTGGTGCCAAAGCCGATCACGATAAACGCAAAGGCGAGGCGCATGAGCGTCGGGTCGAACTGGTCGGCATACGGCAGCACGCACGACAGGAATGCGGCCTCGTGGGCGTTGGGAATCACGTCGGCGGCGTTGGCGTAGATCAGCAGCGTACCGAACAGGCCAAATGCCACGCCGGCGGTACAGACCATCGCATACTTCCAAGAAGCCTCGAGGGCCGTCTTGTTCTTGTAGATACCCACCAGGAACACAGTGGAAAGCGTGGTTGCCTCCACGGCGGCCCACGTGAGGATCATGTTGTTGGACAGGCACGCGAGCAGCATGGTGAACACAAACAGGCTAAACAGCGCAAAATACTGCTTGGCGCGCTCGGCGGGCATGGAGCCCTCCTCGATATCGGCCTTTACATAGGGCAGCGAGAACAGCCCCGTAAGAAAACCGATAAAGCCGATGAGCAGCACAAAGATGGCGCCCAGCGAATCGAGGTGGAACCACAGGCCAAGAGCGCTCGCGGTTTCGCCGCTCATAAGGACGTCGCCGGCCGTCATAATCGACAGCACCAGGACGGCTGCGACGGAGACCAGGTTGAGACCGGCAAACACGTTATAGGACGTGTTCTTGGGCAAAAACGCCATGACCAGCGAGAACACCAAAGGAGTCGCGAGCAGGGCGAGAATCAACGTTTCCATGGACTACCCCCTCAGCTCGGACAGGTCGCGCGCATCGAGCGAGTGGGAGTCGTCCCAAATGCGACGCACGACGATGGACATGATGATGACGGCAAAGATGGCGTCGGTGGCGATACCGATCTCGATGATCTCGGGAGCGGTGGGGGCCAAAAGCGCGAGCGTCACGTGGCTGCCGTTTTCCATAAGGCAGTATCCAAAGATCTGCTTCATGATGTTGCGCTGCGAGATGATGCAGGTGAGGCCCACAAAGAAGTGAGCGAAGCTAATAGCGAGCGCGGGCGTTGCGACCTCGGCCGTAGGCAGGCTGATCTGCGTCACGACGGCAAAGCAGATCGCGACCTCGACGGCGATGATGCAGATGGCCCACGCGGGCTTAAGGCCAGCCTTGAGCGATGCGTCGCTCGGTTCGCCCATCTTCTTGTATGCGCGGTTGAGGATATAAGGGACCAGGACGACCTTGGTGATAAAGGCGGATCCGGCCCACATAAGCAGCTCCTGCGCACCGGTAGTGGCACCGAGCGTAGCGAGCAGTCCCACGAGCACCAGCGACTGCACCGCATACCAGCTGATGGCGTGCTTGATGTTCTTTGAGACGACCACCATGGTGGACGTGACGATCAGAAGGCCGCCAAGGATGTTGACGATCGAATAACCCATGTCGTTCTACCTCCTAACCGATCCAGCTGGCCGAAAGCGGGCCGCTGACGATAACCATGATGATGAGCACGATGAACACGAACGCCATCGCGCGGGGAAGCGGGGCTCCCGCAGCGACCTCTTCGCTCGGCTCGCCGGGCAGGCAATAGCCCATCCACTTGAGGAACCAGGCGAAGGTGGCGACGGTCTCGGCGACCATGATGCACACGAGCACCAGGATCGCGACGTTGCCGGCACCCACAGAGAAGCCACCGGCGATGATCTGGAACTTCGAGAAGAACGTGTTCATGGGCGGCACGCCGGCAATGGCGAGCGCCGCGACACCAAAGCCCACGCCCGAGATCGGGTACTTCTTTACGATGCCGCGAAGCTTGGGCAGCATACGCGTGCCGAGCGTAAAGGAGAACGAACCGGCGAACAGGAAGAACAGCGTCTTGGCGAAAGCGTGGTTAAAGATGTGGCACACGGCGCCATCAAAGGCCAGCTGGCTGCCAAAGACCGAAAGGCCCAGACCAAAGAACACATAGGAGAGCTGGGCGATCGTGGAGAAGGCCAGCAGGCGCTTCATGTCCTTTTGCGGCAGGTACATAAGGAAACCAAAGAGCATGGTGACCATGGCGTCGATAATGGCAACCCAGCCAACGATCTCGGGAATCTCGCCGGCAGAGACGAGTGCGCGCGCGAACACGCACACGCCGACCTTGACCATCGAGGCGCCGTGCAGGTAGGCCGAAACAGGCGTCGGCGCCTCCATGGCCGAAGGCAGCCACATGTACATGGGGACCTGTGCGGACTTTGCCCAGGCCGCAAACAGCACGAGCAAAAGGACGATAGCCTTGAGCTTGGCGTCGAGGCCGGCAATCGCGGTAATGGCGAAGGTGCCGGTGTGGGCAAACACGATGGCGGCGCCCAGATACAGGCCGAGCGCACCGATATGCGTGATGATGAGGGCCTTCATGCCGGCCTTCTTGGCCGTAGGCGTCATGTAGTAGCTAATGAGGCCCCAAGAGCACGCACCCGTGATCTCAAAGAACACGAGCTGGCCCAAGAGGGTCGAGCTGTACACGAGGCCGGCCATGGCGCCGATGAAGGTCGCGAGGTACGCGTAGAAGCGACGACGCGGTGCGTCGGGATGCTCACGGTTATTCTCGCTCATATAGGGAATCGAATAGATCACGACAAGCAGGCCGATACCCACAAAGGCGGGCGCGAGCAGCGTGCTCATGCGATCGAAGGTGAATCCCATAACGAGGGTCTGCCCAAACGAGATCAGGGGGACCTGCGTGTCGGGCATGCCGGCGCCAGCGAAATTCGCGGCGAGGGCGATGGTGCAGACCGTCGAGACGGCGGCACCCAAAACGCTGAACCACTTGGCGTACGGACGGGGGAACAGGGCGACGAGCACCGAGGCCACCATCGGGGCCGCGATAGCGACCAAGCCGAGAAGGGACAGACTGACTGCAAATGACATTGTTTCTCCCTTCTCCTACACGCCGACGACCACGAAGACAAACG
This sequence comes from Collinsella aerofaciens, assembly GCA_008668795.1. Lineage (GTDB taxonomy): Bacteria > Actinomycetota > Coriobacteriia > Coriobacteriales > Coriobacteriaceae > Collinsella > Collinsella aerofaciens_AS. The sequence continues at coordinate 7,791 of RQBM01000186.1, read as the reverse complement.
CCAGAACGGCGATGCCCACGACAGCCCAGGTCTGATTGCCAAGCACCTTAAAACGCGAGCGCGAGCAGGAGTTCTCGATCACGCCGCATACGACAAAATCGATCAGGCACTTCACCAGGAAGATGACTGCACCCAGAACAGCGGCGGCGCCCACGGTCGCGGGCTCGCCCCAGGGGACGAAGATCGCGCAGAACCAGGCGACGACCAGGACCTGCTTCATGGACATGGCGAGCTTGGCCATCGCAAGCGACGGGCCGGAAAGCTCGGCGAGCGGGCCCTCCTGAAGCTCCTGCTCGGCCTCGGCCTGATCAAACGGCAGCTTGCCGAGTTCCATGTAGCAGGCAATCGCAAAGGCGATGCCGGCGAGGATTACGGCGACCGGCGCGTCGATGGTGCCCGTCATGATGTGCTGACCCATGGTGGCGATGTCGGTGGAACCGCACACCAGGGCGGCGGCAAACAGCGCCAACAGCATGGACGGCTCGATGAGCACGCTCATGAGCAGCTCGCGGACGCCGCCGATACCGGCGTAGGCGTTGGACGAATCCACGCCGCAGAGGGCGAAGAAGAAGCGGGCGAGCGCCAGGCTGTACATGATGGTGATGGCGTCACCAAAGACCGGGATGGGGCTTTGCGCCGTAAAGAGCGGCAGGCCCATCGCGAGCATAAAGGCGACGGCGAAGAACAGCGGCGGCATAATGCGCAGCGCAAAGCTCGCGTCCTCGCTCTGGGACTCGGGGCGCGCAAAGAGCTTGGCCAGGTCGCGATAGTCCTGCATGATGCTGGGGCCGCGACGGTTGTGCATCTTGGCGCGGATCACGCGGCCGAGACCGGAGAAGAACGGCGCGACGGCCATGACGACCACGCCCTGCAGAACGGCAAGTACGATGTTGTTCATGCTCTCCCCTCCTTAACCCATTTGCACGGCGAGCACGAGGAACACCACGAGTGCCGCGACGATGTAGCAGATATAGATGCTGTAGTTGCCACCCTCGAGCTTAGTCGCGAGGTCGGCGAGCTTCTCGACACCCTTATGCGGGGCATCGACGAGAACCTTGTCGGGTACGGGCTCCACAGCCTCGGCCACACCGGTGAGCTTCTGGAAGAAGTGCGCGATGGACCAGCAGACGGCCGTGCAGCGGTCGCGCAGCGTGTAGAGCGGCTGCATAAACCAGGACACCACGGAGGCAAAGGTCGTGGCCACGACGGGCATATGCTCGTTGGGAGCATAGCCGCATGCCCACGGCTGGGACTTCTGCACCTTGCCGACGGTCTTGAGCTTGCGATAACCGCAGGCAAGACCGACGAGCACCACGAGCGCAATAGCGATCGCGGGCGTGGAGGTGGCAGCGCCGGAGTACTGGTTCATGAGCTCCATGCCCTCGGCGGCAAACACGCCGCCGTACGGATGCAGCACGGACGCGGCGACATCGACCAGCACGGGCGCGATCACGGGAGCGCCAATGCCCAGCACGACGCAGATGGCCGCGAGCAGGCCCTGCGCGAACACCATGGGGGCGGGAACCTCCTTGGCATTGGCCGCAGCCTCGGAACGGGGCGCGGAGGCAAAGGAGACGCCATAGGCCTTGACGAAGCACGTGACAGCCAGCGCGCCGGTAATGGCAAGCGCGACGGCAGCGAACACGGCCACGATCATGACGGCCTTGTCGCCCTGCATGGCGGCATTAAACAGCGACTGGTAGGTAAACCACTCGGAAACAAAGCCGTTAAAGGGCGGGATGGCCGAGATGGCAAGCGCGCCAACGAGGAAGCAGATGGCCGTTGCCGGCATACGACGGAACAGGCCGCCCATCTTCTCCATATTGCGCGTACCCGTAGAGTACAGCAGCGCACCGGCGCCCAAGAACAGCTCGCCCTTAAACATCGCGTGGTTAAACGTGTGGTAGAGGGCGGCCATCAGAGCCAGGACGGCGATGCCGACCGAGTTGAGCGCCATGGCGGCCATGGAGGCGCCGACGCCGAGCAGAATGATGCCGATGTTCTCGACGGAGTGATAGGCCAGCAGGCGCTTGATGTCATGCTCCTGCAGGGCGAAAGCCACGCCGAGAACCGACGAGATCGCACCGAAGACCATGACCATAAGGCCCCACCAGACCTGAACGCCCGAGGCGGAGAGCAGGTCGAGACCAACCTTGAGAATGCCGAAGATACCGATCTTGATCATGCCGCCGGACATGAGGGCCGACACGTTGGACGGCGCCTCGGGATGCGCCTTGGGCAGCCAGCCGTGCAGCGGGATGATACCGGCCTTGGCACCAAAGCCAAAGAAGGCGAGCACGAAACACACGGATGCGACCGCGGGGCTAAACTGCGTAGCGCGGAAATCCGCAAAGGCAAACGAGCCACCGGCGAAGTTGGTCATGGTGAGGAAGCTCGCCATGATGAGCACAAAGCCCACATGCGCAATCACAAAGTAGAGCCAACCGCCATGGATGGAGTTCTCGTTCTCCTCGATCACGACCAGGAAGTACGATGTCAGCGACATGAGCTCAAAGGCGACCAGGAACCAAAACACGTTGTCAGCGGTGATGACGAGCATCATGGACGCCACAAAGGTGTTAAAGAAGAAGCCGGCGCGGCCCTTTTTGCCCGGGTACTCATCAAAGTAGTTGAGACCGTAGATCGAACCGGCAAACGCGAGCACCGAGATGAGCGCCACGAACAGGCCGGACAGCTGATTGAGCAGCAGCTGGAAATGGGCAAACGGGAAGAACACGATGGTGTCGACCGACGTGACATCGCCCAGCACGGCCTGGATACCGGCCACAAACGAAAGCACCGCGGCGACGGCGCCGATAAGGCAGCCGGCGGTCTTGGCGGCGTTATCGGCCTTGATCAGCAGAACCGAGGCGAGCGCACCGATGCACGAGACGGCAAGCGATGCGATAAACAGCGTCATGCTATCCATTGTTTACGCTCCCTTCTGCTTTCTCGGACAGGCCCTGGGCCACAGCGGTAACGTCGACGACCGGACCGTTTTCGATCGAACGCAGGCGCTTGGCCTCGTCGAGCTCGCGATCGGCCGCGCCGCCCATGACGGTCAGCGCCTTGGTGGGGCACGCCGCCACACAATGCGGGCCGTCCGGATCGAAGGCGCACAGGTCGCACTTGACGGCGCAGGTGTACTGGCCAGGAGCCCACGTAAGCAGGCTGCTCAGGGACTTAGGATACGAAGGCGTCGGGTCGCACATGCCTGCGACACCGGCGATAGACGTGCCATCGGGATGGATGGCTCCGAAGGGGCACGCGATGGCGCACAGCCTGCACCCGATGCACTCCTGCTCCTTGACGTGGATGCGATCGCCATCGTGCTCGATGGCATTCACCGGGCAAACCTCGGCGCAGGGGGCACCCTCGCAATGGTGGCAGGCAAGGGCGGCCGAAATACCGCCGGTCTTCACGAGCGCCAGGCGCGGCGTATCCTGAAGACCCTGCATCCGGTGGGCGTCGGCACAGGCGGACTGACATGTTCCGCAGCCGATGCACCTCTCCGGGTTGATGTCGATGAAGCGGTTCATCCCCACTTCCTTTCAAAATAACGGGCCGGGCTCCCGAACGTACGGGACGCCCGGCCCAAATAGCCAACGAGAACGGGACTACACGATTTGGTTCACGTGCGTCTCGTCGTCGAACTTGGCGGCGCCGGGCTCAACGTCCTGGGGAGCGGCGGCGTCCACCAGAGCCTGCTTAAGCTCGGTGTACTGACGCTCCACCTCGCCCTCTGCCCAAACCTGGTCGGCAATAGCGTCGACCTGGCAGGCGGAGAACTTGTCCTCGGGCGTATGCGAGACCGGGTCGACCTTGTGCATGGTCAGCTCGTTGCACTTGCCGATCCACCACTGGTAGGTCATATAGACCGTGCCCTTGTTGATACGGTCGCTCACGTCGGCGCGGCTGTATACCCGGCCGCGGCGGCTGTGAATCGAGACGATGTCGCCGTTCTTGATGCCGCGCGCCTGGGCATCCGCGGGATTCATGCGGACAAAGCCGGGCTCGTCGGCGAGCAGCGCCAGCGTCTTGCAGTTGCCGGTCATCGAACGGCAGCTGTAGTGGCCGACCTCTCGGACGGTGCACAGGATGAGCGGGTACTCATCGTCGGGAAGCTCGGAGGGCGCCTCCCAGTCGTGCGCCATCAGGTTGGCGCGGCCGTCCTTGGTGGTGAACTTGCCACCAGCGAACATGTCGGGCGTACCGTGGTCGTTCACATCGGTGCTCTTGACGGGCCACTGGGCGTAGCCGCCCTCGGGAGCCATCTTCTCGTAGGTTGCGCCCACAAAGTTGGGGCACAGGCTAATGCACTCGTTCCAGATCTGCTCGGTGTTGTCGTAGTGCATGGGATAGCCCATGCGCGTAGACAGGTCCGCGAAGATCTCCCAGTCGTGACGGCACTCGCCCTTGGGCGGAACAGCCGCGTCAAAGTGCTGGAAGCTACGGTCGGATGCGGTAAAGACACCCTCGTGCTCACCCCAAGAGGTGGCGGGCAGAATGACGTCGGCGAGCATGGTCGTCTGCGTCATAAAGATGTCCTGGCAAATGAACAGATCCAGCTCGGAGAGCGTCTTGCGCATACCGGCCGAATCGGGCTCGGTCTGCACCGGGTCCTCGCCGTAGTTGTAGAAGCAGTGCACCTTGCCCTCGTCGACCAGGTGGCCCAGGTCGGTGAGCTTGTAGCCCTCCTCGAGCGGGAGCTTTTCCTCGGGCACGCCCCAAGCCTTGGCGAACTTGGCGCGCGCGGCCGGGTCGGTGACCTTTTGATAGCCAGGGTACAGGTTGGGCAGCATGCCCATATCGCAGGAGCCCTGGACGTTATTCTGACCGCGCACGGGCGCGAGGCCGGAATTGGGTTTGCCGATCTGGCCGGCAACGCAGGCAATGGAGGCGATGGTGTGCACCGTCTTCAGGTTCTGCTTCTGCTGGCATACGCCCATGCCCCAGCCAATGATGGCAGAGGGCTTCGCCGTGGCGTACATCTCGGCAGCTTGGTGGATCAACGCGGGCTCGACACCCGTGATGTCCTGTACGGATTCGGGAGTGTAGTTCTTGATGGTCTCCCACCACTCGTCAAAGCCGTTCGTGTGCTCGGCGACGAATTCCTTGTCGTAGAGGCCATCGTTGACCAAGCAGTTGGCAAAGGCGTTGAGGAACGCGACGTTGCAACCGTTCTTGATCGGAAGGTAGAGATCGGCGATACGCGCGGTTTCGATATGGCGCGGGTCGGCGACGATGATCTTGCAACCCTTTTCTTTGGCTCGCACGATACGCCTTGCGACGATGGGGTGCGAATCGGCAGGGTTATAGCCGAAGAGGAAAATGCAGCCCGCATCCTCCATACCGGGAATGGAGCATGACATGCAACCTGAACCAACCGTGTCCATCAGACCGAGGACAGTAGGGCCGTGTCAAGTACGGGCGCAGTTGTCTACGCTGTGGGTGCCGATGCACGCACGCGTAAACTTCTGCATGACGTAGTTCGCCTCATTGCCGCCGCCTCGCGAAGAGCCGGTGGTCATGACAGCGTTAGGACCATATTCGTCAATTATGGCCTGCATCTTAGATGCGGTGAAATCCAGCGCCTCGTCCCAGCTTACGCGCTCAAGATCCGCGCCCTTAGTGCGGCGGATCATCGGGTGCAGTACGCGAGGAGTCAAGATCTTGGTGTCGTTGATGAAGTCGTAGCCGCTCATGCCCTTAAGGCACAGCTCGCCCTGATTGGTGATGCCGTTGAGCGGTTCGGTACCCACGACCTGGCCGTTTTGGACCAGGAGGTTAAACTGGCAACCGGCGCCGCAGTACGGGCAGATCACTTTATGCTTCTCCATGACACCCTCCTTCCTTTCTCTGCTACCGAGTAATCGGTACGTATATGACAATCGTTGGGCTTGTATGGCCGCCCGTCTACGCCTCGTTTTCGATGGTGGCGCGGGCACGCTCGGCAGTCAGTTCTGCCAGGCGCTCCTCGTCTACCAGGGTGAGGCCCTTGGTCGGGCACGCCTCGGCACACGCCGGACCGCCGGGACGGTCCACGCACAGGTCGCACTTGAGCACGAAGCTCTTAGTCTGCGAACCCACGCGCACGTCGCCCATCAAGACGGGGACCTGCGTGGTCGCCACGCTCACGGCGCCAAAGGGGCATGCCATGACGCAGCTCTTGCAGCCGATGCAGTTGTCCTCGTTGACGCCGATGCGATGGTTCTTTGGATCAAAGAACAAGGCGCCCGTGGGGCAGGCCTTGGCGCACGGAGCGTCCTCGCAGTGGTGACATGCCACCGGCGCGGAAATCTCGTAGGTGCGCGTTACGCGCAAGCGAGGTGCGGCGATGTTGCCGGGAATATCGTGTGCCTCGATGCACGCCGCCATACAGGTTTGGCACCCAATGCAGCGTGAAGAATCAGCCACGACTCGTTTATTGCCCATGTTGTTCACTCCCTCCTGAATCCCATGCCGGAGAGACCCTGCCGACGTTGCCCCGGACCGCCCGTGGTCCGGCATCGGCGTATCGAGTGCATGCGGCGAAACAGGCACTTCGATAGAATTCCTCCAACGATATACAGGTTAAATATACGCAGTTGCAGGGGGCAAACTTGAGCATAGGCCCTGCAATACGGGTGTATTGCAGGGGTTTTGGCAGGTTGGAATTATTCTCTAGAAGCTATAAAGGTGAGTGTATTACATGCGTACATCCAAGGGAGATTTCACGCTCGTTTCTGAAAGATGTAGTACGTTTGTAATATCGTTTACACTCAATTACTCTAGTGCAATAAAGTAGTGGTTGTAAGATTGGCTATTATTAGCCGATGTTGTATTTGACTATTCAAATTGCACGCTCATTAAGGGAGGCCAGTGATGTCATCGACTCAAAAACGAGCCATCCTGCAGGTGCGCATTCGCGAGGAAGACAAGCAGCATGCCGAGCGTCTCTACGACGCCATGGGCACATCGCTCGCCGAGGCTGTCCGTCTATTTGTCGCGCAGGGTATTTTGATGCGCAAGCTCCCCTTTCAGCCGGTCGCCGTGCGCTCCAAGGACGGCACGTCCGCCTATGGACTGCTCAAAGCATATGGGGACCCCAATCGCCGCTCCGAGGAGCGCAATGCCTGGATTGAATACCTAGCCACAGAAAGCGACGAGTCGGTTTTGGGTCCCGAGGAAGTAGATATCCATGAGTAGCACCATCATCGACGAGACCGTCATCCTTCGCTACCTGCTTGACGACGACGAGGTCCTGTCACCGCGCGCTGCCAAGGTCATCGCCACGCGCACCGCACGTGTCTACCCCGAAATCATCACGCGCGTCGTGGTCACGCTGCGCGACGTCTATAAGGTTCCCCGCGCTGAAATTGCTGCGGCCATGAAAAGGCTGCTCGATGACGTCATGGTCGACGAGCCCACCGTTGTCGCCCTTGCCGTCAAACTCTTCGGCAAGACCCATATGGACTTTACCGACTGCCTCCTCGCAGCCCGAACCGCCATCTACAACGATGATGTCGTGAGCTTTGGCAAGCCCATCATCCAAGGCATGATCGACTACCGCCGCCAGCGCCAAACCGCCGCCGACGCCCGCAGCCGAAGCACCGACGCCCGCGGACACGGCACCGACTCCACCATCGACAAGCTCCGCCACCACGGTCGCCACTAACCGGCAGGCAACGCCATCGCCCGCCCCTCAGCCCCATCCCCTCCTAAGTTGCGGTGAAATACGGACTGTTTCATGCCTTTAAAGGCCGCGACGGGGGTGCGGACAGAAAGTTGGACCGCGGGGCGGTCCGGACT
>RQBM01000229.1:0-7179 GCA_008668795.1 Collinsella aerofaciens | reverse complement strand
GCTGCGGGCCAAGCGGTCCAGTGCGCCAATATCGTCTTTGGCTTTGACGAGCGACGAGGCTTGCCCACAGTGGCGTGCCCGGTGTAGCACATTCGATTGTTAACGATTTGGTAGTCGGGCATCGAGTGGGGCGCCACTCTTAAGCTGGTCTCATGATTACGACCGGCATGGCGCACCAACCGATGTCCGTTTTTTGTTTGACATAAGGAGTCATGAAGACGATGAATACCGAGCTGTTTGATATCAGGATTCGCGCTGTCGAGGGTGGCGTTACGGCTGCGGCTGGTTTTAAGGCTGCAGGCATCCACGCTGGGTTCCGCAAGAACCCCGAGCGTCTGGATTACGCGCTCGTCGTGCCCGATAAACCCTGTCCCGGTGCCGGCGTGTTTACCACCAATCGCTTTTGCGCGGCGCCCGTGCAGGTGAGCCGTGCCAACCTGGGCGGTGCCGACAAGGGTTATGGCGTCATCGCCGGCGTTTCGGTCAACTCTGGCAATGCCAACGCCGCCACGGGTGAGACCGGCCTTGCATGCGCGCGCGAGACGTGCAGCATCGCATCGCAGGTTATCGGCTGCGAACCCCAGCAGATTCTGGTTGCCTCCACGGGTGTGATTGGCCAGATTCTGCCGATCGACACGTTTGAGACCGCCATTCCTGCTGCCTACGAGGCGCTCTCCGCCCACGGTGGCGCCGATGCCGCTCGCGCCATCATGACGACTGACACGCACTCCAAGGAGTACGCCGTGTCCTATGTCAGCGAGGCTGCGGGTCATGCGGGCAATGTCTATACGGTAGGCGGAATGTGCAAGGGCTCGGGCATGATCATGCCCAACATGGCCACCATGATCGCGGTTATTACTACCGATGCCCCCGTCGAGCCGGCGGCGCTCCACGCCCTGTTGCTCTCGACCGTTAAGCAGACCTTCAATAAGGTGACGGTCGATTCCGATACCTCGACCAACGACACCTGTATCATGCTTGCTTCTGGCGCTGCAGCCGCAGATGCCGAGGCCATCGTCGAGGGCTCCGATGCCTTTGACGAGTTGGCATTTGCTGTGCACGAGGTGTGCGAGAGCCTGGCGCGCAATATCGCCGCCGATGGTGAGGGGGCATCCAAGCTTGTTACGGTCAACGTTACCGGCGCCGTGAACGACGAGGAGGCCGATATCGCCGCCCGTGCCGTTGCCAACTCGCCGCTCGTTAAGACCTGCATCGCCGGCCACGACTGCAACTGGGGCCGCGTTGCTATGGCGCTTGGCAAGTGCGGGGTGAAGTTTAATCAGGAAGACGTTTCCATCGACATGATGGGCATGCCTGTCTGTCGCGACGGTCTGACTGTTCCCTTTGACGAGGACGAGGCTCTACGGCGTTTCGAGGCGCCCGAGATCGTGGTCTCGGCCGACCTGGGCGCAGGCGACGCGGCAACGACCGTGTGGACCTGCGACCTCACGCATGAGTACATCTCCATCAACGGCGATTACCGTTCCTAGATTCCAGGCACGCTGCGCATCTCGCCGCGATTGCGGACGGTGGAGCACGGCGCGATAACGATACGAAAGACGAGGCAGATTATGAAATTCGCACGCGATTGTCGCTCGAGCGAGTCCAACGAAGCAACCGCGCAGTTGCTGTTCGAGGCACTGCCGTGGATTAAGAACCTGACCGGCAAGACGGTTGTTATCAAATATGGCGGAGCCGCCATGGTTGATGAGCAGCTGCGCCGCGACGTGATGAGCGACATCGTTTTGCTCAAGATCATCGGCATGCGCCCCGTTATCGTGCACGGCGGCGGCAAGGCTATCAACGAGGCGCTGAGCCATTACGATATTCCCGTCGAGTTTAAGAACGGCCAGCGCGTGACCACGCCGGCGACTATGGATATCGTGCGCGAGGTGCTGGGCGGCAAGGTTAACCAGGAGCTGGTTGCTGCCATCAACCACCACGGCAACCTGGCCGTGGGCGTGTCGGGCAGCGATGCCGGCACGCTCATCGCCGAGCCGCTCGACCCCGAGCTCGGCCGCGTGGGCAAAGTGACGCACGTCAACACCGACTATATCGAGCGCTTACTCGATAGCGAGTATATCCCCGTCATCGCTACCGTCGCGGCGGGGGAGGACGGCGGTTTCTTCAACATCAACGCCGATACCGCCGCCGGTGCCGTTGCCGCGGCGCTCCACGCGCATAAGGCAATCTTTTTGACCGACGTCGATGGCCTGTACAAGGACTTTAGCGACAAGGACTCGCTTATCTCCAACCTAACGCTCGACGAGGTCAACGAAATGCTCTACGGCGGCGAGGTCGATAAGGGCATGATTCCTAAGCTGCGTGCGGCCGTCGATGCGCTTACCGGCGGCGTATTTCGTGCCCACATCATTAACGGTACTACGCCGCATTCGCTGCTCCTGGAGCTGCTGACCGATGCCGGCGTCGGCACCGTGATCCATTCCACCGAGACGGCTTACGAGTTCGATACGCATCCGCATCCGCTTTCGACGTTTGCTGCGCGTCTGACCGAGAACCTTGACGAGGTCGAGAAGCTTCAGACGGTCTAGCTGACCCTCAGCCGCCCCATTCCTGCACCCATAGCCCCGCGCCGTCTGGCGCCCAACGAAAGGCATCTCATGTCACTTGCAGCTCAGCAATCGCTTGAATCCCATTACGTTATGCATACCTTTGGCCGCTCTCCGGTCGAGTTTGTCGAGGGTCACGGCATGAAGCTCACCGGCGACGATGGCCGTGAGTACCTCGACTTTCTTGCCGGCATCGGCGTGTGCAGCCTAGGTCATGGCGACCCGGCTGTGCTCTCGGCGCTCGAGGCACAGACCAAAAAGCTCATGCACGTCTCCAATTACTTCTACATTGAGCAGCGCGGACAGGTCGCGGCGCTGCTGTCCAAGCTTGCTAACGACGACGTAGATGGTGCGCGCGTGCTTGCCGATGCCATTGCCGCCGGCGATGAGACCACGGCAGCTGCGCTTGGTGCCCCGGCTGCGGATGAGCAGGTTTGGGAGACCTTCTTTGCCAACTCTGGCGCCGAGGCCAACGAGGGCTCGATGAAGCTCGCGCGCCTGTATGCCAAGCGTGCCGGTAATGGCGGCAACACCATCGTGTGCATGCGCGGCGGCTTCCACGGCCGTACGCTCGAGACCATTGCCGCTACCATGCAGGATTGGCTGCAGGACAGTTTCCGCCCGCTGCCGGGTGGCTTTGTGGCCTGCACGCCCAACGATGTTGACGAGCTGCGTGCGATCTTTAAGCAGCTGGGGAGCGAAATTTGTGCCGTGATGCTCGAGCCGATCCAGGGTGAGAGTGGCGTGCACCCCATGACCGAGGAGTTTATGGCGGCAGCGCGCGACCTGGCACACGAAGTGGGCGCCGTGCTTATCGCCGACGAGGTCCAGTGCGGTATCTTCCGCACGGGTAAGCCGTTTGCGTTCCAGACCTATGGCGTGGAGCCCGACATCATGAGCCTTGCCAAGGGCATTGCTGATGGCGTGCCCATGGGTGCCGTCGTGGCGAAGAAGGAGATTGCCGACGTGTTTAAGCCGGGCGACCACGGCTCGACCTTTGGCGGTAGCTGCTTGGCCATCGCGGCGTGTGCCGCGACGCTCTCCGCGCTTGTGCGTGGCGATTATGCCGAGCATGCTGCCAAGGTGGGTGCCTATATGGAGGCAAAGCTCGCCAAGCTGCCGCACGTGACCGAGGTACGTGGTCGCGGCTTGATGCTCGGCTGTGATTTGGATGATGCCGCGGGCGACGCGCATGGTGTTGTTGCCCGCGCGCTGGCCGCCGGTGCCGTGATCAACGCTACGGGTGCGCATACGCTGCGTTTCCTGCCGCCACTCGTCTGCGAGGAAGCCGACGTGGACAGTCTGATCGAGATCCTGTCGGGTGTTTTGGGCTAACGCGGCGCAATAACTCAATTTGGACCGAGTTCCGGACTGCGGACGTGCCCTATGCGGCATGATTCAGCGGTCTGGAGCCCGTTTTGCCTTAGATTTGCTAAGGCAGGGAGACCTGCTGGTCAAAAAACATCAAATATGAGTACTGTTACCGATTTGGTAGCAGCAATTTTGGACTAATAAGGCCAGATGGCAAGTCGAAATGGCGATGAATACACGATTTTGATCTGACTGTTAGTCCTTATAATGGACATATGTTGCGTAACCTAAGCAAACACTATCTGTTTATATGTTGCAAGCAAAGTAGCAGTACTCATTTTTGCCATTATTTGGCCACGGCCTTTGTGACAGACGTGCTGGCGGGTTCGAATCCCATGCGCTGGGCCCAAAAAAGAAAGGCTCCCATTGCTGGGAGCCTATCAAATCAGTGGTGGGCGATGAGGGATGTCCGCGTGCGGCTCCGCCGCCCGCATCCGCTTCGTCGCTTCGCTCCTCGCGTGCTGCGCTGGAAAACGCTTCGCGTTTCCTCAGCTCCGCACCCTTGCGGGTTCGAATCCCATGAAATGGGCCCAAACAAAAACGGTCCCCTTTCGAGGACCGTTTCCAATTCAATGGTGGGCGATGAGGGATTCGAACCCCCAGCCTTGTGCGTGTAAAGCACCTGCGCTAACCGTTGCGCCAATCGCCCGTGCGGAGAGAGTATAGCAAAACAATCGCCTCATTCACCTCATATCCATTAAAGGTAACTCGCGCGTGTCACAGCGGAGCTGATTCAGTTGAGATTGCCTGAACATTCCGCCCCTCTTTACGCCCTCGGGTATACTCAAAAGCTACTGATTCGATTTGATGCCCAGCAACAGCAGAGGGGATAGTATATGTGCGGTTTTGTCGGTTTTGTCGGTGGGACGGATAACCAATCCGAGGTGCTCACCAAGATGATGGACCGCATCGTCCATCGCGGTCCCGACATGGGCGGTCAGTTTATCGACGGCCGCGTTGCCCTCGGCTTCCGCCGCCTGTCGATCCTCGACCTGACCGAGGCCGGCGCCCAACCTATGGCCAACGAGGACGGTAGCGTCGTCATTGTCTTCAACGGTGAGATCTACAACTTCCAAGAACTCCGTTCCGAGCTCGAAGCCAAGGGCTACAAGTTCCATTGCGGCGCCGACACCGAGAGCCTCCTGCACGGCTACGAGGAGTGGGGCGAGGCCGTCCTCGATCGCCTGCGCGGTATGTACGCCTTCGTCATCTGGGACAAAAAGAAGAACAAGCTTTTTGGCGCCCGCGACATCTTTGGCATCAAGCCGCTTTACTACTATCCCATGGCCGATGCGGGCGACGGCGCTCCGGGCGTGCTCTTTGGTTCCGAGATCAAGAGCTTCCTGGACTACCCGCACTTCCACAAGGCGGTCAACAAAAAGGCCCTGCGTCCGTACATGACGCTGCAGTATTCGGCAACCGAGGAGACCTTCTTCGAGGGTGTCTACAAGCTGCCGCCGGCGCACTACTTTACCGTCGATATCCCGACCGGCAAGATGAACATCGAGCGCTACTGGGATTGCGATTACTCTGCCGTCGAGAAGCCGTTCGAGGAGTACGTCGACGAGCTGGACGAGGTCGTGCACGAGAGCGTCGAGGCCCATCGCATCGCCGACGTCAAGGTCGCGTCGTTCCTCTCCGGTGGCGTCGACTCTAGCTACATCGCCGCTTGCCTCATGCCCGACAAGACCTTCTCGGTGGGCTTTGACTACAAGAACTTCAACGAGACCAACTACGCCAAGGAGCTTTCCGATAAGCTCGGCGTCGAAAACGTTCGCAAGATGATTACCGCCGACGAGTTCTTCGGTGCGCTCGAGGACATCCAGTATCACATGGACGAGCCGCAGTCCAACCTGTCTTCCGTGCCGCTGTGGTTCTTGGCCGAGATGGCCCGCAAGGACGTTACCGTCGTGCTTTCGGGCGAAGGCGCCGACGAACTCTTTGGCGGCTACGCCTACTACGAGGATACGGTTCCGGTGCGCAAGTACAAAAAGATGGTGCCGCTGCCCGTCCGTCGCGCGCTCGGTAACCTGGCGCTGCATATGCCGTACTTCAAGGGACATAACTTCCTGGTCAAGGGTGCCGAGATCCCCGAGAAGTCGTTCCTGGGACAGGCTCTGGTATGGCCGGAGCGCGAGGTCGACGACGTGCTCAAGCCCGAGTACAACACCGGCGATGGCGCCTTCGAGCTTGCCGCTCCCATCTATGCGCGCGTGAAGGGTCAGCCCGAGCTGGTCAAGAAGCAGTACCTGGACATGAACATGTGGCTCCCGGGCGACATTCTGCTCAAGGCCGACAAGATGTGCATGGCGCACTCGCTGGAGCTGCGCGTGCCCTTCCTGGACCGCAAAGTCATGGAGTTCGCCGAGCACATTCCCGACCGCTACCGCATCAACGAGAACGGCAACAAGCAGGTACTCCGCCACGCTGCCAACAAGTCGCTGCCCGATGAGTGGGCCACCCGTCCCAAGGTGGGCTTCCCGGTGCCGATTGTCTACTGGCTGCGCGAGCAAAAGTGGTACGACTATGTCAAGGAGTACTTCACCGCGCCGTGGGCAAGCGAGTTCTTCAATACCGACGAGCTCATGCACCTGCTCGATCTGCACTTTGCGGGCAAGGGCGATTTCCAGCGCAAGATCTATACGCCGCTCGTGTTCCTGGTGTGGTACAAGCGCTTCTTTATCGACGAGGGCCAGCCTTCTGTTCAGGCTGCCTAGTCTCGGCCTACGAATGCCTGCGCGTAACGGCTCCTCCGGGAGCCGTTTTTGCGCGAGCACGTTTCAGTTACTATGAAAACCGTCCCTGCCAAATGGCTGAGAAAGGTGAAAGATGCACCATTCGGATTCCGCGACCGTGACCACGGTCGATACGCTTGCCAAGCTGCTCGATGTGTGCGGCGAGCTGCGCGCATCAGAGCAGGTTGACGAGCGTGCCGTGACCGGTTGCTCGTTTGATTCGCGCGCGGTCTCGGCAGGTGACGTGTTCTTCTGTAAAGGTGCTGCCTTTAAGCCCGCGTTTTTGAGCATGGCGCTCGATGCGGGCGCCGTCGCATTTGTGTGCGAGGAGTCGCTGGTCGAGTCTCTGGAGCCGCTGGCGCAGGAGAGCGGTGCTGCGATGCTGGTTGTTGATAGTGTTCGCACGGCCATGGCCCTGTTGCCGCCGGAGGTCTACGACCGTCCCGACCACGACGTCAAGATCGTGGGCATCACCGGCACCAAGGGAAAGACCACGGCCGCTT
>RQBM01000245.1:0-14809 GCA_008668795.1 Collinsella aerofaciens | reverse complement strand
GCCGACGAGGGCTACGACGCCGTGTTCCTGATGGGCGTCGGCGGCACCTGGGACGAGCTCATGCAGCTCGAGTACCTCATGAACAAGTTCGGCGACCGCGACCTCGAGGTCTACCTGATCCACGCCGCCGAGTGGAACGTCATGGGCCACAAGCGCATGACCGAGAAGTCCGTCGTGCTCACCGCCTCCGAGTCCGGCACCACCCCCGAGGTCCTCGAGGCCGTCAAGAAGATGAAGGAAAAGGGCATTCGCGTCTACGCCATGACCAAGCCCGAGGGCCCCATCGGCCAGGCTGTCGGCGCCGAGAATTGCGTCAAGATGGCTTCCGATCATGGTAACGGCGGCTGCGAGATGGGCTACTACCTCGCCGACTGCTTCGGCCTGCGCCTGCTCAACCGCCGTGGCTGCTTCCCGCAGTTCGATAAGTTCATCGAGCAGACCAAGGACGTTTGGACCCACCTGGTCGACATCCGCAAGAGCTTCGAGCCGCGCGCCGAGGAGCTCGCCAAGAAGTACGCCCTGGCCCCCTACACCATGTTCATCGGCTCGGGCGCCCTGTGGGGCGAGACGATCCTGTTCTCGATGTGCATCCTGGAGGAGATGCAGTGGAAGCGCACCCGCTACATCACCTCGGCCGACTTCTTCCACGGCACCCTCGAGCTCGTGGAGCCCGGCGTCCCCGTGTTCCTGTTCATGGGCGAGGACGAGAACCGCAAGCTCGACGAGCGCGTCCGCGCCTTCCTCAACCGCGGCGTGACCGGCGACACCGACATCAACATCATCGACACCGCCGAGTTCGCGATCCCCGGCCTTGACGACGAGTTCCGCGTCATCGTGTCTCCGTGGATTCTCTCCTCGCTGATCACCGATCGCCTTGCCGCTTACTACGAGACGGTCACCAAGCACAACCTCAACTACCGTCGTTACTATCACCAGTTCGACTACTAATAGTTGACCACTCATTTAAGAAGCACCCTGCCCGGGCGCATGCGTCCGGGCATTTTTATGCCGAAATTCGCAAGGAAGGGGAATCGAATGAGGCAGTTTATCGTGGCGTCCCATGCTCATTTTGCGTCTGGAATCGTCGAGAGCATCGGCCTGCTTTCCGGCGAGCGCGAAAACGTCCATGCGCTCTCTATGTATGTCGACGGAAACGAGGACCTGACCAAGGAGGCCGCAGCGATTCTGGACGGCTTTGCCGCGGACGATGAGGTCGTCGTGTGCACCGACCTCTTTGGCGGCAGCGTCAACAACGAGTTCACCAAGATCGTCCAGACGCGTCCTAACACGCACCTCGTGACCAACATGAACCTGCCGCTCCTTATTCAGCTGCTGTTCGTGCCCGAATCCACCCCGATCGATGAGGCCATTCGCCAGATCGTCGAGGCGGACGACACCAAGGTCAAGTACGTCAACGACCTGCTGGGGCAGGCCGAACTCGATGAGTTTTAACCACTAGGGAGCACATCATGATTCAGATGATTCGCGTGGACTATCGACTGCTTCACGGCCAGGTTGCCGTTAGCTGGACCTCGGCTCTGGGTGCCGACTGCATCTTGTTGGTGAGCGACACGGTCCTCAATGACAAGCTTCGTCTGCAGGCCCTGTCCCTTGCAAAGCCGGAGGGCTGCAAGGTCGTTGTCAAAAACACCGAGGATGCCGTCAAGGCGCTCCAGAGCGGAGTGACCGACAAGTACAAGCTCTTCGTGGTTTGCGAGACGATCCAGCAGGCCGGTGCCGTCGCCAAGGCGATGGGAGTCAAGAAGATCAACCTCGGCAACGTTGCCTTTAGCGAGAATGCCCGCCAGGTCTCGACGAGCGTGTTCCTTACGCCCGAAAACGAGGCATACGTCAAAGAGCTGCTCGGCGAGGGCTATGAACTGTTCATTCAGATGATTCCGGCAGATGCGAAGACTGACGCCGCGAAGGTTATCGGTTAGGGGCTGTCATGGTTATCAAGACAATCCTGATTTTCCTGATTGCCCTTTTGGGCTATTCCGAGTGGCTGACGGGCACGAGCTACCTCCAGCGCCCGATCGTGCTCGGACCTCTGGTTGGCCTTGTCATGGGCGACATGGTGACCGGTACGATCATGGGCGCCACGATGGAGCTTGCCATGGTCGGCGCCATCTCGGTCGGCGCCTATAACCCGCCCGATACGATTTCCGGCACTATCCTGGGCGTATCTCTTGCCATGCAGGCCGGCGCGGACGCTTCGGCGGCCCTGACCCTGGGCATTCCCATCGCAACGATCGTCCTGGCGCTCGATACTGCCCTGGGCCAGCCGGTGATGCTGCTGCTGGTGCACCGTATCGACAAAAACGTCGAGGACGGAGACACCAAGGCCATCACGCGCAACATGCTCATCGCCGGCTACGCGCAGAGCTGGTGCGGCCTGCTGATTATTCCCCTGGCATTCTTCTTTGGCGCCGATGCTGTTGCCAGCCTGCTCAACATCATCCCCGATTTCGTTCAGACCGGTATGGATGTCGCCGCCGCCTTCTTGCCCGCACTCGGTTTTGCAATGCTGGCTCAGATGATTATGAACAAGACGGTGGCGCCGTTCTTCTTCGCTGGCTTCTTCCTCGTCGCCTACTTTGGCATTAGCACGACGGGCGTGGCGATCTTTGCCGCGATCATCGTCGTCGCGATGACGGTTTTGGGTGACAAGAAAAAGGCGGAGCAGCCCGCAGTGGCAACCGATGATCCTGCGATTGGGAGTGGGTTCGATGAGTTTTAAGTTTGAGTCTTCTTACGACGGGCTGATTTCCCGCGCAGACCTTAAGAAGCTGTTCTGGCGCTCGATTCCCTATGAGCATTCCTGGAACTACGAGCGTATGGGCCATATCGGCTTTATGTGGGCCCTTATGCCGATCCTTCGCAAGCTGTATCCGCAGGATGCGGACTTTAAGGCCGCCCTCAAGCGCCATATGGAGCTCTATAACGTCACGCCGTACATCTCGACGCTCCCCATGTCCATCGCCGCTGCAATGGAGGAGGTCAACGCTACTGACGATAGCTTTGACACGAGCGCGATCTCTAATGTCAAGCTTGCTTTGATGGGGCCGCTGTCCGGCGTGGGCGATGCCTTCTACTGGGGCACGCTGCGAATTTTGGCAACGGGTGTCGGCACGTCGCTGGCGCTACAGGGCTCTATTCTTGGCCCGATTTTGTTCCTGCTCGTGTTCAATGTCCCTCACTACATCATCCGTTACCTGCTGACGTTTGTGGGGTATCGCTTTGGCTCGGACATGATCAGCAAGGTCCAGGAATCGGGCATTATGGACACGATCGTCAAGATGGCCTCTATCATGGGCGCCATGGTGATCGGCGCTATGACCATGGAGATGGTCACCGTGGACATTCCGCTCATGGTCGGTGCGGGCGATGGTGCTCAGACGCTGGCCGAGCTGCTCAACGGAATCTTCCCGGGCTTTGTCACGATGGGGCTGTTTGGAATCGTCTATCTCATGCTCAAAAAGAAGATGAATCCGCTGGTCATCATGCTCGTGATCCTGCTCGTGAGTATCGCTGGCGCGTTCTTTGGAGTGCTTGGTGTCCAGTAGAGTATCCGTCATAATGAGAACAATGTAAGAGGGGGCGTCGCGCACACTGTGCTGCGGCGCCCTTTTGCCGAAAGGTGGACAAGATGGAGTATCCGCAGCTTGCCGTTATGAATATCAGCCATCGCTACTTTGATCTTGAGGAGTTCTTTTCTTCGGCGTCGGCTTCGGGCTACACGTGTTGCGAGCTTTGGACCGGGGCGATGCATCTGTATGTCGATTGCCATGGATACGATTCGCTCGAGCGGGTACGGGAGCTGTCGCAGCGGTATGGGGTTCGGATTGTGGGACTTTGTCCCGAACAGAACAACCCCAAGCCGTGGAATATCGCGGCGCGCGGGAATGAGGCGCGTGCCCGCACGCTCGCGTACTTTAAGAACGTTGTAGATATCGCGGCGGAACTTGGAGCCGAGCAGGTCATGGTCTCGAGCGGCTGGGCATTTTTGAACGAGCCGATCGAGGACGCGTGGGGTCGCAGCGCCTCGATGCTGCGTGCGATTGCCGAGCATGCGGGAGAGTGCGGTGTGCGACTGGTGCTCGAGGCCCTACAGCCGGTTGAGTCGATGATCGTGAACTCGGCGGCCGATACGAAGCGCATGATCGAGGCAGTTGATCATCCGGCACTTAAGGCGTGTCTGGATTTGGGCGCTATGGCGGTGGCAGGGGATACCATCGACGATTATTTCGATCTGCTTGGCGATGATGTCGCCCACGTGCATTTTGTCGATGTTGCGGCAGATGGCACGACGCATCTTGCCTGGGGTGACGGCGACCGCGATATGCGCGCCGACCTGGATAGGCTGGTGGCGCGCGGCTATCGCGGAGTTGTTTCGGCCGAGACCTATGACTGGCGCTATTTTGCCGACCCCGCAGCTGCCGATGCGCAGGTAATGGCAGAGTATCGTCGTGCGATTGGCGTCTAGGTGGGGTTGGGTTGCGACAATCCGCTCCTATGTTTCCAAATGAATACGGTGTGAGCCGAGGAGGACGATTCTCCCCGCAAACACTCTAGTATGCTAAAGTACCCAGAAAACCGGCGGAGCTATGCCGGTCTTCTGTTCCATACGAAACACAGCATGAGGAGGCTCACCAGATGACGGCCACACCGTGGGGATTCCGGGACATATTGCCCGAGGAGGCTCAGGCGCGCGAGGAGATTGCGCTGACGGTGAAGGGCTGCTTTAGGGAGCATAATTATCTGCCGGTTGAGACGCCGCTGCTCGAGGACAAGGGCTCGCTCGAGGAGGGCGGCCGTATCGCGGACACGCCGTTTAAGCTTTTTGACGATGACGGCCGCTTGTTGGTGGTTCGTCCCGACAATACGTTGCCGATCGTGCGTTTGGTCTCGACCCGCATGCGCGCGGCCGACTTGCCGCTGCGCCTGCGCTATGAGGCGCCGGTGGTTCGCGAATGCCAGCGCAATGCCGGCGGTTCGCGTCAATTTACCCAGCTGGGTTTTGAGCTCATCGGCGCGGGCGATACCGCGGGCGATGTCGAGATCGTCTCGCTGGTGGCCGAGGCCGTTCGCAAGTTGGCGCTGCCCGATGCGCGCATTATCGCAGGTAGCGTGCGCCCGTTTAAGGAGCTGCTCGCGGCGTGCGAGGATCGCGAGCTGGCTGCCGAGGCTCTGCGCTGCGTGCACGCCAACGACTTTGTGGGCCTCGATGCCCGCGTGGCGGCAAGCGCCGAGACCGATGCCGTTAAGGCCGCCGTCAGCGAACTGCCGCGCTTGCATGGTGGGGCCGAAGTGCTCGATCGCGTGGATGCGCTGCTGGCGGCTGCCGGTATTGTCGCGCCGCTCACGCGTGAGCTGCGCGCGCTGGTCGAGGGCCTGGCGCCCGAGGACGCTCAGGTGCTGTCCTTCGACTTTTCCATTATGAATTCTTTCGATTACTACACGGGCCTGGTCTTTAAGGCCTATGCCGGTGGCCTGCCCGATCCGGTGGGCTCGGGCGGTCGCTACGACTCTATCTTTACCGGCGCGTTCGGCGACGGCATCGAGGTGCCGGCGGCGGGCTTCGCCTTTTCGCTCGAGCGTCTGGAGGCCGCGTGCACCTCTGCCGAGGACGCCGCCTCCGATGGTGACCACGCCGTGGGCCGCGGCGCCGAAGGCCCGCTACGCATCGCCGTGCCCAAGGGCTCGCTTAAGGCCGACACGCTCGACGTGCTCGAGGCCGCGGGCCTGGACGTCTCTGAGCTGCGCGACCCCGGCCGTCACCTGATTGTGCGCGGTCGCGACACGCGTGCCGGCGAGGGCACGGTCGGCGATATCGAGTTTGTCATCGTGCGTCCCAGCGACGCGCCCGCTTTTGTGGGCTGTGGTGGTGCCGATTGCGGCATCTGTGGCTGGGACTCGCTCATCGAGGCAGACCTCAACTTGCTGCAGCTGGTCGATCTGGGCTACGGCCTGTGCACGTTTATCGAGGCAGAGCCCGCGTGGCGCGCTGGCCAGGCCGAGCGCAACTATGCCCGTCGCGGGTCGCTTCGTGTGGCCACCAAGTATCCGCGCATCGCGAGCGCCTGGTATGCCGAGCGTGGCGTGAATGCCGATATCGTCTCGCTGCACGGCAATATCGAGCTGGGCCCCATCGTCGGTATGACCGACCGTATCGTGGACATTACCGCCACGGGCGCCACCCTGCGCGATAACGACCTGGTTATTACTGGTCGCATTATGGACTGCACGGCGCGCTTCTTTGTCAATCCGGGTGCCGCGCGCCTGGATCCGCGCGTACGCAATCTGGCAGATCGCTTGGCAGCTGCTGTTAAGGACAAGCATTTTGAGCCCGTCGCGGGCTCGGCACAATAGCGCGAGCACGCACGGGCGCCCCAACGTACGGGCTGCGGGCCGACTGGCGCCGCCGCCCGGCCTTTCGTTTTTCGAACACAACCTCGACCGATAGGGGATACCGATATGAAGACCATCGAGCTTGCTCCCGGTGAGCGCCTCGTTACCAACCAGCTCAACCGAAAGGGCGTGCTGCCGCAAAACATCGTCGACGCCGCGCGCGATATCGTGGCCAACGTGCGTGCCAACGGCGATGCCGCGGTGCGCGACTATTGCCAGCGCTTTGACGGCGTTGAGCTGCAGAGCTTCCGTCTGCCGCAAGAGCAGATCGATGCCGCGCTCGAGGGCCTCGATCCCGCTTTTGTCGCGGCGCTCGAAAAGGCTGCACGCCAGATTCGCGAGTTCCACCAGCGCGAGGTCGAGCAGAGCTGGTTTACCACGCGCCCGGACGGCACGATGCTCGGCGTTAAGGTGACCCCGCTTGCCGCGGCTGGCATCTACGTGCCGGGCGGCCGTGCGCAGTATCCCTCCACCGTGCTTATGAACGCCATTCCCGCCAAGGTCGCCGGCGTTGAGCGCGTGGTCATGGTGACCCCGCCGCAAAAGGACGGCCTGATCAGCCCCTACACACTCGCCGCGGCAAAGCTCGGCGGCGTGGACGAGATCTATATGGTGGGCGGCGCCCAGGCCGTGGCCGCACTGGCGTACGGTACCGAGACCATTCCGCGCGTCGACAAAATCACCGGCCCGGGCAACGCCTTTGTCGCCGCTGCCAAACAGATTGTCTCGGGTGACGTGGGTATCGATATGGTCGCCGGTCCCTCCGAGGTCTGCGTGCTGGCCGATGCTACGGCCAAGCCCATGGTGGTCGCGGCCGACCTGATGGCCCAGGCCGAGCACGATCCGCTGGCAGCCTGCTATCTGGTGACCTGCGACGAGCGGTTTGCGCGTGAGGTCGAGGCGGGTATCGATATTCTGGTAGCGCAGTCGCCACGCGCCGAAATCACGCGTGCTTCGCTCGACAATGAGGGCACCATCGTGGTGGCCGCCGACATGGCTGCCGCCGTCGAGGCGGTGAACACCGTGGCGCCCGAGCACCTGGAGCTGCACTGCAAGGACGCGATGGGCCTGCTCGGCGGCATTCGCAACGCCGGCGCCATCTTTGTGGGCGCTTGGAGCTCCGAGCCGCTCGGCGATTACGTTGCCGGCCCCAATCACACGCTGCCGACCGGCGGCACGGCCATGTTCTCCAACCCGCTTTCGGTGGAGGAGTTCGTCAAGCGCTCGAGCGTCATTTGCTATACGCCCGAGGGCCTGCTCTCCGATGCTCCCGCTACGCAACGTTTGGCCGAGGCCGAGGGCCTGTGGGCACACGCGCTTTCCGCCGCACTGCGTCGCCGTGTGCTGGAGCAGGGCGAGGATGCCGTGAGCGCCGAGTCTCTGGCCGCGGCCGACCTGACCAAGGTCGCCTGGCCGGGCGACGCCGTGGCGACGGTTGCCGAGGGCGTTGACCTGGCGGCTGCGGGCGCGGATGGCGTTGGCGCGACTGGTAAGGAGGCCTAATATGGCCGAGCTGACGCCCCACATGAAGGAGCTCGTCCAGCCTTACCTGGCCGGTATTGAGCCCTACGATCCCAACTTTACGCCTACGCGCATCAACCTTTCGGCCAACGAGAACACCTATCCCGTGCCGACCGGCGTGCGCGAGGCGGTCGACGCTGCCCTGGCTGCCACACCGCTCAATCGCTATCCCGATCCCATGTCGAACGACCTGCGCGACGAGCTTGCTGCCTGGCATGGCGTGGCGCGCGAGAATGTCTGCGTGGGAAACGGCGGCGACGAGCTGCTCTATAACTACCTGTTGGCGTTTGGCGGCGTGGGACGGACCCTGCTCAACTGCCCGCCGTGCTTTAGCGAGTACGCGTTCTTTGCGTCGCTCTGCCAGACCGAGGTGCGTGACGTGTGGCGCGACCCCGCGACCTTTGAGCTCGACCAGACAGCCGTGCTTGCGGCAGCGCCCGAGTGCAACCTGGCAATCGTGACCTCGCCCAATAACCCCACGGGCGACGTGGCGCCGCTCGACTTTATCGCGGCGCTGTGCGATGCGTGCCCCGGCATGGTGATGGTCGACGAGGCCTACGTTGAGTTTGCCGACGATTCGTTTGGCGCGGCCACCACGGCGCAGGGGCTTATCGCCGAGCATCCCAACCTGGTGATTCTGCATACGCTGTCCAAGGCGTTTGGCGCCGCCGGCACGCGTCTGGGCTATGTGATCGCGGCGCCCGAGGTCATCGACGTGTTCGCGGCGATTCGCCAGATCTATTCGGTCAACGTGCTGAGCCAAGCCGCCGCGCTTGCCTGCGTGCGTGCCCGCGATGCGTACGCGCCCGTGGTGGCACAGGTTGCATCCGAGCGCGAGAGCGAGCTGTGCGCCCTGCGTGCAATGGCTGCCGAGGGCCTGCCCGTGGAGGCGTGGCCGAGCGCGGCGAACTTTGTGCTCGTGCGCACGCCGCATGCCACGCGCGTGCGCGAACGTCTGCGCGATGAGTATTCGATTTTGGTGCGCGACTTTAGCTATGCGCCGGGGCTTGCGGACTGTCTGCGCATTACCGTGGGTACCCCGCAGGAAAATGATGAGGTGCTGGCTGCGTTTGCCGCGCTGGTGAAGGAGGAGATGTAGATGGGCCGCTATGCCGAGGTAACCCGCAAGACGGGCGAGACCGACATTGTCGTAAAGCTCGACCTGGACGGATCTGGCGTGTGCGATATCTCGACCGGCGTGCCGTTTTTCGACCACATGCTCAACGCTTTTGGCCGCCATGGTCTGTTCGATCTGACGGTGCACGCGGTGGGCGACGTCGAGGTCGATGCGCATCACACCGTCGAGGACACGGGTATTGTGCTGGGCGAGGCGTTTCGCCAGGCGCTGGGCGACAAGGTGGGCATTACGCGCTTTGCCGACGCGGCGATCGCCATGGACGAGACGCTTGTGATGGCTGCCGTTGATATTTCGGGCCGTGGGCAGGCCTACTGCGAGCTGCCCGTACCGACTGAGCGTGTGGGCAGCTTCGATACCGAGCTGGCCGTCGAGTTCTTCTACGCCTTTGCGCGCGACGCCAAGCTCACTCTGCACGTGCGCGAACTGGCGGGCGGCAACTCGCATCACATTATCGAGGCCGCCTTTAAGGCCGTGGGCCGCACGATGCGCCAAGCCTGTGAGCTGGACCCTCGCGTGCAGGGCATCCCCAGCACCAAGGGTTCACTGTAACCGCCACAAGGGTAAAAACCACCACGAAGGTGCCTGTCCCCTTTGTGGTGGTTTTGGATGATGGGAAAAGGGAGGGTCGCGTGGGCGAACCGAAGATCGTGGTGGTCGACTACCACAAGGGCAACTTGTCGAGCGTCGTGCGCGGGCTTGCGCGCGCCGGTGCCGCCGCCTGCACATCGGACGACCCGGAGCAGATTCGCAACGCCGACGGCCTGGTCATCCCGGGCGTGGGCGCGTTCTATGACGCGATCGCCTTTATGCGCCAGAGCGGCGAGGAGGCGGCCGTGCTCGACGCCGTTGCCGCTGGAACTCCGCTGCTCGGCATCTGCCTGGGCCTTCAATTATTTTTTGAGCGCGGCAACGAGGGCGTGCCTGCGGACGAGGGCGCAGTTGCCGACGGCAACACCCCCGAGCAGGCCGGTGGCCCCTGGGTCGATGGCCTGGGTATTATGCGCGGTTCGTGCGCGCGTCTGGAGTCGAGCCGCCTGAAGGTGCCGCACGTGGGGTGGGACCAGGTGCACATGACGCCTGCCGGTGCGGCCGATCCGCTGCTCGCCGGTTTTGCCGAGGGCGCCAATATGTACTTCACCCACAGCTATGCGGTGGCCGACGATGCCGATGCCGCCGATGTTCTGGCACGCACGCACTACACGCGGAGCTTCCCGTGCATCGTGCGCCACGGCAACGTGTGGGGCTGCCAGTTCCATCCCGAGAAATCCTCTGCGCTGGGTCAGCGCATTCTTAAGAACTTCGTGAGCATCGTCGAGGGGGCCGGCCGATGATTCTGTTTCCCGCAATCGATTTGATCGGCGGCAAGGTCGTGCGCCTGGAGCGCGGCGACCGGAGCCGCTGCAAGGTATATTCCGACGACCCCGTGGCCGTTGCCGGCTCCTTTGCCGAGCAGGGTGCGAGCTGGGTGCACGTCGTCGACCTGTCCGCTGCCTTTGGCGAGGACGAGGACGCGTGCGCTGCCAACTCGGCAGCGATTAAGGCCATCTGCAGCGTCGACGGTCTGTCCGTGGACGTGGGCGGCGGCGTCCGCTCGCTCGCGCGGATCGACGAGCTGGCCGGCTACGGCGCGCGTCGCATCGCACTCGGCACGGTGCTCGTGACCGAGCCGGGATTTGCCGAGGTGGTGGCTCGCGGCTTTAGCGAGCTGTTGGTGGCAGACATCGCCGCGCGCGACGGTCAGGTCAAGGTGAACGGCTGGCGTGACGGCGCGGGCGTGGCACTCGACGACGCCGTGGCGCAGCTCACCGAGCTGGGCTTTAAACACTTGGTCTATACCGATATCGCGCGCGATGGCATGCAGACGGGCATCGACGTGGCGGCATATCGCCATGTGGCCGAGGTCGCGGGCTTTCCCGTTGTGGCTTCGGGCGGTATCTCGACACTCGACGATATCCGCGCGCTTGCCGCGGTGGGCGAGGATGCCATCGAGGGCGCCATTACCGGTCGTGCGCTCTACGAGGGCAACTTTACGCTGGCCCAGGCGCTGGCCGCCGCCCGAGGGGAGGAGTAGCCCATGCTTACCAAACGCGTAATTCCCTGTCTGGATGTTAAGGACGGCCGCGTGGTCAAGGGCGTCAACTTTGTGAGCTTGCGCGATGCGGGCGACCCGGTGGAGCTAGCGCGTGCCTACGATCGCGAGGGTGCGGACGAGGTCGTCTTCCTGGATATTACCGCCACGAGTGACAACCGCGCGACGACTATCGAGATGGCGGCGCATGCGGCCGAGGAGCTGGCTATTCCCTATACCGTGGGCGGCGGCTTTCGCGATCTTGCGGGCATGCGCACCATGGTTGCCGCCGGTGCCGACAAGGTGTCGCTCAACTCGGCGGCCGTGCGCGACCCGTCGCTGATTAGCCAGGCTGCCGCGGCGTTTGGCAGCCAGGCCGTGGTCGTGGCGATCGATGCCAAGCGCGTGGGGCTGCCCGGGGAGCCGGGCGCCGATAAGTGGGAGGTCTTTACGGCGGGCGGCCGCAACGCTACGGGTATCGACGCGGTGGCGTGGGCCGAGGAAGCGGCTCGTCGCGGCGCCGGCGAGATCCTGCTGACCAGCATGGATCGCGACGGCACCAAGGCCGGCTTTGACCTGGCACTCACCCGTGCCGTGGCGCGCGCGGTGCCAATCCCCGTCATCGCGAGTGGAGGCGTGGGCACGCTCGAGCATTTTGCCGAGGGTGTGATCGAGGGCGAAGCCGACGCCGTGCTGGCGGCGAGCGTCTTTCACTTTGGAACCTTCAGCATTCGCCAGGTGAAGGAGTATATGGCCAGTCAAGGCATCCCCGTGAGATTGGATTTTTAAATGGAGCAAGTGACAACTGCGTCCGAGCTCAAATACGACGCCTGCGGGCTGATTCCTTGTGTGGTTCAGCAGTATGACACCAGCGAGGTGCTTATGGTTGCTTGGATGAACGAGGAGTCGGTGGGGCTGACGCTCAAGACCGGTACCACATGGTTTTGGAGCCGCAGCCGCCAGGAGCTCTGGAACAAGGGCGCGACGAGCGGCAACATGCAAGAGGTCAAGGAGCTCTGGGCCGACTGCGATAGCGATACGCTGCTGGTCAAGGTCGACTCGCCGGGTCCGGCCTGCCATACCGGCAACCGTACCTGCTTCTTTAAGAAACTCGCGTAGGGCGGGCGCTCGGCTAAGCGCTTGGCCAACCAGAAAGGATTGAACCATGGGTGTGCGCACCGCGAATGTTCAGGATGGAAATATCGGCGAGACGCTGACGGGGCTGGCCGAGGTGATTCATGGTCGTCGCGACGCGTCGCCGCAGGAGAGCTATACCGCTCGTCTGCTGACCGACGTCGAGGATGAACTGCTCAAGAAGCTTGCCGAGGAGGCGAGCGAGGTCATCATGGCCTGTAAGGATAACGACCACGATCACATTCGCTACGAGGCCGGCGACCTGGTCTACCACCTGCTCGTGACGCTCGAGCGCTACGGTATCACCCTTGACGAACTGGCCGGTGAGCTCAACGCTCGCCGCCACTAGTCTTAGGCGAGGGGTATGGATTCCCATTCTCCGGTGGGGTGGGGGATGTCGAAGGTTCGATAACCACAGTCGTAGGCGTGGGCCTGAGCCTCGCGGATGTTCCAGCAAATATCACAGGCGCGGTGCGCGTCCGAGCCAAAAGTAATCGGCACCTCGGCATGGGCAAAGCGACGCAACAGCCCGGTCGCGGGGTAGTAATCGTCGAGCCCCTTGCGCGGCGCAGCCGTCGAGACCTCAACGCGGCGACCCGTATCGTGGGCGCATTCGGCCATCTGCTCCCAAAACGGCGCCGGGTCAAAATCGGGCGCAAAGCCCTCCTTCGAAAAGCGCATGACCAGGTCGGGATGGGCCATCACGTCAAAGTTGAGTGAGCTTTCGCAAGCGCGGCACCAGTCGTCGACGTAGCGCTCCCACACGCCGCGTACCCCCAGGTTTTCCCAAACGTGCAGGTTGGTGTCGTCGTCGATCCAACCGCAAAGGGAATCGGGTGTATCGGGGCGAGCGACGTTTTCCGTTCCCGCCGTACCCGCGGCACCGGCCATGATATCGCCGGGGTCGCCAATCCAGTGCACGCTGCCCAAGCGCACTATGGCACCCGCGGACCAGCGCTCAACCAAAGGCTCGCAGCCCTCGTACCAATCGCATTCAAAGCCATAGATAAGCTCGAGCTCCGGCGCAATCTGCGCGGCGAGTTTGCGGGCGTCCTCAAAGGCCAGACGATGTGCCGGCAAGTCGCCCTCGACGACCTGCACCTCGCAGTTGGCGTCCGTGCTGGCGGGCAGGGTGAGGTGGTCGGTCGAGACCATAACGCGGCAGCCGGCGGCGGCAGCAGCGCGAACGTTGTCCTCAAACGAGGCATGGCCGTCCGAAAACGAAGTATGGGTGTGGCAATCGACCAGCGGGCAGGCGGGCATGGCGACTCCTTTGCATTCGGCGAATCTGCTCCATTGTAATGGTGCAGCTCTCAACACACCGCGCACGCCGGAGCTCGAAATCGATCGGAAAGGCTGCGCGGCGCGGCCTCGCTTGCTCTCAAAACATGTACGTCAGCCTCCAAAACCGACATAAAATGACATGTTTGGAGGCTGATGTACATGTTTGGATAGGGGCGAGGGCGGCGACGGACGAAAGTCACGCCTGTGCCACGTCCGATGTGCTAGCGTTTGGGTGAATAAAACGAGCCCGTGCGGAAAGGATCCGGACCGTATGCAACGTGGAAGTACATCTCCGCTGTCCCGCGAGACCGATGCGCCCGAGACCATCGTCAAGCTAGAGTGCGACATCGACGACGCGTCGCCCGAGGTGCTCGCCTTCGCCGCCGACCGCCTGCGCGAGGCCGGTGCGCGCGAGGTACATTGGCTGCCCCTCTATTGCAAGAAAGGTCGCCCCGGCTGGCAGCTGCAGGTAATCTGCACCCACGAGGATATCGAGCGCCTGCAGACGATTATCTTTTTGGAGACCACGACCAACGGCATCCGCCGCCAGGTTATGGAGCGCGTTTGCCTACCACGCCGCTTTGAGCAAGTGACGACGCCTTGGGGCGAGGTGGCCGTCAAAGTAGCCACCCTGCCCGACGGCAGTGAGCGTGCGGCGCCCGAGTACGAGGACTGCGCCCGTCTTGCCCGCGAGCATAACGTGCCGCTCCAGCGCGTGATGCAGGCGGCACAAGCCTCGGCACTGCGATTTGAGTAACGCGGTCGGCGACATCTCGCGCCCAGCCCCATCAACCCCTCCCGAAAGGACCACCATGAAATACCTCATCGCCTCCGACATCCACGGCTCGGCATACTGGACCGAGCGCCTCTGCGCCGCCATCGAGTCCGAGCAACCCGACCGCATCGTTCTGCTGGGCGACCTGCTCTACCACGGCCCGCGCAACGACCTTCCGCGCGACTACGCCCCCAAGCGTGTGATTCCGCTGCTCAACGCCCTGGCCGACCGCATCATCGCGGTGCGCGGCAACTGCGACGCCGAGGTCGACCAGATGGTGCTCGACTTCCCCGTCATGGCGGACTACGCCACGCTGTTCGACGAGACCGGTCGTGAACTGTTCCTGACGCACGGCCACGTCTTTGGCGCCGGCATGCACAACAGCGTCGACCACGCGCCCGCGCTGCCCGAGGGCTCCGCGCTCGTCTACGGCCACACGCACATCAAGGTTAACGAGGCAAGCGCCGCGCACCCGGGC
>RQBM01000112.1:0-5088 GCA_008668795.1 Collinsella aerofaciens | reverse complement strand
TCCAACTAGCCTTGGAACCCGCCTCGCTCTCCTGCTTGTGCTTTTGTCCGATTTCAAAGCGCGCAGGTGTCATATGTGATTTCCCTATTTCTCGTCCGACTTATCGGTCTTGGCCGGAGCCTCGAAGCGATAGCCGACACCATGGACGGTGTAGAGCCACTTGGGCTTCTTGGGATCATCGCCCAGCTTGGCGCGAAGATTCTTCACGTGGCTATCGATGGTGCGCTCATAGCCCTCAAAGTCATACCCGAGCACTTTCTCGACCAGCTCCATGCGGTTATACACACGGCCGGGATGGCGGGCAAGCGTGGTGAGCAGCTTGAACTCGGAAGCCGTCAGATCGACTTCCTTGCCCTCGACCAAGATCTTGTGGCCCGAGATATCGATGACCAGATCGCCGAAGTCGAGTACCTCGACGGCGGGCTCGTCGGCCTGATGGGCACGGCGGAACAGAGCGCGAACGCGGGCGACGAGCTCGCGCGGCGAGAACGGCTTAATCAGATAGTCGTCGGCGCCGAGCTCAAGACCGATAATACGGTCCTCGATCTCGCCCTTAGCCGTCAGCATGATGATGGGGACATCCGAGGTATCGCGAATGGTGCGGCAAACGCGCTCGCCGGGGATCTTGGGGAGCATAAGGTCGAGCACGACCAGGTCGAACTGATGCTTCTCGAACTCCTCGATCGCGGACTGGCCGTCGCCGACGCCCACAACCCAGTAGCCTTCGCGCTCGAGATAGGCAGCGACGGCGTCACGGATTGCCTTCTCATCCTCGACCAGCAGAATCTTTTTTGCATCTGAAGCCATAACACGGCCCCCCTGTCTCAATTAGCTAAGAACAAGCCCATTTTAACGCACCTGAGCCCGCCGGATGCCGCTATGACGCGGCAGCTCGGCGGGCGGTACTCACAATTACAACGCGTTTATTCCCCTGTTGGCGCCTTTTTAACCCCTCTAAGCTTAAAGAGAGAATAGACGTGCAGTGACCGTCTCTGGTATACCCTGGCTGTTGCGCACCGTGGCGTACGTAAGGAATGAGTCCGATTTTCCCGCCGTAGCTGGATAATCGCCATACTCCAAAGCGCGGTCGGGCGACAGCAGCGAGCCATAGGTCTTGGCAGAGGTGTCGATCAGGAAATGCGACGCCTGTACCTTAACAAGGTATTTATTCTTCTTGCCAGCCGCACATGCGAGCGGCTCGCGGGACAGGAAGAGGTACGGCCCTCCCTCATTACCGATATATGTGCCCATATTGCCCAGGCTGCCCACGCCACTATAGGCCGCCTCGATAGAAAACACGAAGGTATCGCCCATATATACGGCCTCGAAAGGCGAGACTGACGAGGGAAGGACTAGCTGGGCACGTTTGGTGTTGTTGCCGTCGGTCAGATCGATTGCCGTTATGCCGTAGTAGACGCCCTCGTCGTTGCGGACACGCGGCGAGATGGTCAAAATGCCGTCGCTCGCGCGCGGGGCCGATGCAAAGCGGCCCGTCGATTTCCAAATTACCTCGGCCTTGGATTCATCAAGCGAGCGACGATAGCAAAACGAATCACTACTCGTTTTATTGCCGCCTGCCGAAGGCATTTTATACCAGATGACTGATGCCCCGAACGCCGTAAACAGCGGCGGATCGTAGTCCTTGCCACCTCGATCGAGCTCAACCACGTCGCCAGAGAGCGAAGCGCCCGACAGATTTTGAGCGTAGAGCTTCCACGATGAATTGGCAAAGTTCATCTCAACCCACGCGAATACGCCGTCGCCGGCACGGACATCGTAGAATGCATATCCCGTGCCCTCGATAGGATCCTCGATTAATGTGGTAAGCGAGCCATCGCCCAGGTTGAGCACACCGAGCGTGTTGGCGTGCAGTGCCGATGCGGGCGCCATCATTGCCGCGGCGTAATCGCCGTCGCAGTAGTACAGCAGCGTACCCAGAGGCAGCGTCCACGACGCCGCCGGCTCAAGATCGATGTCGACTGCCTCGTACTCATCCGTAATCGAGATGATTTTGGAATCATCCTTGATAACCTGCGGCTCGCCGGCGGCATCATCGCTGGTGCCCGTTTTTTTCGAGCATCCGGCAAGCACCGTGGCAGCGCCCGCGGCAGCCCCACCGAGTACAAAGCCGCGACGCGATATTCCGTTCTTGATGTGATCGGCGATACCCATTAGGCGATCTCGGTGCGAGCGGCCTCGATAGCGCGTGTAAGCTGGTCGGCGCAGGAGGTCTTTTTCATACCGCAGGTATTACCGGCGAGAACCTCGATTACGCGATCGGCAGGAGCGCCCTCGACCAGCTTGGAGATAGCCTTGAGATTGCCGTCGCAGCCGCCGGTAAACTCAACGCCCATCACCTTGTTGCCGTCATCGGAAAGATCAAGGTGAATATTGCGAGCGCACACGCCCTGAGGCTTGTAATCAAACGAAATCATGCGATCCCCTCTCAGAATGTTATTCGAGACGACTATTATCCCCGTCTTTCCCTAAATGCAACGAGGCGCTTTGCCGGCAACACACATTACCAGCAAAGCGCCCTAAAAAGCTAACGTTATGCCCGAACCTACTCGAAGCTCAGCTGCTCCAGACGATCAAAGACCGTGTCGATACGGGTGAGGAAGTCCCACGGATCAAAGATCTCGTCGAGCTTCTCCTGACTGACGGTGCAGCGCGGGTCGGCCTCGAGACGCTCCTTAAAGGTGGGGCCGGAGACACAATCCTGTACCTCGTGCCAGGTTGCCATAGCGTTCTCCTGCACAATGGCGTACGCGTCCTCGCGGGTGATGCCCGTGTCGACGAGGGCGAGCAGTACCTTGGAAGAGAAGATGAGGCCGCGGGTCTTATTGAGGTTGGCCATCATGCGGGCGGGATACAGTTGCAGGCCGTCGATAACGCGAATGAGGCACTGGAACATGTGGTCGAGGGCGATGAAGCTGTCGGCCTGGGCGACGCGCTCGGCAGAGGAGTGCGAAATGTCACGCTCGTGCCACAGGGCGACGTTGTCGAAGGCAACCTGCGCGTTGGCCTTCACGACGCGCGACAGGCCGCAGACCTTCTCCATGGTGATGGGGTTGCGCTTGTGCGGCATGGCGGAGCTGCCCTTTTGACCCTTACGGAACGGTTCCTCGGCCTCGAGCGTATCAGTCTTCTGCAGATTGCGGACCTCGGTAGCGATGCGCTCGCAGGTGGCTGCGGTGGTGGCGAGAACGCCGGCGAGATAGGCGTGATGGTCGCGGCTGATAACCTGCGTGGACAGCGGGTCGTGAACCAGGCCCAGGTGCTCGCAGACATACTCCTCGACGAACGGCTCGATGGAGCTGTACGTGCCGACAGCGCCCGAGATGGCACCAAAGGCAACATTCTTGCGGGCGTCCTCAAGACGATCCAGATCGCGCTTGAGCTCCCAGGCCCAAGAGCCAAACTTCATGCCGAAGGTCATCGGCTCGGCGTGGATGCCATGAGTGCGGCCGGCACAGAGCGTGTTGCGCTCCTCAAAGGCGCGACGCTTGCAAATCTCGCCGAGCTTCTTGACGTCCTCGATGATCAGGTCGCAGGCCTGGGTGAGCTGGTAGCACAGGGCCGTGTCGCCCAGATCCGAGCTGGTCATGCCATAGTGAACCCAGCGGCTGGGCTTGGGGTCGCCCTCGGGAACATCGGCATCGATGTATTCCTTCATGTTGGTCAGGAAGGCAATGACGTCGTGGCGCGTGACTTCCTCGATCTCATCGACCTTCGCCTTCTCAAAGTTGGCATGGTCGCGGATCCACTGGGCCTCGTCTTTGGAAATACCGATCTTGCCGAGCTCCGCCTGGGCCTCGCAGGCCAAGACCTCGATCTCCTGCCAAATGGCGTACTTGTTCTCGAGGGAGAAGATGTGTCCCATCTCCGGGCGGGTATAGCGATCGATCATAGCGGCTCCTTTTTGGTTATTGGCACGTTGGTCGTAACCCAACCATTGTACCGTGCGCAGGTGCAAGTATGGGCAGCAGGCATTAACCTAACATTTTGGAATTGGAGCGGGCAACGGGACGTCCGCGCATTTGCTTCGCAAATCCGCACCGGCTGCGGTCGATCCCCTCGGATTCACGGTGACGATGGGGAAGACTTTGTTGAATTGGCCGTCCCGAGGTCTTCTGTGCTCCATGGAGCGGACAACGGGACGTCCGCGTATTTGCTTCGCAAATCCGCACCGGCTTCAGGCGCCTGTCGGCGCCTTCGCCTGCTCGCTACAAACGCTTCGCGTTCGCTTAACGCTCGCACCCTGGCGGGTTCGAGTCCCGGCGCTTGGTAGTAAAAAGCACGGCAACGTAACGCTGCCGTGCTTGTGCTTTTTACTGGAGCGGGCAACGGGACTCGAACCCGCGAGTGTCAGCTTGGGAAGCTGATGCCTTACCACTTGGCGATGCCCGCTTGTGCGTTGGCTAGTATAACGCGGTTGTCTTGTTCGATACAAGGGTGGTGATGCTTGTTTTAGCTGTGGAGAATCATTTGAAAACCGCGCCAATTGTGGAGATGAGGACCTTTGTCTTTCTTTTCTTACCATCTTTTACCTGCACTTTTATCTGATTGTTGTATTTGAGCTCGATTTGTCAGAAATCGGGCAAGCTTTTGGTCAGGCTCCGGTACTTACCCGCATGAACCTCGGGGGTAGCCTCATCCTACGCGTCGCAGCCTCCCCGTGCGGCGCACGAGGGATAAGGAGCAGCCATGTCCAACGCACCCACGCACTCTGTCCACAGCGCAATCGCAACAGGTCCGCTGCTCCTGCTCCTCTTCCTGCTTTTCGGCTGCCTGGCACCGGGAGCCGCATTTGCCGTCGATGGCTACGACCAGCTCGGCTTCCGCACTATTAGCGATGATTGTGGACCCTTCTTCATCGGCAAGTATGAAGCTCAAGACCCCTCGATTGCCTACTGCATGAACCAGGAGCGCCCCGGCCCCACCAAACCGGGCGGCCCATGGCTCAACTTTGATCAAGGCTGGGTGTGGCTCGACGACGAGTTCGCGGCAATCGTTTGTCACGGATATCCTACCGCCACGTCGTTTGGCGGTTACCATCTTTCACCCGATCGCGCCCGCGCCGCCACC
>RQBM01000225.1:0-3013 GCA_008668795.1 Collinsella aerofaciens | reverse complement strand
TGATCGCGGCCATCACGTATTCGTCCAAATCGAACGTCGTCAGAATGATCACACGGGTATGCGCATCGTCAAGCGCGCTTCCGTCAGGTGCGAAACGATGCTGCAACGCGCTGATCCGACGTGTCGCCTCAATGCCGTCCACACTGGGCATACGCACATCCATCAGCACCACGTCGGGATGCAACGTCTCCGCCAAAGCCACCGCTTCCGCGCCATCGCGCGCCTGGCCGACAACCGCCATATCCGGTTGGGAGCCGATCACCATCGCGAAACCGGCACGTACCAATTCCTGATCATCGGCGATGACCACATGAATCTTCTGTTCTTCACTCATACTCTCCACCTTATCGGCATTGTTCCGCTCACAGTGCAAAATAAACCCTTACATCTCCCTGAAAACTTGAACCGGCTATCGAGACACGCGCTGCAGCTGCTCCTCCAGCGGTGCTGCGGGCCTCAACTGCAGTTCGCTCGCGCTACCGGCGTGAGCGTCATCGCTGAAACCAGTCTCACGAAGCACGCCAAGCAGTTCGCGCATACGTTTGAGCGCGGCACGCCCCTGTTCTCCAATGGCTTTGAACGCTGTGGAAATCTCGTCGGCGGTCGGCTCCTTGCCTTGTGCTTCGGCGCGATCCAGCATGCGGATACCATCGACGGCTTGGTTAATCACGCTGTTCAGCGTGGCGGTGACTTCAGCCTGAATGCTGGCACTGATACGGTCGCGTTCCATATTCGCCGCGAGAATACGCTGCTTCTCCTGCTCGGCCACCAGCGCTTCCTCTCGCGCCTGCAACACCAGTGCGTTGGAATCACTGGAACGAGCCCAACGTGCCCACGCCATAATGCCGGCGCACAGCATCAACACCGCAACCGTATGCATAACGCCGGTAAAGAACGCTGCATCACTACTTGCCGTGGCTGAAACCGGTTTTGCCAAGCCCACGGAAGCGGCGATGGCGTCGAACAAGGTAGTGTATCCATGTTGGTCGGCTGCGATTTTCAAGCCCATCAGCACCGAACAGGTGACAGCGGCAAGACCGGTCCAACGCCATGCGTGTTCACGCCCATACAATACGGCTGAATACAGTGCGCACAGCGACGCTACGATGTGCCCGACCTCAATCGATCCCAAAAACACCAATTGCACAACCGACAATACGAACACAATAAGCGCGCAAGTCTCGGGGAACCTGCGGCGAAGAGCCAGCGCCAGCAAGCAGCATGCGGCGATTGCATGTGAGAGCTGCGCATGAGGTGAACTATCAAAAAAGAGCGTGATCGACATGCGATTCAGCAGCGTGACCAATGCCACGGCACCAACGGTATCCATGAGCACATAATGATGCTGCGTCCACGCGGAAACACGTTCCACCCAATTCAGCCTTCGCGCATTGGATGTATTTGCAGGTTCCACGGATTTCAGTTTCAACGATTTGAGCAAATCATGCAGATTGGGTGCGGTGATGCGCAAATGTTGCAGGGCATTCGAACGATGATCGCGACCGGTCGGTTGGTTGGTTTCCTGCGTCTGCTCCGATGGCTGATCCGGGATTCGCGCCGATATGTTGACGACTGTGTGAGACGCGATTGCTTCGTCGGATAATTCCGCTGTGCTGGATATGGCAGTTGTGTTGCACGATTCGGACTGTTCCGGGGCATACTGTTCGCCGGTTTCGTCTGTCACCTGTTCTTTACCGCCGTAAGGCAGGGTGGCCATGACTTCGAAGCCTCCGCCGAGTCGGGGGCCAGCCTGCAATGAGCCTCCGGCCGATTCGATGCGTTCCTTCATGCCCAGCAGGCCGTAACCTGGCGTATGCCCGTCGATATTGGCCGCCGCGCCATGACCATTGTCGGTGATGGTCACAGTGAGCAAACCGTTGTTCCATAACTCTTCAATATGTACATCGACGTGCGGCCCCGCATACTTGCGGATATTCGTCAGCGCCTCCTGCACTACATGGTAGGAAGCTATCGAGGCTTGTTTGCTGAGTTGTTCTGGGCTGGCGGTGCCGGTGATATTCCGTCGGATTCGAATGTCGGGGGAGACGTGTTGCGCTTGTTCCACAAGATTGCCGATATCGTTATAATCGGCGTGCGGTGAACCCCCGAATACTCCCAGAAGACGTTGCATGTCATGCAGTGCGCGTTCCGATTCGTGTCGAATCGTCTCCATGGTGTTTCTGGCCACCGCGGGATCATGCGTGCCTGCATAGCGACCGCCGTCAGACTGCACGATGATGATCGACAGGGTGTGCGCCACCACATCGTGCATGTCACGTGCGATGCGTGCGCGTTCCGCCAACGCGGCGATATCGCGTTCATTCTGGTCTCGCGCGGCGATTGCCTCATTGCGTTCCCGCATCATGCGAATGGTTGCCAGACGGGCACGCTGCCAGAACGCTACAATGACGGTGGAAATAATGCATACTTCGAAAATCGGCGTCAGTACCAGCATGTATTGCGCCATCATGTCGGCGACTTTCGACATGGATGTTCCTGTGTAGATGGAACCGAGAGTGTCTTCCGTGACCATAATGTCATTCGGATTTGGGCCGTTCCAGCTGCTCCATGTATGCACTTTGCCTCCGGTGAGCAGTGGTCCATTGGTCATGGTCCATGCTATCAACGCCGAAGCCAGAAGACCGATGGTCAACGCCAGAATAATGAAGGCTTTCGTGTTTTTGGGATTGCCGTAGACGATCACCGAATACAGCATGAACCATGCCAGAATATCGGCGCCCAACAGGCAGGGGCCGAATATGAGATGCGCCAAGGTCAATGCCACGCAGAGCAACGCTCCGGTCTGCGGCCACCATCGACGGATCAGCAGCGGAATAAGCATTGCCGCTTCCCATGCCATCTGCGTGGAAGGCTTAAGGTCAAACAGCAATCCCGGATTATAGGTGATGCTGCCGGTCACGCCGAACAGCAGAACACCTATGGCAAGCGTGATGATGAGATCGCCTGCGAAGACATGACCATGCATCCACGACAAGAGACGCTGCTTGAGATT
>RQBM01000212.1:0-8541 GCA_008668795.1 Collinsella aerofaciens | reverse complement strand
TACGCGCGCCAGGTGCTCGACCAGGCCGACCTGCTCGAGGGCAAGTACAAAGGTACGTCCGAGCAGGTGCCGCACTTTAGTGTGAGCTGCCAGCATTATTCCTTTGCCGTCAACGCGTTTGTCGATGTGATCCGCGAGTTCGATGCCGCGCGCTACGATTTTACCCTACGCGAGGAACAGACCCACGAGATTATCGAGGATGTCGCGCACATGAAAAGTGAGCTGGGCATCCTATATCTGTCCGAGCACAACCGCGAGGTCATCGAGCGCATGCTGGTGGCCAACGAGCTCGTGTTCGAAGGGCTCTTCTGCGCCACGCCGCATGTCTTCGTCTGCGCCGACCATCCGCTGGCGGACCGCTCCAGCGTGACGCTCGAGGATCTGGAAGACTACCCGTTCCTGTCCTACGAGCAGGGCAGCTACAACTCGTTTTACTATTCCGAGGAGCTGACCTCGACGTTCGAGCGTCGCAAAAATATCCGCGTGCGCGACCGTGCGACGTTGTTCAATTTGGCCATGGGCCTCAACGGCTACACGGTATGCTCGGGCGTGATCAGCCACGAGCTCAACGGCCCCGGCATTATCTCGATTCCGCTCGACGTGGACGAGTACATGGAGATTGGCATCATCACGCGCAAGAACACGACGCTCACGCGCTACGGTCGGGCCTATATCGACGCGATTCGTCAGCATATCTAGGCTGCTGTGCTCCGCACGGTTCAAGTCTCTTTATGACAGTCCAGACTGATATAGGAAGCATCTATATCAAACTGTTATAAACGTATATTTTACGATGGTCATATGAGCGCTCATACTCTGTCCCAGTAAAGCAACCAATGCAAAGGGAGATATCTATGAGCACTTCGATTCAACCGAACGCGCCGTTTCGCGCCGATATCGTCGGCAGTTTTCTTCGTCCGCAGGCCGTGAAGGACGCCCGTGCCGCCTATGTCGCGGGTAAACTCGACGCTTCCGGCCTTAAGGCCGTCGAGGACGATGCCATTCGCGATTTGGTGGGCAAGCAGAAGGCCGCCGGCCTGCAGGTGATCACCGATGGCGAGTTCCGCCGCAGCTACTGGCACCTCGATTTTATGTGGGGCCTTAACGGCATTGAGCGCCGCACCTCACGCACGGGTTATATGTTCCATGACGAGGAGACGACGGCCGACACCGCCGTGGTTACCGGTCCTATTAGCGGCGAGAACCACCCGTTCGTCGAGCATTTTAAGTTTGTCAAGGCGCTCGAGGGGGAGGGCCAGGTCGCGCGTCAAACCATTCCGGCGCCGATCCAGACGTTCTCGGAGGTTACGCTCGACCGCTGCGATGGACAGCAGGAGAGTCTGCGCGCCGTCTACAAGACCGATGAGGAACTTGCCGACGCCATTGCGGCCGCTTATCGCACGGTGATCGCCGACCTGTACGCAGCAGGCTGCCGCAACATCCAATTTGATGACTGCACCTGGGGCATCTATTGCGATACCGACTTTGTGTCCAAGACCGGCATGAGTCCGGTTGACCTGCAAAAGGTAAGCGAGCTGGGCGTGGCGCTCAACAACGCCGCCATCGCGGGCAAGCCCGACGATCTGGTTATCAACACGCATGTGTGCCGCGGCAACTATCACTCCACGTATGCCTTCGAGGGTGGTTACGATCCCATTGCACCGTACCTGTTTGCGCACGAGGATGTCGACGCGTTCTACCTTGAGTTCGATACGCCGCGCGCCGGTGGCTTTGAGCCGCTCAAGTATGTTGCTCCCGGCAAGAAGGTCGTGCTGGGCCTGGTGACCACCAAGGCGGCTGAGCTTGAGGACGAGGACGTTATCGTCGAACGTATCCACGAGGCCGCAAAGTATGTGCCGCTCGAGAACCTGTACCTGTCGCCCCAGTGCGGCTTTGCCAGCTGCGAGATTGGCAACAAGCTGACCGAGGACGAACAGTGGGCAAAGATCGCGCTGGTCAAGCGCATTGCCGAGCGCGTTTGGAAGTAACGCTACCGCTTGCAGGTGACGGCGCGTGCGAGACATGGCGTATCACGTACAATGGTTCGGATCGTATCGTTCGGGCAGGTTATCCGATATGCCTGATCGCCCTTCCATTATGAAAGGACTTCCATGTCCCAATCCTCGACGCCCGCCGTATCTGAACTCGAGGAGACTGTCGAATAGTAGTTGTGTTCAGCTAAATCAAAAAATGGCGCCCGTGCGTACGCGTGGACGCCATTTTTAATGCGTCAGTATCCAGTGGATGCCGCGCGCCATGCGCAGGTCAGTTTGGGCAAAATGATTGCCGGGGTTGAGCTCCAGCGTTGTTGGAATGTCACGCTCGATAAGCAGCTCTTCCATCGCGTGCGTATCGTCGAGTACGTGCCGCATCATGCGGTTGGGCGTCTTGGTTTCCTTTTTACCGAGCGACAGATAGGCAGCGTCGGGCGTAGCTGTCATCGTGCGCTCGCGCGCGTAGTCGATAAAGCCGGGGAACCACAGCGACCCCGATGCACTCGCCACGCGCTCAAAGACATCTGTTTGCCAAAGTGCCCACAGTGCAAAAAGACCCGCCAACGAGTAGCCGGCAATGCCGCGCCAGGTGGGCGGGCAGGGAAGTGATGATTCGGCCTCTGGGATTATCTGATTCAGCAGTTCATCGAGAAACTCAGACGCCTGTCCGCCAAAGGGCTCGGCATCTCGTATAGTTCCGTCGCATTCCCAGGGGCTCAGCTCGCGATTCCAATCGAGCCCTCCAATGGCGACAAGGGCGAATGGCGGGCAGTCGAGCTCTCGGCAGCGCTCGTAGACTTCACTACCGTCGCCCATAACCACAGGGAGGTAGATGACGGGCGTACCTTCTGCACACTCTGAATAAACGGTTATCTGCTTCTGATGCACTTCCAAGGCAGGCTTCTCTCGGTGTTGTGACATTGACAGCCTCAATTGTCGCACGCTGGCACGGGGGCAGACGCTAAAAGAAAGGCGCGGAGCCGCTCGATGCGATTCCGCGCCTTGTTGTTTTGCTTTAGCAGACTATGCCGCTACGCTACAAAGAAGTAGACGAGGAAGGCGAGGGCTGCGATCCACATGAGCGGCTTGATCTTGGAAGCCTCGCCCTTAAAGAGCGCGACGACTACGTAGGCGATAAAGCCCAGACCGATGCCGGCAGAGATGGAGTAGGTGAAGGGCACGCCGGCGACAATCATGAACGCCGGGAAACCATGCGACACGTCGGACCAGTCGATCTCGGAGGCCTCGCTCATCATGAGGTAGCCGACGTAGACCAGAGCACCGCAGGTGGCGGCGCTGGAAACGATGGTGACGATGGGGGAGAAGAACGCGGCGAGAATGAACAGCACACCGGTGGCGACGGAGGTGAGGCCCGTGCGGCCACCGTCGGCAGCGCCAGAGGTGGACTCGACGAAGGTGGTGATGGAGGAGACACCCATGAAACCGCCCACAGCAGCGGCGGCGGAGTCGACGATCAGGATCTCCTTGATATTCTCGACGTTGCCGTCGTCGGTGAGGAACTCGCCCTGCTTGGCCACGGCCATCGCGGTGCCCATGGTGTCGAAGAAGTCACTCATGAGCAGCGAGAACGAGATGACGAGGAGCGTGGGGTCGGTAAGGACCTTGACGATGGCGGGCACGCCACCGGCGTCGGCGATGGGGCCACCGATGCTCGAGAAGTCGAGCGGGGCGATGATACCGGTCGGAGCCTGGGTCACACCTAGGGGGATACCGGCGATGACGGCGACGACGATGCCGATGAGCAGCGAGCCGGGGACGTTGCGGCAGGCGAGGGCGACTGTCGCCAGGATGGAGATGATGCCGACGATGAAGGTAGGGGAGGTGATGTCGCCCAGACCGACGAGTGTACCGGCGCCAGCGGTGATAATGCCGGCATCGCACAGGCCAATCATGGCGATGAACAGGCCCAGACCCACCGAGATGGCGTGACGCAGGACAACCGGGATGGCGTCCATGATGGCCTCACGCAGGCCACAAAGCACGAGCAGCAAGATGACAACGCCCTCAAGAAAGATGACGCTCATGGCCACGTGCCAGTCACCGCCGCAGACGGTGGTGGTGATTCCAGCGATCATCGCGTTGACGCCTAAGCCCGATGCGCAGGCGAGCGGGCGGTTGGCGAAGATGCCCATGCAGATGGTCATGATGCCGGCGCCCAGGCAGGTGGCGCAGGCGAGCGCTCCCGCATCGATGCCAGCACCCGAGAGCACCGCGGGGTTGACGGCGATGATGTAGGCCATCGCCAGGAATGTTGTCAGTCCAGCGCGGAGTTCGGTCCCGATTGTGGACTTGCGCTCGCTGACGTGAAATAGTTCGTCCATGCATACCCTTTCCTTGTTCGGCCCCGAGTTTAGGCCGATTGACACGAACTCACCCACTATATCGCCTTTGTGAAGTTGGTGTTCCTCACATGTTGATGTTCGGCGGTTTGTAACGGACGGGCGGTATCTTTCGCATGAAATTGTGTAGGTACCGTATACTTAAGCGGTTACAACGACCCCTATGGAGGAACGTATGATTAAAGAGCTCTGCCGCGACGAGGCTATCCTGTCTCAGCGTTGCGAGGTTGCGACTGTCGAGGACGAGTCGGTCGCTCAGGATCTGATTGATACCATCAAGTCGCTCGATGATGCCGGCTGCTTGGCCGCCAACCAGATTGGCGTTACCAAGAAGGTTTGCGTCTACCTGGACGATGCCGGCGAGCCCCACGTACTCTACAACCCCCGTCTGGTGTTTGGCCTGGGTGCCAGCAAGATGGAGGAGAGCTGCCTGACGCACGAGGAGGTCACCAAGTCCACGCGCTATATCAAGTGCAAGGTTGCCTTTGACCAGATTGTCGACGGCAAGATGAAGGAGTGCCGCCGCGACTACGCGGGCTTTGAGGCGCAGATGATCCAGCATATGATCGACCACTGCCTCGGCAAGTTGGTCTAAGGGGACCAAAGCACCGCACCTTGCCGCTCAATCGTCGCTCGCGTACCTTAAGTACGCTTCGCTCCTCTTTCGTGGCAATCTGCGGCACTTTGACCCCTTAGACGACCTGCGGGGTTAACTTGGTTGAGTTTATCCTGATTGAATAGTCCGGGCGTGACATTGTTGTCATGTCCGGGCTTTTGTGTTTAGCGCCTTTTTGTTTGGAGACAATGAAATTAGCAAGAACGTAAAGCTAGGAGGCGCTATGTGTACGAGTATTCGATTTACCGATAATTCTGGCCACATGTATCTGGGCCGCAATCTCGACTGGAGCTTTGACTACGGCCAACAGGTTCGCGTGATGCCGCGCGGGTTTCACATTCCGTATTCGTTTATCGACGACGCGACAGCGGCGCACGCGGTGATCGGTATGTGCATCGATTACAGGAACTACCCTATGTTCTTCGATTGCGGCAACGATGCGGGCCTCGCCGTGGCGGGTCTCAATTTCCCGGGTTATGCCGAGTATGCCGAGGACCCTGTCGACGGCAAGACCAATATCGCGGCCTATGAGTTCCCCCTGTGGGTGGCAGCGACGTTCTCGACGGTCGATGAGGTCGAGGCCGCGCTGCGCGACACGGTGATTGTCGCCAAATCTGCCGGAGAGGGGCTGGGCGTGTCGCTGCTCCATTGGATTATCGGCGACAGCCAGCGCAGCATCGTGGTCGAGATGATGGCTGACGGCCTGCATGTATACGACGATCCGGTCGACACCCTTGCCAACCAGCCGACCTTCCCGTGGCACATGGAAAACCTGCGCACCTATATCACCGCCACAAGCGATTTTCCGCAGACGGCGACATGGCGCGGCGCCGAGCTCAAGCCCTATGGAGCCGGTGCCGGCATGCGCGGCATTCCGGGCGATTGCTATTCGCCGAGCCGTTTTGTAAAGGCGGCGTACCTCAATGCCAATTACCCGCAAAAGGAGAGCGAGACCGAAAACGTCGTTCGCATGTTCCGCTCGCTCGAGGGCGTGGTGATGATCGAGGGAGCGTCCAGGATGGGCGATGGCAAGTTCGAGAAGACTATCTACACCGGATGCTTTAGCGCGCGCACGGGCAATTATTACTACGCGATGTATGGGGATCCGTCGATTCGCTACGTGAGCCTGATGGATGCCGAGGGCGCGAGCCCCGATAGGCTCGTGGTTCCCGAGCCGCGTCGTTCGTAGCCGTTAGCTTTACTGCAATGCAAAGCGGCCCTGCGTCTCCCGTGAGGTGCAGGGCCGCTGTCGTTGATTTGTGACGTCGCTAGAAGTTGGCGTCGTTGAGTTGTTCACTCTCGAGGCCGTCGAGCTGTTGCTGTTCGGGCATATCTGCGACGCTCTCGAGCAGCTCGGTGGGGTCGACGTTCATATTCTTACCGGCCTCGTTGCCGTTGACCAAGTCGTCCGAGAAGATGTCGACTTCCATTTCCTCGGCCTCTTCGATCTGAACCTCGAGCGGCACCTGGGTGCGCACGAGCTTAACGGCCGGGCGCATGCGGGCAAACAGCGGCACGTACTCGATGATAATG
Organism: Collinsella aerofaciens; assembly: GCA_008668795.1. Taxonomy (GTDB): domain Bacteria; phylum Actinomycetota; class Coriobacteriia; order Coriobacteriales; family Coriobacteriaceae; genus Collinsella; species Collinsella aerofaciens_AS. The sequence goes on along the minus strand of RQBM01000212.1, from coordinate 2,038 downwards.
GCCGAGTTCTCGAGACCGTACCAGCGCGCCGGGCTTCCGCAAGCGCGGCGGACGGCGTACTTGATGGCCATCACGCGGTGGTCATTGCGGTTGATGTCCGTTTCGGGGGCAAGCATCTTGCGCAGCATGCAAAAACGGAAGTCGCCCACGTTGCCGCGCGTCTCGTAGATGGAGTAGGTGTGGTGCTGCGGCGGCAACTCACCCGAGGCCATCAGGTCGCCAACGATCTGGCGCAGGTAGGCGTTGATGCGCTGATTGACCTTAAAGCCCAGGTCCAAGCGCACGCGGAACAGGAAGTCTGTGCCAAAGGTCTCAACGGAATACTCGTGCGTATAGGGCTCGTCGGTAACGTGTACGTTGATGAACCAATATGCCTTGGCGCGCTTGGGGTGCTTGTCCAGGATGGAATAGAGCACGTCGCGGTCGAGTGTGAGCGGGTCGGGGCTGTTGGTGAGAAATACCAGATTGTCGGCGAGCACGGGATAGGTCTCGTCATTGCGCAGGCGATTGAGCTGGTCGATGTACTTGGAGACGGGCAGCAGAATCGTCTGCGTGCGCTCGATGGCGGTGCCGCGACGCCACACATACATAAGGCCGAACAGCAGTGCGGCCAGGAAGATCATGACGTAGCCGCCGTCAAAGAACATGGTGAGGCACGAAGCGAAGAAGCACAGCTCAATGGCACCAAAGAGCAGGGCAAAGATGCAGGCGCCCAGCTTGTGCTTGAGGATGCCGGCGATATAGCTCGTCAGCAGCGTGGTGGTCATGAGCATGGTCACGGTGATGGCGAGGCCATAGGCGCTTTCCATGCGCTCGGAGTTCTGGAACAGCAGCACGATGAAGATGCAGCCGACCCACATGATGTTGTTGACGAGCGGAATATAGAGCTGACCCTTGGTGTCGCTGGGGTAGTGGATGCGCAGGTGCGGCATAAGGTTGAGGCGCGTTGCCTCGGATACCAGCGAGAACGAGCCGGTGATGAGCGCCTGCGAGGCGATGATGGCCGCTACGGCCGAAAGCACGATGGCAAAGGGGCGCAGGGGCTCGGGGAGCATCATATAGAACGGGTTAACGATATCCATCGCGAGCATCTGGGGGTTGGAGTTGTTGGCGAGCAGCCAAGCGCCCTGACCCAGATAGTTAAGGATGAGGGCCGCCTTAACAAACGGCCAGGATGCGTAGATGTTGGCCTTGCCCACGTGGCCCATGTCCGAGTAGAGGGCCTCGGCGCCGGTCGTCGACAGGAAGACGAAGCCGAGCACCATGATGCCCGAGTGGTTGATGGGCGAGAACAGGAACATAATGCCGCGAATGGGGTTGAGCGCGCGCAAGATGGACAGGTTGCCGAGCATGTTGAACAGGCCGGCGCCTGCCAGGAACAGGAACCACAGCGTCATGAGCGGGCCGAAGAGCTTGCCGATTGACGAGGTGCCGGCGCGCTGCATGGCAAACAGACCGCAGATAATGATGATGGTGATGATGATCACATTGGTCTGACCGTCACCCAATAGTGCGTGGCCCCACTCGATGGTACGCAGGCCCTCAATGGCTGTGGTGACCGTGACCGCGGGGGTGAGGATGCCGTCGGCGAGCAGCGCCGCGCCGCCGATCATGGCGGGGAGAATCAGCCATGGCGCCACCTTGCGCACGAGACTGAACAGGGCGAAGATGCCGCCTTCGTTGTGGTTGTCGGCCTTCATGGCGATTACCACGTACTTGACCGTGGTCACGAGCGTCATGGTCCAGATGACGAGCGAAAGCGCGCCCAGGATCATGTCCTCGCTGACGGTACCGATGCCGCCGTTGTTGGCGACGATTGATTTCATGGTGTACATGGGGCTCGTGCCGATGTCGCCATAGACGACGCCGAGCGTTACGAGCAGCATGCCAGCGGAGAGGGGGATGGCTCCGTGCCCGCCTTGCCCGCGCTGGTCTTGGAGGGTTGCATCCAGTTTATTGTGTGCCACGAGGACTCCCTTAGACATCCGGTTATCTGTCTAGGACAAAAAACTTTATGCCGTCTTTATACATACAAGAG
>RQBM01000048.1:0-3957 GCA_008668795.1 Collinsella aerofaciens | reverse complement strand
CCTACGCTGTTTCCCTCGCGCTCACCTGGCTTCGCCAGAAGTCGCGCGACGGAATCAGCGCCGGGGAAACGGGGCCTCCTTTGTTAACTCGCTACAGGGGTGCTGGGCTGAATTAAAATGGCTACTGGCTGCGACAGAAGTCGCGCCAAGGAAAGAGTTCCGGGGGACGGGGCTTCCGTCGTGTAACGCCGGAGGGTTACGAGGCTGAATTCATTTTTAGAGGTACCGTTTATCGGTGTTGAGAGCTCCTTTATTGGGGCTTTCTTTTTATCTCGCTACAATGGACTTCAAGAGTTCTAATGACTTGGAGTTTGGTATGGCTGTTATTAATGTACTGCCTTCGGATGGGAAGGTTATTGACGAGGGTCCTGTTGGCTGCTCTGTTGATGTTCGCTGTGATGACTTTCGTCATCTCGATGTTGGACTGCCGTCCGAGATTCTTCGTCTTAAGGATGCCGGGTATTTGACGCAGGCTGTTGCTGCCTGCGATCGCCTTTTGGAGCAGAACCCTGAGCCTTCGCTGGCTGCTTGTGTTCGTGCGGAGCGGTATCGCATGCTCGAGACGCCGCTTCATTTTTCGGTGTCGCGTGATCGGGCCATTGCGATGATTCGCGAGGAGTGGCCTGAGTTTACCGAAGAGCAGTTTGATGACCTGATTAATCGTAAGCGTATTGACTGGCGCTTTATCGATGGCGAGCTGTTTGTTCTCGACAACTTCCTCGATTCGCTTCGCGTGTATCCCAAGGAGGTTCCGGGCCTGCGTCCCGATTCTACGGACGGCATAGCGCTGCGTAACCAGATGCTCAGGGAGATGGAGTCGCAAAACGGGTTGGCTCGCGTCATCACGCTTAAGGCATCCGTGTCTGTCCCCGGGGCTCTGGAGGGAGAGGCTGTTCGCGCGTGGCTACCCGTTGCTGCCGCCTGCCGTCAACAGTCTCATATCGAGGTTCTCGATATGACGTCGGAGGGTACCGTTGCCCCTGAAAACGTTTCGGCTCGTACTGCCTCTTGGACATCTTCGACTGAACATTCATTCTCGGTGACCTATCGCTATCACATCGATGCCGCCTATTGCGATATCTATGGTGGCGCGCTCCCATCGCATGCGTGCATGGACACGCCGCTGCCCGAGGACACTTCCGAGGACCGTCCGCACATTGCGTTTACGCCGTACCTGCGACAGCTGACGGAGCGTGTTATTCACGGGCTTGAGGATCCGCTCGATCGCGCTCGTGCTATCTATGATTACCTGACGCAGTACATCGACTATCGCTATCAGCCGCCGTACTTGCTTTTGGGATCTATTGCCGATGACTGCGCGCATTCGCTCCGCGGCGATTGCGGCGTTATGGCGCTCACGTTTATCACCATGTGCCGTATCGCGGGCGTGCCTGCCCGTTGGCAGAGCGGCCTGTATGTTGCGCCCGATTCGGTGGGGTCGCACGACTGGGCAGAGTTCTATACGCCGCAGACCGGTTGGCTCAACGCCGACGTGTCATTTGGATCTTCTGCTCGCCGGATGGGGGAGGATTGGCGACGCCGTCACGACTTTGGCAATCTCGACACGTGGCGTATGGTGGCCAACAATCGATTCCAGGCAGAGTTTGAGCCCTCTTTCGACGGCATGCGCGAGGACCCTTACGATAACCAGATGGGTGAGGCTTCGGTCGACGGTCGCGGATGCCGTCGGCGCGAGATGCTCCGCACGGTCGAACTCATCGAAATGCTCGAAGTTCCATTTTCGGACTAATCGGTAGAAAGCTGTGATAAACTAACTCACGCATTGCGTGCCCGAGTGGCGGAATTGGCAGACGCAGTGGACTCAAAATCCACCGTTGGCAACAACGTGCGAGTTCGAGTCTCGCCTCGGGCACCATTCATGCAAGCGAGCGTTCAAGGGGGTTGCGGCCCCCTTTTTCGTGCCGAACTCGCGTGAGCGCGCGAAGCGTTAAGCAAACAGGCCTGTGGCCTGTTTGTAGCGGAGCGTGGCGAGGGCGCCACGCGCCCGAAGCCCGGGGCTTCGCGAAGCGAAGGCCCTTCGAGTCTCGCCTCGGGCACCATGCATGCAAGTGAGCGTTCAAGGTGGTCAAGGCCTCTTTTTTCGTGTACGTAATGTGATAACGCGCTGTACATGTTATTATTCGCAAGGCGTTGTTCCCGCAATGCCCTAAAGAGGAACCCGAGGGTTCCCACCTTTTGGCGCCAATGAGCAGCTGACTGGTCATACAACTTAGATTCCCTTCCTCAAATCGAGGAAGTCTATGTGTACGACCTGGTTGCTGAGAAGCGCCGGGTTATTTTTTTATGAATGGAGGTAGGGAAAATAGCTAAGTCTGATGACACCCGCATCAACGACGAGATCACTGCATCTTCGTGCCGTTTGATTGGCGTCGATGGCTCTCAGCTCGGCCTGTTCGCCATCCGCGATGCCCAGCGCGTCGCCGACGATCAGGGTCTCGACCTGGTCGAGATCGCTCCCAACGCGGAGCCGCCGGTCTGCAAGGTCATGGACTACGGTAAGTTCAAGTACCAGCAGGCCATGAAGGCCAAGGCTGCTCGTAAGAACCAGTCCAAGGTCGAGGTCAAGGAAATGAAGTTCCGACCCAAGATCGACGTTGGCGACTACGAGACCAAGAAGGGCCACGTTCTGCGTTTCCTCAAGAAGGGCGCACGCGTTAAGATCACCATCATGTTCCGCGGCCGTGAGATGGCTCACCCGGAGCAGGGCCTTAACGTTCTCGAGCGCCTCGCCGAGGATCTCAAGCCTTACGCTACGGTCGAGTCCAAGCCCAAGATGGAAGGCCGTAACATGCTTATGCTGCTCGCCCCGATTAAGGGCGCCTTCGATGAGGATAAAGCGGCAAGCGATAGCAAGTAACTAGTGTTCTGTAACCGATTAAGGAGTATTTCATGCCTAAGATGAAGTCCCACAGCGGCACCAAGAAGCGTTTCCGCAAGACTGGTACCGGCAAGCTTATGCGCGCCAAGGCTTTCAAGAGCCACATCCTGAGTAAGAAGTCCACCAAGCGTAAGCGTGGCTTCCGTCAGGAGACCGAGATTGCCGCTGCCGACCGCAAGGTCATCAAGTCGCGTCTCGCCTAAGTTCGCGTTCCCGTTTTCGTTTTACCATCTAGGAGTTGATAGAACATGGCACGTATTAAGCGCGCTGTTGCCGCCAAGAAGAAGCGCCGTACCGTTATGCACCGTGCGAAGGGTTACTACGGTGCCGCTTCGCGTACTTACAAGCATGCTAAAGAGCAGGTCCAGCACTCCCTGCAGTATCAGTATCGTGATCGCCGCAACAAGAAGCGCGAGATCCGTTCTCTCTGGATCACCCGTATCAACGCTGCTGCTCGCCTGAACGACATCTCTTACTCTCAGTTCATGCACGGCCTGAAGGTTGCCGGCATCGAGCTCGACCGCAAGGTCCTGGCTCAGATGGCCTACGAGGACATCGAGTCCTTCAACGAGCTGGCTACCATCGCCAAGAAGGCTCTCGAGGCCTAATAGATTCTCTTGAATCGCTAGGGGAGTGTCGCGTTGTGCGCGGCGCTCCCTCTTTTTATCTGAAGCGCGGTTTACATTGCTAAAAGCGCGGGTAGATAGACACTTACAGGTGACCGATCTCTATATATTCCTGAACCAAAGGGTCATCATCTGATGCGTGCGGAAGATCCGCACTAGTCTTTCTATTACCTATAGAAAGCGATATGTTGTGTAGGACTTGTGAAGAGTGGAATTGACGTCCCACAAGGCTTCGCGGTCTGGCAATATATCTCCTTGCCGCGCGGCCCGGTCGGACCGGATGAGCCGCAAAGCGTGCACCTTGAGAACCGGATACTGCGAGGATGGACACATTCAGTGTCGCATCCGGGCAGACATCGAACCATTTGAAATGGTCTAACTTGGATTTGTTTTTCGCAAGGCCGCCGAGAGGCGGCCCCGAGAAATTCCTTT
>RQBM01000179.1:0-6803 GCA_008668795.1 Collinsella aerofaciens | reverse complement strand
TCATGAGCTCCAGGTCGCGGCGCATGCGATCGAGGCCCACGGCGCGGCCCTTGTGATCGTCGTGATCGTGGCGGTTGACGCCATGCATCTTAAAGTAAGTGCCGTTGAGGTAGATATGATTGCCCTCGACCGTCACCTCGGCAAGACCCTGGCGATGCGGGACGTATTCGCTGACCTGGTCACCGTCGTAGACCTCAAACGTAAGGTCATAGAGGAAGGGATCCTCGGGATTCCAGAAGTGGGCATCGGTCACGTTGCACTCGGCATGGCCGTCGACGCACTCGCCCGTAGCCACCACGTTCTCGCCATCACTGAGCGTAAACACAACGCGGGTAGCTCCCTCGGCAACCGTATCGAGCGTGATCAGAGCGGCATCGCCCTCGCGGTGCGTGCGGAACCTAAAGTCGACCAGGCGTGCGGCGGGACGCTGCATAAGGTACACATCGCGGAAGATGCCCGAGGCCCACCACATGTCCTGATCCTCGATATAGCTGCCATCGCTGTACTGCAGGACCTTGACCGCAAACAGGTTGTCGCCCTCGACGAGCGCGTCGGTCACGTCGAACTCGGCAGACAGGCGCGAACCCTTGGTCATGCCGATAAACTGACCGTTGACGTACAGCTCGCCATAGCTCTCGATGCCGTCAAAGCGAATGATCTCGCGAGCGCCGGCAGGAACGGCGGGAAGGTTGACGATGCGCTGGTACACGCCCGTGGGGTCGTCGGAGGGAACGAACGGCTGATCCACCGGGAACGGGAAGCCCTCGTCGGTGTAGGCAAGGTTGCCATAGCCGTCCACCTGCCACAGGTGCGGAACCTCCACGTGATCCCACTCGGGCTCGTACGTGGAAAGCTCCTCGTTAGAGACGGCAGCGGGGCCCTCAAAGAGGCGGAACTGCCACGAGCCGGACAGCTGGACAAACCCGCGCGACAGCTCGCGGCTGTACGTTGCAGCGAGATCGGCGGTCTCATAACCCATAAAGTACGCATGGGGTGCCAGGCGGTTCCTATGGGTGAGCGCTTGGTTTTCCCAATCGTTAATGGTGTCCATGGTGATGCTCCTTCGTCATCGTAGTGATTCTTGTGCAACCGGTTGTCCTTATCTTACGGGCGATGCAAAAAACTGTGCAACCGGTTGTCCGCTGAACGGTCGATTTGGTCGGGTTAACGGTGCAACCGGTTGTACAACCGCGACACTTATGTCACCCTGAGTATCGAAACTCAGCTCAAGACATCGTTCTTAAGCTCGTAGGCAACCGCCACGCCCGCTGATATCTCACCCATACGAGACGTATTCGATTGCGGCTTGGTTGCAAAACGACACCGGTCACCGGATATCATGAACGCTGTTCAGACGCGCTATAGTAAGCTGTATCCGCACCAGCCCGTATCAGCGACAACATCGACCGCATTCTCCAGGAGACGCCATGACCCAACCAGTTCGCACCGCACCTACGCTTGCCGAGGTTGCCGCAGCTGCCGGCGTGTCGCGCTCCACGGCATCGCGCGCTCTCAACGATTCGCCCCGCATTAGCGAGGAAACCAAAAGGCGCGTCCGCGCGGCGGCCAAGGAAGTCAATTTTGTCCCCAACGCTCGTGGCCGAGCGCTCGCTGTCGGGCGCACGGAAATCATCGCCGTGCTCGTGACCGAGCCCCTGAGTGAACTCTTCAGCGACCCCACCTATAGCGAGTTTTTGAGCGGCATTACCGAGGAACTGTCGGAGTCGTCCTATCTGCCCGTTATCTTACAGGCGTCTTCTACGCATGAGCGCAACCGCGCACGCGAGCACTTTGAGCGCCGCTCGTTCGACGCCGTGATCGACGTCTCCCCCTACAAGGGCAGTGAGCTGCTCGAGGTGCTGCGCGAGCTGGGCGTACCCACCGTGTTGTGCGGCCAGCTCGAGGGCCACCCCTATCGCGATGTGTTCTCGACGGTCTACTCTGACGACGAAGAGGGCGGACACTTTGCGGCACTCGCCATGAAGGAACGCGGGCGCAAAGATATCGTCGCCGTGTTGGGACCGCAAGACAACCCCGCTGTTGTCGACCGCCTGCGCGGCTACCGTGCCGTCTTGGGCGAAGACCTCCCAGACGCAAACGTTATCTATACCGGCTGGAACAACGGAGACGGCTATCAGGCCATGCACCAGATCCTCGCGCGCGAGATTGCTTTCGATGGCGTGCTCTGCGGATCGGACCGTATCGCGGCTGGCGTCATCACCGCACTCAACGAGGCAGGCCTATCCGTTCCTGCGGACGTTTCTGTCGTCGGCTTCGACGATCACGAGATTGCGACGCGCTGTGTCCCCGCGCTCACGACCGTCCGCCAGCCCCTGCGAGAAGAAGGCCACATGGCCGCCAACATTGCGCTCGACATGATCAAGGGTGCCGAGCCCACCACCTCCGTGATGCACATGCAGCTGATCCAGAGAGACTCACTGTAGGAAACTGGGCCGGGCTTTCCGCCAGACAGTTGTTGCGGAAAGCCTATCCCGTTTTGAGCGCTCATTCTGGGGCACAGTTTCCGTTAGACAGCTCAACCGGAAACTGTGCCCCATTATTTTGCCGAATTCTGGGTCGCGCTTTCCCAGAGGACCCCCTTTGGGAAAGCGCGACCCGTTCTGGATGCAGATTTCGGGATGCACTTTCCGCGACGCCCGGTCATCCCATGCCCTCACAATCTCGGTGTATAAAAAAACGAGGGAAGGCGCACGTCCTTCCCTCGTTGCGGACAATATGTAGCCGCTCGCCTACATCAGGCGCAGGCTGACGTCCTTGAGCTGGGCGCCGCTAACGGCACTCGGGGCGCCCGACATGAGGTCGGAGCCGCTGGCCGTCTTGGGGAACGCCATGACGTCGCGGATGGAGTCGGAACCGGTAAGCAGCATGCACACGCGGTCCAGGCCCAGAGCGAAACCGCCCATCGGGGGCGCACCAAACTTGAGGGCCTCCATGAGGAAGCCAAACTGAGACTCGGCGCGCTCCTCGGTAAAGCCCAGGAGCTTGAGCATGGACATCTGCATCTCGGCGTTGTGGATACGCATACCGCCACCGCCGGCCTCAAAGCCGTCCATGACAAAGTCGTAGGTGCACGAACCGGCTGCCAGGGGATCGGCCTCGATCTTGGCGATGTCGGTCTCGGTCGGCAGGGTAAAGGGCTGGTGCTCGGCAGCATAGGCCTTGCGATCCTCGTCCCAATGGAACAGCGGGAAGTTGACGACCCACAGGAAGTCGTGACCCTCGCGCTTGATCTCGAGCGCGTTGGCCATGTGCGAACGCATGCCGCCCAGGATCTCATCAGAAAGCAGGCGCGGGCCGGCGGCGAACATCACAAGGTCGCCGGGCTCGACGTCCATGCGCCCGCGCAGAGCGGCCATCTCCTCGTCCGAGAAGAACTTGACGATGGGGCTGTTGATGGAGCCATCCTCGCGGAAGGCGATCCATGCCAGGCCCTTGGCGCCAAACGTGGAGGCCACGCCGGCGAGCTTATCGATCTTGGCACGCGCCCAGGCACCGGCGCCCTTGGCGTTGATGGCCTTGACGACAGAGCCCTCCTCGTTCGCAGCGGTCGCGAAGACCTTGAACTTGGAGTTGGCAAAGATGTCGGTCAGGTCGACCAGGTGCATGCCGTAGCGGGTATCGGGCTTGTCGGAGCCATAGGTGTCCATGGCCTCCCAGTAGTTCATGCGACGCAGCGGCGTGGGCATCTCGACACCCATGCGACCGAAGGCATCGGCAAGAACCTCCTCGAGCGCGCTCATGACATCGTTCTGGTCCACGAAGGACATCTCGATATCGACCTGGGTGAACTCGGGCTGACGGTCGGCGCGCAGATCCTCGTCGCGGAAGCACTTGGCAACCTGGTAGTAGCGCTCGACGCCACCGACCATGAGCAGCTGCTTCAGGAGCTGCGGGGACTGCGGCAGGGCGTAGAAGTTGCCCGGCTGAATACGGCTGGGAACGATGAAGTCGCGAGCGCCCTCGGGCGTGGACTTAAACAGGGAGGGCGTCTCGACCTCCATGAACTCACGGTTGTGCAGCGCCTCACGAATGGCAAAGGTAAAGTCGGAACGCAGCTTGAGGTTGGCCATCATCTCGGGACGGCGGAGGTCCAGATAGCGATAGCGCAGGCGGGTGTCCTCGCTGGTCTCGATGCCGTCCTCGATCTGGAACGGCGGGGTGACGGACGTGTTGAGCACCTCAGCATGATCGGTCAGGACCTCGATCTCGCCGGTCGCGAGCTTGGTGTTGGTGGTCTCCTCGCCACGAGCGCGCACGACGCCGTGGATCTTGATGGGCCACTCGGGACGCATGGTCTCGGCGATCTTAAAGGCATCGCCATCGGAGTGCTCGGGGTCGAAGGTGAGCTGCGTGATGCCCTCGCGGTCGCGAAGGTCGCAGAAGATAAGGCCGCCGTGGTCGCGGCGACGGCTCACCCAACCGGTGAGGGTGACCTCTTCGCCCACGTTCTCGAAGCGAAGCTCGCCGCAGGTACGGGTGTGCATGGAATGCTCGTCAATGGGACGGGTCTGGCTCATACCAGTGATCCTCCTTTATGGATCTGTGCCGCCCCGTGTCGTTCCGGGCGGCGTCGTACAGATTTGCCCTGCCTGCGTAAACCGCGCAGCCGGACATGGCGTTCTATCTTATCGCACCTGCGTCGATGTGCCGCGGAAAAGTAGCTCCTGCCCAAAGACTTGACGGAGACGAAACAATTGACGCACCGCGGCCGTCGCCAAGGCGCGCCACGTGCGACAATGTGTCCCAATACAACTGCACTCGGAAAGGCCCGCCATGACTGCACGCCTCATCGTTATGGATATCGACTCCACGCTCATCGACCAGGAGGTCATCGACCTGTTGGGCGAGGAGGCCGGCGTAGGCGAGCAAGTGGCGAAGATCACTGAGCGCGCCATGCGCGGCGAACTGGACTTTAAGCAGGCGCTCGAGGAGCGCGTTGGGCTGCTTGCCGGCTTGGACGAGAGTGTGTTCGAGCGTACCTTTGAGCGCGTGACGTTTACTCCTGGCGCGCTGGAGCTTGTGCGCTCGGCGCACAGCAAGGGCTGGAAGGTCGGCGTGGTAAGCGGCGGCTTCCACGAGGTCGCCGACAAGATCGTGGCCGCCGCGGGCATCGATTTTTGCCTGGCTAACCGCCTAGAGGTCGTGGACGGCAAGCTCACCGGTAAGCTGGCGGCAGACATCGTGACCAAGGAATCCAAGCTCATCCGGCTGCTGGATTGGGCAGTCGAGTGCGGTGTCGATATGGCCCACACCGTCGCGATCGGCGACGGGGCAAACGATATCCCTATGATTCAGGCCGCGGGCACGGGCATCGCGTTTTGTGCCAAGCCCAAGACGCGCGAAGCCGCCCCGTTTGCCATCGACGAGCGCAACCTGATGCTCGCCATGGACATCATCCTGCGCGACTAGTCGATCCGTCTAACAATTGAATCAGTCTGTCCTATAGTTTCCGAACAATTTTGTTTTAGTGTTCGGAAACATACCTTTGAGTGCTAGACTTTGCGCCGTCGAAGGGAACATATATGGATAAGCGAGATCTTGAGCAGTTGCTGAGCGATGTTGCCGACGGAGCAGTCGCCCCGGCAGTCGCCCTCACACGCATCCAGACGGCGCCGACCGCCGATCTGGGTTTTGCGCAGCTCGATCTTTCGCGCGGGGTGCGCCAGGGAGCCGGCGAGGTTGTCTACGGTGCCGGTAAAACCGCCGAGCAGATTGCCGCCATTATCGAAGCGCTGCGCGATGCCGGTCAGGAGCGCATCCTGGTCACGCGCCTGGACAGCGAAAAAGCAGCCCGCACCTCGGAGCTCCTCGGCAACGGCATCGACCTGGGGTATATCCCGAACGCACAGCTCGCCCTGGTGGGCGGCAAGCCCTCCCCTACTGGCAACGGACGCATCGTCGTCGCCTGCGCCGGCACGAGCGACTTGCCCGTCGCCGAGGAAGCCGCGTTGACGGCCGAATTCTATGGCAACGAGGTCGACCGCCTCTACGACGTGGGTGTTGCCGGCCTGCACCGCCTGCTCGCGCATGCCGAGGAACTTGCCCAGGCGCAGGTGGTCATCGCCATCGCCGGCATGGAGGGCGCGTTGGCGAGCGTTGTCGGCGGCCTGGTGAGCTGTCCGGTCATCGCCGTTCCCACCAGCGTGGGCTACGGCGCAAGTTTTGGTGGCGTAGCCGCACTGCTCGCCATGCTCAACTCCTGTGCCAGCGGCGTATCGGTCGTCAATATCGACAACGGCTTTGGTGCCGCCTACCAGGCAAGTCTTATCAATCATCTGAGCGCCGGCACGCCCCACGCCCGTTAAGGAGCATTCCATGTCCAACCATCAGCACACGCTTATCATCGACGGCACCTCGGGCATCAGCGGCGACATGACCGTCGCGGCCCTGCTCGACCTGGGCGCCAGCGAGGAGCACCTGCGCGAACAGCTCGCCACACTGCCGGTCGACGGCTTTACGATCGCCGTCACGCGTGCAAACAAGCATGGCATCGACGCCTGCGATTTCGACATCCAGCTTGCAGAGGAGCTCGAGAACCACGATCACGATATGGCCTGGCTCTACGGCAACGAAGCAACTGCCGAGCACACGCACGAACATGAGCACCACCATCATGACCACGACGAGCACGAACACGAACACACACACGAGCATGACCATGAGGCCCACGGCCATGGCCACGAGGGCCATCATCACGCCCACCACCATCACCATCGTTCTTTGGCGGACGTCACCGCCATCATCGATGGCTCGCAGCTAAGCGATGGCGCCAAGCGTCGCGC
>RQBM01000040.1:0-24490 GCA_008668795.1 Collinsella aerofaciens | reverse complement strand
GAGCACGAATGGGGCAAGAGGAGGTACCTGGACATGTCGAAGCTGGAGGAGATGGACGAGCTGAGCAAGAAGGCGGAGGGCTAGAGCAAGGCGGGGCCGAGGCCGCCTCGATCAATTTGCGAAAGAATCTTGACGGTACCGTTTTTTTCCTTTTAAATAAACCGTGCATTAGTAAATCTGTCTCGTTTTTTCGGGATGGGCTGTTTCTGAACAAAGGGGAAAGCATGGCAAAGTATCAGCCCGCGCACAAAAAAGCGCAATCCAAGCTCAACCTTGCTAAGCCTGCGGTGACCATGGCCGTTACCGCCAGCCTTGCACTGTCTCCGGTCCTGCAGACCGCTGCTTTCGCTGAGTCCGGCACCGACGCCAACGATGACGTCAAGGCCGAGCAGAAGCAGGCCAGCAAGGAAGAGATTGCTGCCGCTAAGGCCGACGTTGAGAAGGCCCAGAAGGCCTACGACGAGGCTAAGGCTAACGTCGAGAAGGCCGAGAAGGCCTACGACGAGGCTAAGGCTGCCGAGGCCGAGGCTAAGGCCGGCGACCAGGAGGCCAAGGACGCCTTTAAGGACGCTGAGGCTGCCGAGAAGGAGGCCAAGAACAAGCTCGACACCGCCAAGGACGCTCTGGCCGATGCCAAGAAGGCTTACAAGGACGCCCAGGACGCCGCCGACGCACTCGGTGTTAAGTACAACGAGCTCGACAACAAGGCCCTCAATGCTCGTAAGGATGCGGACGACGCAAAGGCCGCATGGTCCAAGACTACAGGTAAGAAGGCCGAGGCGGAGGCCAATCTGAAGGTCGCCCAGAAGAAGGACCAGACCGTTGCGGACGCCCAGAAGGCATACAACGATGCCATGGATAAGGCCAACGCATCCGGCCAGGCATACAACGATGCTCTGAACGCTGCTGACCAGGCTGCTCAGGACGCAAAGGACGCTAGGTCCGATTGGAAAGCGGCTGTCGATAAGCAGATTGAGGCAGAGAAGAATCTTGCTGCTGCCCACAAGAAAGACAAGGCCGTTGCCGATGCTGAGGCCGCGCTTAAGAAGGCTGCTGATAAGGACAATCAGCTGGGCCAGGAGTTCAATGAGCTTGACAACGCTGCAGCCGATGCTGAGGACGCCGCCGATGCCAAGAAGGGCGAGTGGGACGCTAAGCTCGACGAGGTAAACAATACAGCGGAAGCTTATAAGAATCTTGAGGCTAATAGGGCAAAGGCAGATAAGCTTGCCCAGGATTATCACGATAAGATCAACGGTGACGTTGCCGAGGATCAGGCTAACAAGGACAAGACCTTCGATGACCTGTGCGCAGCGAATGAAGCTCTTGCTGCCGCCAAGTCTGAGCTTAATAACCAACAGGGTGTTCTCAACTCTTATAAGAAGCAGCTGACGCAGGCTCAGATTTCCGACAATATGTGGGAGATTCAGCGTTTAGGCCAGATGGTTGATGCTCAGGAGGGCGTCGTTGCTGATGCGCAGGCTAAGGTCGATAAGGCCCAGACTGACTACAACAATGCCGTCGATGCAGACAACAAGGCATACAGCAAGCTGCAGGACTCCACCAAGGAGGCCGAGGATCTGAAGGCACAGTGGGATGCTGCTGTTGCCCTGGTGAACCTTGGCGAGCAGTATCCTCAGCTTAAGGCTGATGCTGATGATCTTGGTCGCGAGTACAATGAGCTCAACAACAAGGCTCTGAAGGCTCGCGATGCTGCTAAGGCTAAGGACGCCGAGTGGGCCGCTGCTCGCGATGCTCGCGATGAGGCTCAGGCTGACCTCGATGCTGCTAAGAACCTGCCTTCCGTCGAGGATGCTGAAACCGCCCTCAAGGATGCCAAGAAGGCTGCTGATGACGCTGCTGCCAAGTTTAACAAGCTTGACAACGATGCGCTCGATGCCGAGAAGGCTGCCAAGGATGCAGAGAAGCAGAAGAACGAGGACCTCAAGGCCGCAAACGATGCACAGGTTGCTCTCGAGGATGCCAAGAATCTTCCCTCTCTTGAGGAGGCACAGGCTGCTTACAACGATGCTCTGAAGGCCGACGATGCGGCTGCAGCCAAGTTCAATGAGCTTGATAATGCTGCCCTTAGGGCCGAGCAGGAAGTTGCCGATGCTCAGGCTGCATGGGATGAAGCTCATGCCAAGGCCAACGATGCTAAGGTGGCTCTGGACGATGCCATGAAGGCTGAGGAGGAGGCCGCCAAGGCTCTCGAGGACGCAAGGGCCAACAAGGGTGCTAAGTCCGCCGAGGCCGAGGCTGCTGCTGCCAAGTACGAGAAGGCCAAGAGCGATGTTCTCGACGCTTATGCTGACCTTGAGCTCGCCAAGAAGGCCGAGGTAAAGGCTCAGGCTGAGCTTGATGCCGCCAAGAAGGTCCTTGACTCCTTGGTTCCCTATGTTGAGCCTGCTCAGCCGAAGGTGACCACTACCACGACCACCACGAAGACCAAGGCTCCCGCTAAGGACGAGAAGAAGGCCGACGAGGCTGCCCTTCCCACCACTGGTGATAGCGTTGCCGCTCAGGTTACGATCATCGCTGGTCTGGGTGCCGCTGCCATCGCCGCTGGTGCTACCCGCCGCCGCTTTAACGCCTAATGTAGCTTTTTAAGCTCGTTTCCCCTTTATAGGCGCCCCCGGTTACAAGGCCGGGGGCGCTTTTGTACAAAAGAGCGCCGCTGCGATGTGTGTGCAGCGGCGCTCTTTTGCGTTGGTTCTTATTATGTGAGCTCGGCCCTAGGCCAGCGCGCGTACGTTTGAGGAGATCTTCAGCACCAAAAAATCGGTCGAGGAGCCCAGCTTGAGCAAGTCGCCGTCGTGGATGGGAATCTGCTTGTCCTCGTCGTCGGCGGTCCGCAGCGAGCGTGGCTTTTCGATAACGGTGGTCGCGCCACTGCGTGTCACCAGCACCGTTCCATTAGTAGAATGAAGGCCGCTTGCGAGCCATGTGCCGTTTGAAAACGCTACGCGCAGGTGCCGGCGGGATACATCGGGTCCTACATTGGTGATGGCGTTTCGGTCGTGTGCAAAAGAGCCTAGTACCGTACCCTCGGGATCGAGGCTCAAGGGATAAATCGGAGGCAAGGCCGAACCGTCTTTCGCAAGCCTGAGCAGCCCTAGTTTTGCAGGGGGCTCGTTGACCTTGCAGTTAGTGTCCTGCGCCTGGATCGCCTCGGCGGTTTCAAGCGTGCCAAAGGTCTGGGCTAGCTGCGTTATAGCAAAGTCTTTGACCTCGGAGGCGGCGGCATTTGGATCGGCCAGGCATCCGCAGACCGTTAGCGCAAGGAGCTCCAAAAGGCGCCGGTCGCTTTGCTTGAGGCCAGGCGTGACGGCGATACGGTCAAAGATATTGCGCAGGATGGAGCCATCGAGCCCCCAGTGTTCGAGCGACGTTGCCATGCGCTCGAGGGCATGCGCCGTAATGGCTTGCTGGCAAGCGTTGACGGCCGCTGGACTGCTGGCGCTGCCGATTTTTACAGCTGCAGCCAAGTTCTGGACGCTCTGCGAAAAATCGGTAAACATCTCAGGGTCAATCTTGTCGGTACCCGGAACGACGTGCACCACGCGTCGCGACAGAAACGTCTTTTCGGTAATGCGAAACCTTGGAGCCGGATTGGAGCCCATCGGCTTGTCCGAAATCAAGATGCGCGCCGCTTCTCGATTATTGATCTGCAGGTCGCACTTGAGGAAATCAAAGAGCACCTCGGAAGGTGTTTCCGCACGCATGATGCAAGGCTCCTTTCTGGTGTCCGGGGAAGGTGTTAGATGCAAAAGCCGGGCAGGACATAGGTCATTTGGTCCGGATCGTTTCCAGGCGTTGCCCAGCTAAACACGTCGCCGTCTTTTCCAACGCGGTTAAAGTACGTCGAGTTGGCGCCCTCGCTGCAGTCGGCGCTGGGGGTGCGCTCCCAGTAGCAGATCTTTTTGCCGGCGACGGTGCGGATCATGGCGTCGTTGGTGGTCAGACTGCTTACGCTCTGCTCGCGATAGAGCTGGTACTGTTCGCCTTCTCCGCTGTAGAGGTCAGAAAGGTATCCGTAGCCGTCTGCGAACGTTTCAGGCGCCTGGTAGCCGCACAGCTCGCTCATGGACGGCAGCCACAGCTTGTCATCGGTGGCGGTGATGCTGGAGGCGTCTTTGGTGCCGCCGGTGTTGTTGGTGAGCTTTCGCACCGAGCGGATCTGATTACGGAGATCGTCGGGCAGCGTAGCCATGCCCTCGTCTGCCAACCATTCGCGAAGCGACGATTGCTCCCAGCCACCCGTCGCAGCGCTGTCATTTACGGCGCGCATGGCGATGGGGGTGCGGAACATAAAGGTGATGCCAGCGGGGAGGCCGTCATCGGTGAACGTGTCTGCCTTAAAGCCCACGATCTGGACTTGTGCCTTGGTCCCATCGGAAAGCCTGACGGTCTTGGTGTTCTCGTTTTCGAGCGACTGCTTGCTGCTTACCAGGTGGTAGGTTTCGGCAATCGCGAGCGCCTTTTTGTTGGAAGATGTCTCTTGGATTTTGCGGGAGATTAGGGCGAGTTCTTCCCAGGTGTAATCGTCGAGTGACGGCTTGATGCCGTGCGCAAGGTCGATAAGCCCCCAGCACCCCGTGGCAATGGCGGAAGCTGCGATGCCGGCAACACAGACACCGCCGAGCGTGAGCGCAGTGCGACGCGAGATGATCGGATGGCGCGTCTGAGCCTTGTCGGAGCCGAAAGCCTTTGGTTGCTGGCTAAAGTCGACAGGTGCGGGCAGCGGCGTGCGCGGCTCAAAATCGATGTCTTTAATCCAGGCATCGAGCTTGCCGACAATCGTAGACAGCGGCGCGCGCTGGGACTGCTCGTTATGGATGCCACTCATGATGACATCGACAAGCTTTTGGTCGCCGGGTAAGCGCGCCTCGAGCAGCTCGGGCTCGTGCTCGATCTTGTACAGGTAGGGCGACTGGTCCATATGCTCGTTTAGACGATATGGCGTGTGGCCGGCATAGAGCGTGTAGAGCACGCTGCAGAGCTCGTATGTATCGATGCTGGGCGACGTACGCAGCGGCGCCAGCTCGGGGATGTCGTTGGAGAGCATCTCGGGTGGGGCGAACTCGGGGGTGCCGTTGCGCCAGATGCCGGTGGACATGGTAAACGAGGGGTCCGAGCGCTTGATGCTCGAGCTGCCCAGATCGACCAGGCAAAGGTCAAAACTGCAGTGTGCAATCTGCTGGGCAAGGGGTCGGCGCGTCGTTCGAATAATGATGTTGCGCAAGGAGATATCACGGTGCACAAAAGGTGTATCGAGCTTTTGTGCACTCAGGAGGATCTCTCCCAGGCGTTTTCCGATTGCGGCGACGGTGTTTGCGGGAATGCGGCCGCCCTCGGCGGGGTCGGTTAGCTCTGCCGCGGCATCGCGAAGGGGCAGGCCTTCAATCCATTCCATAAGGATGACCGGTGTGTTGCCGGCATAACCGTAGCCATAGGTTTTGGGAAAGCCGCCCAACAGTGAGACGACTGCAAGATTGCGATACTCCTCGGTGAGCGTCTTAATGCCCGAGGGGCTGACAGCGGAGCCGTTTTCATCACAGCCGCTGAGGGGCCACAGCGTCTTGAGCGCAAAGGTCTCGCCCTCGGTGTTGGCGACCTTGCGAAGATGGTGGGAGTCGCCGCCGACTGCCCCGCAATCCAACAGGGTGGTAAAGCGGCGAATGGTATCGGAGTCTTCGGTGGTCGCAAACATGGCGTTTGGTTCAAAGGGGGACAACGCGATGATATCCATGTCCGTGTCGTACGTCACGGGGCGATCCTTTCGAGAAAAAATGCATAGCAATAATGTTAGTCAAAAGGTAGCGCAACCGTTGTCTTAATTGAAAAGGTGCCGTTATTTGCAGAGGTTAATGCAAATAACGGCACCTTTTGCGTCGAAGATGTGTGGGCAGACTAGTCTGTGATGCGAATGACCAAAAAACGCGTCGTGGCGCCCAAACAAAGCGTGTCTCCGTTGTGAATCTCGACGGGGGTGTTGGCAAAGTTGGCGGGGCGGTCGCGTCGAGGCAGCTCGATAGGCTGCCGGCAGCGGTCGACGCCCGAGATCAAAAACGATCCGTTGGTGGAGTCGAGGCCCTGCGCAAGCCAGCGACCGTCTTGGAACCAAATGCGCAGGTGCTGGCGCGAGACATCGGAATCGACGTCGGTGATGGCGTTCGCGTCGCCAGTCAGCGACCCGATAATGCTGCCCACCGGGTTCGTGGTAAGGGGACGCAGCGGCGGTCGCGCCGAGTTGCCCACGACGCGCAACAGCCCCAGGCGAATGTCTCCCGTGGGGCGCGCGGTTGTCGAGAAAAATGAGGTGACGGTCGTCTCGACCGTACCAAGCGTCGAGAGCATCTGGTCGGACACAAAGGACTCGGTGTACTCGATGGCGCGGGCGGGGTCGCCAAGGCAGCCGGTAACGATAAAAAAGATCAGATGGATGTAGAGGCGATCTTTAATGTCACTATCGTCAGTGGTCTCGATGCGCTCGACGCCGTTTCTAAAGAGCATGCCGTCGACGCCGCAATTGGTAAGGGCATCCTGCATGTTTGGGACGCACGACTCCATATAGCGTTTAGCGACCTTGCTCAGCGATTGGGGGTCGGAGCCTCGGTTTTGCATGATGAGGTTGAGTATCTGGCGTGCACTTTGTTCAAAGGGCGCAAACAGCGGCTCGGGAAGGTCACCGGGTTTGGTGTGAACGATTTCGCGTGAGATAAACGACGGGACCGTCAAGCGTTCGGAGATGAGGCGTCCACCGTAACGGGCGTTGCCGGCCATGAGAATTTGCGCGGCGTTACCGTTGTTGATGCGACCGAGTGACTTAAGCCCGGCGTACAGTGCACAAGATGGAGTGTCAGCCATTTGTTTTTACCCCCCCCCTCTCTCAAAAACAGCATTGGATGCGTAAATATCGTCAATTATAGGCGCTTTGCAGCTCGAAATGCCCGCTAGGGGGCGCTGCGGTGCGAATCAGTGTTGAAAGGTAACAAAGAACAGAGTGTATGGCGGGTTAATAAGCTGGTAAAACGTGTTGGCGCGACCGTTGTGGGCAACATTTGGCATGATGTCGCTTTGGCTTTTGGTCACGGGGCCGTGCGGTACCATAAACGTTAATGAACTTTGATGAACGACCCGCTGAGCTTGCCCCGGCGGGCTTTTGGCGTTGCGATGCCGGAGGAACAGCATGCTCATTCACCGTATAGCCGCGCAGCTCTACACTGCCGAGGCGCTGCAGACTGTCGAGGCCGGACTCGATGCCGGCGAGGACGTGACGCTGGCCGTGTCGCAATCGGGTCGCACGCTTATGGCGGCAGCCCAGTTTGCGCGCCGTCCGCGCCCCACGGTCTACATTGTGAGCGGCGAGGACGCGGCCGATCGCGCCGCGCGCAGCCTTGCTGCTTATGTGGGCCTGGCGCACGTGTGCCGTTTTCCCGAGCGCAAGGACTATCCGTGGCGCGAGCAGGCGCCTGACGATGCCGTGGTTGCCCAGCGCTGCGAGGCGCTCGGGCGCATCGTGCGCGGGGACAACTGCATCATGGTCGCCTCGGCCCGTGCACTGCTGCGTTGCGTGCCGCCAGTCGAGAGCCGCTACTGGGAGTCCACTACTTTTGCGGTGGGCGAGGAGATTCCTTTTGACGAGGTACCGCAGCGCCTGGTGGGCATGGGCTACACCAATGCCGGCGCCGCCGACGCGCCCGGCCTGTTCCGCGTGCACGGCGACACCGTCGAGGTGTTCCCCGCGCAGGAAAAAGCGCCCGTGCGCATTGAGTTTTTTGGCGACGAGATCGACCGCATCCGTCGCATGGTGAGCTCTACGGGGCAGACCATCGGCAACGAGGACAGTATCGAGATCTTCCCCTGCCGTGAGCTGGCGCTTACCGACGAGGCTGTCCACAACATGCATGTGGCGCTCTATCGTGCCAGCCAGGACGACAGCAAACTGGCCGCATTGCTCGAGATGGTGGATGCGCGCATCGTCACGCCCGAGCTCGATCGCTTTTTGCCGGTGATGTACGGCCAGACCGTAAGCCCGCTGTCGCATGTGAGCGGCAAGGCGCTCGTGGTGCTGTCCGAGCCGCGCTCGCTGTTCGACGATTGCCTGCGCGCCTACGAAGATATCGAGGCACGTGCCGGTGAGGCGGGTGTCGACCGCCTGGACGGTCTGTACGTGCGTGCCCAGCAACTCGACTTTGGTTCCCAGCAACGCCTGAACTATGTGAGCCTCATCCGTGCCGGTGGTGCGGTGACGGCCGAGCTGAAGATTGAGCAGCCTGCCATCGCAGGATCGGACAACCGTTTTATGACGCGCATCCAGGAGGTCGTGGGCAAGCGCTATGCCTGCGTGTTTGCCATTCCCGACCGCGGTGCGCGCGAGTCGATGGAGCTCACCTTTGGTGACGAGGGCATTACCTTTGAGGAGTCGCTGACGGCGGCCCCCGAAAACGCCGGCGCTATCGGCGATCGCGTGCGCGTGGCAGCGGCGGATTCCGCCAACCGTGCCGCACGCCAGGAGGCCCATGCTTCCATTCGCGAGCGTAAGGCCGACGCGCTCAACGCCCGCTCGCTCGAGGCGGGCGCCGCGCAGGCTGCCGCCGGCGCCGCCGTGCCCACCATCTCGCGCGGGCGCGTGACCTTTGTCGATGCCGCTCTGCCGCAGGGCGTGGTGGTGCCCGATGCCAACCTGGCCGTGTTCTCGATCGCCGACCTCAACGCCCGCATGGATGCCAACCGCGCGCGCAGCCGCCGCAAGGTGGACATTACGCAGATCACGTTTCCGTTTAAGCCGGGCGACTACGTGGTGCACGCTACCCACGGCATCGCGCTCTTTAGCGAGATCGCGCGCCAGGAAGTGGGCGGCAAGGAGCGCGACTACTTTTTGCTGGAATACGCCGACGGCGACAAGCTCTACGTGCCGCTCGAGCAGGTCGACCGTATCACGCGATACGTTGGTCCCGACGGCGATAAGCCGCGCTTGACCAGGCTCAACACCGCCGACTGGACGCGTGCTACCAACAAGGCGCGCAAGAATGCCAAAAAGCTGGCGTTTGACCTGGTCGACCTGTATACGCGCCGCTCGTCGATTACCGGTATCGCCTGCCCGCCCGACACGCCCGAGCAGATCGAGATGGAGCAGAGCTTCCCCTACGACGAGACGCGCGATCAGCTGGAGGCAATCGCCGACATCAAGGCCGACATGGAGGCGCCCAAGCCCATGGACCGCCTGCTGTGCGGCGACGTGGGCTTTGGCAAGACCGAGGTCGCCCTGCGCGCGGCCTTCAAGTGCGTGGACTCCGGCCGCCAGGTCATGGTGCTCTGCCCCACGACCATTCTGGCCCAACAGCACTACGAGACATTCTTTGAGCGCTTTGCCCCGTTTGGCCTGGAGGTCGAGGTGCTCAGCCGCTTCCGCACCCCGGCGCAGCAAAAGCGCGCGCTCAAGGCGTTTGCCGAGGGCACGATCGATGTGCTCATTGGCACGCATCGCTTGCTTTCGGCCGATGTGAACCCCAAGAACCTGGGCATGGTGATCATCGACGAGGAGCAGCGCTTTGGTGTGCAGCACAAGGAGCAGCTCAAGAACCTGCGCGAGCAGATTGACGTGCTCACGCTCTCGGCAACGCCGATTCCGCGAACCATGCAGATGGCCACGAGCGGCGTGCGCGATATGAGCCTGATCACCACGCCGCCGACCGGGCGCCGTCCCGTGATCGTGCACGTGGGGGAGTACGACCCCGACGTGGTGAGCGCGGCGATCCGTCTGGAAGTGGGCCGCGGTGGCCAGGTGTATTACGTGTCCAACCGCGTCAAGACCATCGACGATGCCGTGGCGCGCGTGCACGAGGCCGCGCCCGAGGCGCGCGTGGGTGTGGCACACGGCAAGATGAGCCCGCGCGAGGTCGAGGACGTGATGATCGAGTTCGCGACCAAGAAGATTGACGTGCTCATCGCCACGACCATCGTGGAGAGCGGTATCGACAACGCAACGGCCAACACGCTCATCATCGAGGACTCGCAGCGCCTGGGCCTGGCACAGCTCTACCAGCTCAAGGGCCGCGTGGGCCGCTCAGCCACGCAGGCATACGCGTACTTTATGTTCCCCGGCGAGCTGCCGCTTACCGAGGAGGCCACGGCACGCCTGACCGCGCTTTCCGAGTTCCAGGATCTGGGCAGCGGCATGCGCATCGCCATGCGCGACCTGGAGATTCGCGGCGCCGGTTCGCTCATGGGTGCCGAGCAGCACGGTAACCTGTCGAGCGTGGGCTTCGACCTGTTTACGCAGATGCTGGGACAGGCCGTGGCCGAGGCGCGCGGCGATGACGATGCCGGCGTGGAGGCGGCGAGCGTGGGCATCAACCTGCCGGCCGACTACTTCTTGTCCGAGGAGTACATGCCGGCGGTGGACCAGCGCGTGCTCGTGTACCGCAAACTCGCGGCGGCCGAGGACCTGGAGAGCATCGATGAGGTGCAGGAGGAGACCGAGGCCGCGCACGGTGAGCTGCCGTTGGCGGGACTCAACCTGTTCAACCGTGCGCGCATCCGCATTCGCGGCGAGCGCCTGGGGCTCGAGAGCGTCACGCTCAGCGGCGGTCGCATTACCTTCCTGGGGGTTGACGTTCCCAAGAAGGTAGCCTTTGAGTTCAAGAATCGCTATGGCGCGGTGAACTTCCCCAAGAGCCGCAAGCTGTCGGTGCCCTACAAGGCGGGCGCCGGCGCGGGCAGCGGCCTGGGTCGCGGTCTCGACGCCAACGACGGCACCGGCCCCGTGGCGGCCACACTCATGCTGCTGCAGCAGCTGGGCGCTACTGACGATGACTAACAAGTAAGTCGGTGGGACAAAGTTATCAGTAGTTTTTGTCCCAGGTGCGATAGTCGCATCGAGCCTGTCAACGCAAGCGACCCTGGGACAAAAACTACTGATAACTTTGTCCCACCACGTTGCGGGTCGACCCTTCGCCCGATGGAAAGGAAAGCATGTTCGGGTACATCTACAAGAAAGACGCCGCTGCCATTGCGGTTGTCCTGTGCCTTTGTCTGGGCGTGGGCAGCTTTTTCGATTATCAGATCTCGAGCGCGCTGTTCAACATCGGCAGCATGTACGGCCGCTTTATCGAGGCTGCCGGCGAGCTGCCGTTCGAGCTGACGGCGAGCGTCGCGGGCGTTATGCTCGTGCGCGCGGTGCGCCCCGACTCCAGGGGGAGTAAATGGCTCGCCGTGCTCGGTATCCTCGTCAACGTCGGCCTGGCCGGCTACGAGATCGTCTCGTCCCTGCGGGTTGGCGGCAAGCTCATCGCAGCTCAGTTGGTGCTGACGTTTGCGCTGGCTATCGTCGCCAATCTTATCGTCTATCGCCTCACGCGCGACACCGAGCCCGACGAGCTCACGCGCTGGGCGTTGATGGTGCTTGCCGTGTGGGTCGCTCAGGCCATTATCCTCAACGTGATCGTCAAACCGCTGTGGTCGCGCCCGCGCATGCGCGTGATCGAGGCGACGCAGGGGCTCGATTTTCAGCCGTGGTGGGTGATCGGTAACCCCGACAAGTGGGCCTATATCGCCGCCGGCGTGATCAAGGACGGCTTTAAGTCGTTTGCGAGCGGGCACACGGCGCATGCGGCGATCGGCCTTATGCTCGCCGGGCTTCCCGCTGCGGCCTTTAAGGAAAAGCCGTCGCGCCGCCGCGTGGTCTTTTGGGTCGCCGCTGTGGTTGCGGCGCTTGTCGCTTTTGGCCGCATCGTGATCGGCGCACACTTTTTGACTGACGTGAGCTGC
Source organism: Collinsella aerofaciens (assembly GCA_008668795.1). GTDB lineage: Bacteria > Actinomycetota > Coriobacteriia > Coriobacteriales > Coriobacteriaceae > Collinsella > Collinsella aerofaciens_AS. The sequence continues at coordinate 12,715 of RQBM01000040.1, read as the reverse complement.
GGCTTTGCCCTGGTGCTGGCGCTTGAGTGCCTTGCCGCGCGCATTGCCTATCCGAGCGGCGTACAATAGCGGCACCTGAATCATCGGGCCCGCGTCCGGCTAGAGAGGATTACCATGCTCGCGTTCAACAATGACTATTCCCACGGTGCACATCCGGCGGTGCTGCAGGCGCTCGTCGACACCAACATGGAGCCGCAGCCTGGCTACGGCACCGATGCGCACACCGAGCGTGCCAAGCAGCTGATTCGCGAGGCCTGTCAGGCTCCCGATGCCGACGTATTTTTGCTGGTGGGCGGCACGCAGACCAACGCGACGGTGATTGACATGCTGCTCGCGCCGTACGAGGGCGTGGTTGCCGCCGAGACCGGCCACGTTGCCTGCCACGAGGCGGGCGCCATCGAGTTTGGCGGCCACAAGGTGCTCACCATCCCCGGCTACGAGGGCAAGATGCACGCCGAGGATCTCGAAAGTTATATCCAGGTGTTCTACGAAAACGAGAGCTGCGAGCACATGGTGTTCCCGGGCGCCGTGTACGTGAGCCTGTCGACCGAGTACGGCACGCTGTACTCCAAGGCCGAGCTCGCGGCGATTCACGCGGTGTGCCAGAAGCGCGAGATTCCGCTGTTTGTGGACGGTGCTCGTCTGGCCTATGCACTGGCGGCCGATGAGTGCGACATTACCCTGCCCGAGCTGGCGCAGCTGTGCGACGTGTTCTACATCGGCGGCACCAAGTGCGGCGCGCTTTGCGGCGAGGCTGTGGTGTTCTGCGGCATGCACGCTCCGGCGCATCCCATTCCGCGTATTAAGCAGCACGGCGCGCTGTTGGCCAAGGGCCGCCTGACGGGCGTGCAGTTTGAGGCGCTCTTTACCGATGGCCTGTATTTTGAGATTGGTCGCCAGGCGATCGAAACCGCGCAGGCGCTTCGTCGCGTGCTGCACGAGCGCGGCTACCAGTTCTTCTTGGAGACGCCCACAAACCAGCAGTTTGTGATTCTGCCCAACGAGGACATGGCCCGCATTCGCGAGCATGCCGCGATCGAGTATTGGGAAAAGTACGACGAGACCCACACCGTGGTGCGCTTTTGCACCAGCTGGGCCACGACGCAGGAGGACATCGACGCGCTGGCGGCTGTCCTGTAGCTTGATGTAATGACGAGGGGCCGCCCTACGCCTGGGTTTGGCGCAGGGCGGCCTTTGCTTTTGTGGGGGAGGGGCTGTATGCCCGAGATGTCCGAGCCGACGATTCGCCTGGCGACGCCCGATGATGCGCCGGCGCTGCTTGCCATCTATGAGCCGTATGTGCGCCAGACGGCGATTACCTGCGAATACGAGGTGCCGAGCGTTGAGGAGTTCGCCGGGCGCATCGAGCGTACGCTCAAGCGCTACCCGTATTTGGTGATGGAGCTCGACGGGCGTCCGGTGGGCTATGCCTATGTGAGCGCGCTTAACAGCCGCGAGGCGTACGACTGGTCGGTCGAGACGTCGATCTATCTGGCGCGCGACGTGCGCCACGGCGGGCTGGGCCGCAGGCTGCACGACGCGCTCAAGCAATGCTTGGTCGCGATGGGCATCACCAGCATGTGCGCGCTCATCGCCGTGCCGCACGATAAGGACGACGAGTATCTGACGCACAACAGCCAGGATTTCCATGCCCACATGGGATACCGCCTGGTGGGCGCCTTCGACCGCTGCGCGCAAAAATTCGGCCGCTGGTACGACATGTGTTGGATGGAGCTGGTCCTGGCCGAGCGCACGCCCAACCAACCCAAACCAACCTGGTTCCCCGATCTCCCCAAACCTACCATTTAGGGACAGGTTTATTTTGGCAGGTTAGCCGATGGGCTCGGTGTATTTGGCGCGGTCGGTACGTTGGATGCGCTTGGAGACATGGAGCGGGCGACCGTCGGTGTCGTAGACGTAGTCGGTGATCAGGATCAGCGCCTGCCCGCGCTCAACGTTGAGCAAAAACGCCTCGTTTTGCGAGGCATAGCACACCTCAAAGGTCTTATGCCCCTGCGCCGGCGCACGATGGAACTCCTGGCGCAGCGTGGCGTAGAGCGAACCGTTGATATCGCGATCGATGAGTGCCTCAAAGCTCGGTGGTAGATAGGTGGTCTCCAGGCACAGCGGCGCATCGTCCAGATAACGCAGACGGACAAGTTTGACGAGCTTGCTGCCCACGGCGGCATCAAAGAACTTAGCTATGCTGCCGCCCGCCTTGGTAAAGCCCGAGTCCACGGTGCGCGTGGTGGGCTTCATGCCCTGGCCTTCGACCTGCTTGGTATAGCTCGAAAACACCAGGTTGTTCTCGTGGAGCGCGGGCGTGTCGGCCACAAAGGCACCACGTCCGCGCTCGGTGCGAACCAGGCCCTCATCAACGAGCACCTTAAGGGCATGGCGCACGGTGCTGCGCGACAGCCCCGATTCGTCCATGAGTTCCATCTCGGACGGCAGCTTGTCTCCGCGCGCGTAGGTGCCGGCGGCGATGCGGTCGCGCAGCATGCCCGCCAAGCGCTCGTATTGGCTCAGTTTCTTTTTAGATGAGACGCTCATATTGCCAACCTATATCTAACTTGTATGCCTAACTAAGCAAGCATGTATTCAATACAAGAACAAAACTGCTGGTAACGAACAATCGAAAACCTTACCAGCAAAATTTCTAAGACAAATATAGCATACAACTAGTCGACATAACCAAAACATGTATGTAACTTGTATGCCATCGAGAGCATCAAACGAGAAGAAAGGCTGATGCACGATGACTACTCAGGAACAGGTTAAGGATGTCGTCTCCCAGGTTTTGGCTGACAAGGCAGACAAGGGCGGTATCAAGCGCGTCGTGTGGATTGGCGCCGGCGGATCCAATGGCGGCAACTACCCTGCTCAATACTTTATGGAGCACGAGGCCACGCAGGTCGTGAGCTCCAGCTACACCAGCAACGAATTCGTGCACGCAACCCCGGCCTACGTCAACGAGAACACCCTGGCCGTCGTCGTGTCCATGCGCGGCACCAAGGAGACCATCGTCGCCGCCCAGGTCGCCAAGGACCACGGCGCCAGCACCATCGCCATCTATGTTGACGAGTCCGGCCTCACCGAGGTCTGCGACTACAAGATCCAGTACGACAGCCTGGCCGTCGACGAGTCCTGCATGGGCCGCACCAACTCTGCCGTCGTGACCATGATCGCCATGGAGCTTACGCAGCAGACCGAGGGCTATGCCGAGTACGAGACCGCTATGGCCGCGTTCGACTTGGTCGACCCCATCTATCGCAAGGCCGTCGAGTACACCCGTCCGCTTGCTGCCAAGTGGGCCGAGCAGAACGCCGACAAGCCCTGCATCAACGTCATGGCTCAGGGTCCGCTCTTTGGTGCCGCCTACGTCTTTAGCATCTGCAACGTGCAGGAGATGCTGCAGATTGACTCCTGCACCATCAACACCTGCGACTTCTTCCACGGTCCCTTCGAGATCCTGGACAAGCGTACCTCGCTGTTCCAGCTCATCAGCGTCGGCCGCAGCCGCTGCAACGACGAGCGCGGCATCCGCTTCGTCAACCAGTACGGTGGCGAGCGCGTCTATCAGCTTGACGCCAAGGAGCTCGGCCTCAACGACATCAAGGACAGCGTGAGCGAGTACTTCAACCACCTGATCTTTGCCCCGATCCTCAACAACGTGTATATGCGTGCACTCTCTGCCGTTACTCACAAGGACTACATGACGCGCCGCTACATGTGGAAGCTGGATTATTAGTTACGGCGTTTTACCAAACGCCGTAACGGCTCGACGCTGCAAACCCACCTGAGCGGCAATCTGCCTTTCAGCTTCAGCGGCATGACCAGAAGGTCAATGCCGCTTCGCTTCAAGGCACCTTGCTCGCTCAGGTGGGTTTTCGCTGGCGTTGCCAAAGCATCGGCGTCGCCTTGGCCCAGATGCGGCACTTGGAGACGTTCGACACTTGGGGACAGTCCTAGTCATTGGGGACAGGTTACTTTACACCAAGTTGGCGCATATGAACCTGACCCCCTTGCACCAATGGGTTGTAGCGGTAGAGCAGATTTTTCCGCTCGCCGATTTGTGTCTTGAAAAATGTATATAACGACTATAACGTAGTATGAAACATATTGGAAACAATACCGAGGAGGCTGCGTTGAAGAAAAGCAATCTGGGCTATGTGCTGGTGCTGATCGCCGCGCTTATGTGGGGCAGCATCGGAATCTTTGTAAACGGCATCTCGGCCATGGGCGTTTCGTCTCAGAGCATGGCGGCCTTTCGCCTGTTGTCGGGTGCCGTCTTAATGGCTCCGGTCTTGGCGTTCATGGGTTGCCAGGGAGGCGATCGTGAGGGAAAAGCATCGGGTCCCCTGGCACTGTTCAAGGCAAGTCCTAAAGAGCTTGTTCCCTGTGCGCTTCTTGGCATTATCGGCCTCGCCACCGCTAACACGCTTTATTACGAGTGCATGGGCGAGGTGGGCATGTCCACGGCCTCGGTGCTGCTCTACACCTCGCCGGTGTTTGGCGTCATGCTCGGCCGCGTGCTTTATCGCGAGGATGTGACTCCCAACAAGCTCGTTGCCATCGCTTTTAATATCGGTGGCTGTGTACTTGCAGTGACCAATGGCGACCTTTCCGGTTTCCATTTTTCGGTTTGGGGCGTCACGTCGGGCGTGATCGCGGGCTTTTGTGGCGCGTCGCTCGCGGTGTTTAGCCGGATAGCAACCAAGACGGTCCACCCGCTGGCTGTCACGTTTTGGGGCCTTGTTTTTGGCGGTGCGGTTATGGCGGCTATCGCGGCTCCGTGGCCAGATGTCGCCGCGGCAATGTCGCCACAGCTGCTGCTGCTGTTCTTTGGTTTTGGACTCATCCCTACAGCCGTGGCCTATGTCTTATATATGCAGGGTCTGTCCATGGGGCTCGAGACGTCGAAAGTTCCCGTCGTAATGTCATTCGAGACGGTCGTCACCGTACTGGTGGGCATTGGTGTCTACGCCGAGCCCGCCGGCGCGATTAAAGTCCTGGGCATCGTGCTGGTGCTCGCGTCCATCCTGATTATGAACACCGACTTCTCCAAGCTGCGCAACAGTGTGTTTGTCGGTCATGTCATTGAGAGCATGACCTTTAAGCCCAACGCGTGGTGGACCGAAAAATCTCAGGACATGGATCTGTTTAAGGAACGCACCGGCATTGCGCTGGAACCCACCGTACAGGAAAGCCCCTGGTACTTCGTGCGATAGGGGATTGCGCGCAGGGTCTGACCTGGGGTTATCCAGCTAGCGCCGGCCTACCTAGCCAAACGTTTCGAGTACGTTAAACCCGTCAACGGTCGATTTTCACCCGCGAACGGTCTTTATACTAATTAGCAATATAAGCAACGTATAAGACGTTATAATGACCATAATGAAAAGGAGGAGGCAAGATGAATCAGATCATTCTCGCATCTCATGGCGGCCTGGCCGCAGGCGCCAAAGACACGCTCGAGATGGTTCTCGGCGACGTGTCGAACGTCCACGTCGTGTCGCTTGCTCGCGACGACAAGGAGCCCATCACCAACAAGGTGGACGCCATGATCGCCACGTTCAACGCGGACGACACCGTCTATGTGCTGACCGATATGCTCGGCAGCTCGGTCAACAACAGCATGGTCGAGCTTTCCAAGAACGGCACGAAGTTCACGGTTGTCAGCGGTTTCAACATTCCGCTGGCACTGACGCTCGCTATGAGCCCCGTCCCCGTCAAGGGCGCCGAGCTCGCGGCCCTCATCAACGAGGCCCGCACCGGTCTGACCAACCCCAACGCACCGGTCGAGGCTGCCGCGGCTCCCGCCAAGAAGGCTAAGGCGCCCCGTCACAGCTCCGGTCCCGCCAAGATCGTCCTCGCACGTCTTGACTACCGTCTGCTGCACGGCCAGGTCGTCTTTACCTGGACCACCAAGGTTCAGGCCGAGCGCATCATCGTCGTCGACAACGCTGCCGCCAACGATGACATCAAGAAGGGTGCTCTTAAGCTGGCCAAGCCCCAGGGCGTGCGCCTGAACGTCTTCACCGTCGAGCGTGCCCTCGCCAAGATGGACAAGCTCAACACCCTCGGCGAGCGCGTTATGTTCGTCTTTGGCAACACTGCCGAGATGCTGCAGTTCTGCCAGGGCTACAAGCTCGACGCCATCAACCTGGGCGCCACCGCCAACCACGACGGTGCCGATCAGGTCGGCGGCAAGGACAGCTCCGTCTTCCTCGATGCCACCCAGAAGGCCGATATCAACCAGCTGCTCGACATGGGCATCAAGCTCTACGTCCAGCAGACCCCCACGTATCAGAGCGTCGACATCGACGCCAAGCTGTAATCAACCAGGCTTTTGCCTGACTGAAAGGAGAAGGGTATGAATACGTTCATCAGTGCGGTGCTCGTCGGCCTCGTCGGCGTGTTCTGCATGTGGGACTCCCGCCTGCTCGGTCGTCTTAACTTCGAGCAGCCCCTCGTTGGCGCTACGCTCGTCGGTCTGCTGCTGGGCGATGTGCCCACCGGCCTTGCCGTCGGTGCCGCCGTCGAGCTCGTGTCCATGGGCCTGGTGCAGGTCGGCGCCGCCGTTCCGCCCGATATGGTCCTGGGCGGCATCGTGGCCGCTGCCTTTGCGTGCCTGACCGATGCTTCTGCCGAGACCGCCATGACGATCGCCATCCCGGTCGCCGTCCTGGGTCAGCTCCTCGGCATCGTGTTCCGTTCCATCATCGCCGCCCTCACCCATGTGGCAGATAGCGCGATCGATAACGGAAAGTTCAAGACCGCCTACCGTATGCACATCTGCGCCGGCTCCGGTCTGTACGCCATCATGTACTTCCTGCCGATCTTCCTCGCCGTCTTTGTTGGCACCGACCTGGTTCAGGCCATCGTCAACATGGTTCCCGAGTGGCTGTCCACTGGTCTTAACGTTTCGACCAAGATCATGCCCGCCTCCGGCTTGGCCCTGCTGCTCACAATGATGATCATGAAGGTTATGAGTCCGTTCCTGTTGATCGGTTTCCTGCTCGCCGCGTACCTCAACCTGTCCGTCATCGCGGTCGCGCTGATCGGCGTGTGCCTGGCTGTCGTCTTCATGGGCTTCAAGTTCAATGGTTCCCATGCAGTCGCCGGTGTCGATTCCGACTACGATCCGCTCGAAGACGACGAAGACTAAGGAGGAACACACTATGGCAACCGCAACCAAGGACGTGTCCCTGAACAAGAAGGTCAGCCAGTTCTTCTGGCGCTCCTGGGCCATCCAGGCCTCTTGGAACTACGAGCGTCAGATGAACATGGGCTTCCTCTACGGCATGGTTCCCACGCTCGATCGCCTCTATCCGGACGAGTCCGACCCCAAGCAGCTTGCTGCTAAGAAAGAGGCTTACCACCGTCACATGGCGTTCTACAACTGCACCCCGCAGACGAGCGCTTTCATCCTGGGCCTCGCCGCCTCCATGGAGGAGCAGTACGCCAAGGATCCCGAGAACTTCGATCCCGATTCGATCAACGCGGTCAAGACCTCCCTCATGGGTCCGCTTTCCGGCATCGGTGACTCCTTCTTCCAGGGCACCATCCGCGTTATCGCCTTTGGCCTGGGCGTTCAGCTGGCTCAGCAGGGCTCCATCATGGGCCCGATCCTGGCTATGCTCATCTCCATCGTCCCCTCTGTGCTGATCACTTGGTTCGCAGCCAAGATGGGCTATCAGGGCGGCCACGAGTACCTGAGCAAGCTTCAGGGCGGCGACCTCATGGAGAAGCTCATGTATGTCTGCGGCATCGTGGGTCTTATGTCCGTGGGCGGCATGATCGCTACGCTGATCGGCGCCACCACCCCGCTGCAGTTCGCTGAGGGCACCGTCGTGATCCAGGACATCCTGGACGGCATGATGCCCCAGATGATCTCCCTTGGCCTCACCGGCCTTATGTACTGGCTCATCAAGAAGAACGTCAACACCGGTTGGCTTCTCGTGATCGCCATCGTGGGCGGCATCGCCCTCTCCGCGGCCGGCATCCTGGCCTAGTCGCGACCAAGCGCCTAATCGCTTTCCCCCGGGGGCCTGCCTGGCATCCCATACCCCAGGCAGGCTTCCATCCCTAAATGTGTCAAAGGGACAGTTCCTTTGTCACATCCTCAACGGGCCGGCGACTCGGTCCAAATCACGGTAACCCTGCGAGCGCCCGGCAATGTGGCGCCGCAAAAATCGAAAGGAATGTGTCAGATGTACGAGATCGACCTTAACCTCCCTAAGCAGATCGTCGCTGACGTCCTGTCCAACCACGAGATCCACAGCGTCGCCTTCGTCGGCTGCGGCGCTTCCATGTCCGACCTTTACCCCGCCAAGTACTTCCTGGCCAACAACACGGACAAGCTGAACGTTCAGATCTTCACCGCTAACGAGTTCAACTACGACACGCCTTCCTGGGTCAACGAGCACACCTTCGTGATCACCTGCTCCCTCGGTGGCTCCACGCCCGAGACCGTCGAGGCCAACAAGACCGCCAAGAAGCACAACTGCCCGGTCGTCTCCCTCACCAACAAGGCTGGCTCCGCTCTGACCGTCGACGCCGACCACGTCATCGTCCACGGCTTCCACGCCAACTACGCTGCCAAGTGCGAGAAGCCCGGCTACGCCATCGCTCTTGCTCTCGAGATCCTTCAGCAGACCGAGGGTTATGACCACTACGAGGACATGATCACCGGCCTCACCAACATCTTCGATCTCTGCGAGAACGCCGCTCAGCACTGCAAGAAGCTCGCCAAGAAGTTCGCCGAGGACTTCAAGGACGACAAGATGATCTACTTCATGGCTTCCGGTGCCTCCGAGAAGATGGCTTATTCTCACGCCGCCTTCCTGTTCACCGAGATGCAGTGGATCGACGCCGCCGCCTACAACACCGGCGAGTACTTCCACGGCCCGTTCGAGGTTTCCACCGAGGGTAAGCCCTACGTCTTCTTCATGTCCGATGGCGCCACCCGTCCGATGGACGCCCGCGCCCTCACCTTCCTTGAGCGCATGGGCGCCAAGGTCGCTCTGATCGACTCCAAGGACTACGGCCTGGCTGACGCCGTGCCCGCGAGCGTCATCACCTACTTCAACCCGCTGCTGCACCTCGCCGTTATGCGCGAGTACGGCAACCAGATCGCCGAGGCCCGTCAGCACCCGCTGACCATGCGTCGCTACATGTGGAAGCTTTCCTACTAATCACAAGTAAGTAGACCTTACGGGTTGATTGAGAGGGGATGGGGTTTGCGCCCCGTCCCCTTTTTTGCTCTGGGGAGGGCGTATCCGTCGCGCCACAAAACCCCAGATAAAACCCACCAAAATAAACCTGTCCCTTTTTGGCAGGTGGGAGGAGATGCGTATGATCAAAGCAGTGCTGTTTGACATGGACGGCGTGCTGGTCGATACCGAGTGGTTCTACAACCGTCGTCGCGTGGCGTTTATGGAGGAGAAGGGGTTCCACTTTGACGAGATCCCCGATCTTTCGGGGTCTAACGAGCCGGCCATTTGGGAGGCGCTGGTGCCCGACGATGTTGAGCTGCGCGAGCGTCTGCGCGTGGAGTACAAGCAGGTCTATAGCCCGGACCATCCCGTTCCGTATGCCGAGCTGCTCAACGAGCAGACGGAGCCGGTGATGCGCGCACTGCACGAGCGCGGCGTGAAGTGTGCCATCGCGAGCTCGTCCTATCGCGAGTTGATCGACGAGCTGGTGGAGATTGCCGGTATCCCCGACGTGCTGGACTACACCATCAGCGGTCACGAGTGCAGTGCGTTTAAGCCCGACCCCGAGATCTACCTGCGTGCCATGGAGGCACTGGGGGTGGAGCCTGCCGAGTGCCTGGTTATCGAGGATTCGCCTTTGGGCATCGAGGCTGGTAAGCGCTCCGGCGCCCGCGTCCTGGCGCTGCGTCCGCACGAGGGTGTCAACCTCGATCAATCGCGAGCCGATGCCGTTATCGATAATCTGACCGACATTTTGGCCGCTTTGTAGCGTCAATCCGCCGCGAGAAGCACTGATTCACGCGTCTTTTGCTGCGGATTGGCTTAATTTGTCATCTATTTGGATCCGTTTGGCTTCGATTCGGACTAAGTGAGTAGACTTTTTGGTGCAAGACGAGCACAAAGCGCATCTGCTCTAGTAAAACCGCAGGTCACAGGGGTGGCGGTTTTGGGTGTGCTCTGCAGGTCGCGTAAAGTCTACTCACTTGTTATTTGGGCCTTTGGTCGTGGGGTTGCTGGTCCCGCTTTGGTTGTCGAGGGAGGGTGAATTGAAGCGCCCCCGCATGCTCCGTGCTACAATCGCCGACATGCCTCACAACCAGATTTGCCTTCGAAAGGAGCCCGCGTGGCGAACGCCATCGATCAGCTCACGGACCGCGTGCTCGTGCTCGGCCGCCTTACCATCGTCCGCCGCGCCATCACTGCTGTGGCGGTCACAATTTCCGCCGTTCTCCAGACATTCCTGATCCAGGCGTTCATTCGCCCCGCCGACCTGCTTCCGAGCGGTCTCACCGGCGTCGCGGTCCTGCTCGATCGCGTTACCTCGCTCGGCGGCGTTCATATCGACATCTCGCTCGGCATGCTCGCGCTCAACATCCCCGTGGCGCTCCTATGCTGGAGCGGCATTAGCAAGCGCTTCGTCATCTTCTCGATGATGCAGGTTGCGCTCTCGTCGTTGTTCCTCAACATCTTTCACTTCGCGCCGTTTTTGGGCGACAAGATCATGCTTATCATTTTTGGCGGCGTGGTCTCGGGCCTGGGCGCTGCCATTGCGCTTAAGTCCGGCGCATCCACCGGCGGTACCGACTTTATCGCGCTGTGGGTTTCCAACCACACGGGCAAGACCATCTGGGGCGTCATCTTTGGTTTCAACTGCTTTATCCTGGCGATCTTTGGCTTTATGTTTGGCTGGGACAAGGCGGCGTATTCCATCGTGTTCCAGTTTATTTCGACCAAGACCATCGACAGTTTCTATCGTCGCTACGATCGCGTGACGCTGCAGATCACGACGCGTAAGGCAGACGAGGTCATGACTGCCTACGTAAACCATTTTCAGCACGGCATTAGCTGCGCCGAGGTCGTCGGCGGATATAGCCGCGAAAAGATGTACCTGCTGAACACCGTTGTCTCGACCTACGAGAGTCAGGACATTATCAAGCTGGTGTGCGACGTTGATCCCGGCGCCGTGATCAATGTGTTCCACACGCTCAACTTTGTGGGCGGCTGGTGGGGTGGTCATGTCGACGAGCCCATGCCCACGGCCGTTCCCGATCCCGACAAGCCCGCACGCATGGCCAGCAGGCAGGCGCGCCTCAGCGAACAGGACAGTCTGCAGCAGGACGACGGCAAGTAGGGTATTGGCATTTTGCCGGTCCTGCGCAACCCATCCGAACGAGCCCCCCCGAAAGCCCCGTTGCTTTCGAGAGGCTCTCGTTTGCCCAGATAAAACCTACCAAAATGAAGCTGTCGCTTTTTGGTAGGGAGGGTGTATCGTTTTATCATTATGAGGTAATATGAAACTAGACGTTATATACGTATTAGTTATTTCGATATTTCGATAAGAGTGATTAGATATGCCTGCGCCCAAAAATGCACCGCTTTACCAGCAGATTTACGACGAAATCAAGGATGCGATCGAGAAAGGTGTTTATGCACCCAAGGAGCGTATTCCGTCCGAGCTTGAGCTAGCCGAGCAGTACGACGTGAGCCGCATTACGGTGCGCCGCGCCGTCGAGGAGCTGTGCTCCGATGGCTACCTGGTTAAGCAGCAGGGCCGTGGCACCTTTGTCTCCACGCCGCACATCAACCGCCAGTTCCACGCTTCGACGCTGCAGACGTTTACCGCGCTGTGTGCCGATAATGGCATGAAGGCGGGCGCACATGTGGTCGATCGCCAGATTGTGCCGGCACGTCAAAACGAGATGGAGTTCTTTGGCCTGCAGAAGGACGCGCTGCTGCTGCATATTAAGCGCGTGCGTACAGCCGACGGCGAGCCCATCTTTGAGGAGAACATCTTTGTGCCGTTTGACGCCTACCGTGAGCTGTTGACGGCCGATCTTGAGGACAAGTCGATTTTTGCCGAGGTCGAGCGTGTTGGCGGAACGCCGATTGTCTCGGTTGACTACCGCACGGTCGAGGCCGTTCGTGCCAATACCGAGCAGGCGGCCGAGCTGGGCATTGCTCCGCACGATCCGCTGCTCAACCTGCGTGCCGGCTTCACGGGCCCCAATGGCGAGCCGGTCCTGATGGGTAAGCAGTACTACGTGGGATCGCGCTACGTTATGGTCATGTAAGTTACGCGGTTTTACCAAACCGCGTAACGGCTCGACGCTGCAAGCCCGCCAGAGCGGCAATCTGCCTTTCAACTTCGGCGGCATGACCAGAAGGTCAATGCCGCCTCGTTTCAAGGCACCTTGCTCGCTCTGGCGGGCTTTCGCTGTCCGCGCCAAAACATCGGCGTTGCCGGGCCGGCACTTGGGGACGTTCCTTTTCTGCCGGCACCTGGGGACACTCCTTAGCCGTTGGGGGCGTTCTTAAACGACTAGTCTGGGCGGCGGCCGTGTGCTGCTGTCCGCGTGGCGGCGTATAATCGGCGGCAGATGACTTGGACGTTAGGAAACCATGACCGATAGCATGCAGCAGATGGCGCTCGACACGCTCGGCGCCTATTTTGGCTACACCTCGTTTCGCCCGGGGCAGGACCGCATGGTCGATGCGAT
>RQBM01000187.1:0-2611 GCA_008668795.1 Collinsella aerofaciens | reverse complement strand
GGGGTTAAGTTTGTCGCGAGTTCCGCACGCAAAGGAAAGCACTTAATGTGCTTTCCGTCTTGCGCAGGACTGTAGAGCAGCAAACTTAACCCCCGCCCCCAGCCCCGGAGACCCTCCCGGAGGGACCGAAAAATTTTTTCAAAAAAGTTGTTGCGTGCCGGACAGACTTCTGTGTATACTAATCCCCGCAGCGCACGCGAGCGGAAACAAACGCGAACGTCTGCCTGGGGAGTTAGCTCAGTTTGGTTAGAGCGCCGGCCTGTCACGTCGGAGGTCGCGGGTTCGAGCCCCGTACTTCCCGCCAACGCAATTAAAGCCACGTCTTCGGACGTGGCTTTTTGCGTTTGATGCACTTTGTTTCGATAGAACGATCGCCCTGGCGCATCTTCGCCCAGAATCCCCGCCCCTTCGGGAACGCAAGTAAAATCTAATAAGCATATCTGTCTAAACAACAGCTTTGTTGCGCAACACCTGTTCAACGAAGCAGGGGGTTAGGTTATACTAAATTGCACTGTGGGCCGCATCTGATGCATTTCGCTCCAAGCGCGGCATTCAGTGGATATCCGATTTACCATTTGGATGTCCTGCGGTCATTTAGCGTCTCGACACAAGCTCGGCCCCGGAGCTCGTTCGAGCTGTTCGTATTCCTTGAAAGGGGAAAAATGGACATATCGAGGAAGACTGATTACGCCCTTCGTATGCTGGCGATGCTTGCCGAGGATCCGGAGCGTTTGCTTTCTGTTCGCACCGCTGCCGAAGAGGTCAATGTTCCGTATTCGTTTGCCCGCTCGATTCAGCACGGTTTGGTCCAGGCCGGTATTGTGGAGAGCCTGCGTGGCGTCCACGGTGGCATGCGTCTCAAGGTCAGTCCGGACGACGTCACCATTCGTCAGGTCGTCGAGGCCGTTCAGGGCCCTATGGTTATGAATGATTGCACCGCACCCGATGGCGACTGTGCGCGCATGGGCACGTGCTGCTATCATCCCCTGTGGGCCGGAGCTCAAGCGTTGATGCGCGACTACCTCGATTCCGTTTCGCTCGGCGACATCGTCGCTCACCGCCAGTTCCCGGCCGTCGATCCCAAGTTCGCCGACCGCGAAGCGTTTCCCGAGTACGCCACCTGTGCGTATACATGCCGGGAGGAATAGCGCCGCATAAGGAGCATAGATATGATTCAGGACCCCTTTCGTTCGATGATTCGTTCGGAAGGGGTCCTGCGTTATCGCGACCTTCCGTGGCGCCGCACGCGCGATCCGTACATCATTTGGCTTTCTGAGGTCATGTTGCAGCAAACACAGGTGCCACGCGTGGAGACGCGTATGCCGGCGTGGCTCGATCGCTTTCCGACCGTGCAGGCGCTTGCCCAAGCCGCGCCTTCCGATGTTTTGGACGCTTGGCAGGGCATGGGCTACAACCGACGCGCTCTGGCGCTCCACAAGGCCGCTCAGCGCGTTGTGGAGGACTGGGACGGTGAGTTTCCGCGTGAGACGCGTGACTTGGTCGCTCTGCCTGGTATTGGCCCGGCAACGGCGCAAGGTATCCGGTCGTTTGCGTTTGACCTTCCAGGCGTGTATCTGGAGACCAACGTGCGCACGGTCTTTCTGCATCACTTCTTTCCCGATGTACCGGCTGTTCCCGACCGCGAGCTGGTGCCGCTGATTCAGGCGGCCTGTCCGGCGGTCCCCGGTGCGGCGACCGACGAGATCGCTCCCTTTGCCGTGCCGCTCGATGATGCCGACACGCCGCGCGCGTGGTATTACGCGTTGCTGGATTACGGCGCATATCTAAAAAAGACGTTGCCCAATCCGTCCAGGCGCTCGGCGGGCTATAGCCGTCAATCAAAGTTTGAGGGCTCACGTCGCCAAAAGCGCGCGCATATCGTGCGCATGTTGCTGGCAGCGCGCGATGGCCAACCGGCGGGGATTACGCTTGCTGATGCCGTGGTGGGCGTTAACGATATGGAAGCGGCGGCTGGGCGCGGGCCGGTCGAGCGCGAGCTTGTCGCGGGCATTCTGGCCGACCTGGAGCGTGAGGGCTTTTGCCGAGCCGAGGGCGATCGCTGGCTGAGCATTTAGCCCGTGGAAATCTGAAGAACAGGATTGTAAGGTTTAGATTTCCGACATGAGGGCATCCTAAAGACGAGGCCGCTCGAAGCCTACGGGCGGCATGCGTTGAAGGGAAGTACACCTATGGATTTTGAGAATTCCCAAACCAAGAAGAACCTCGAGACCGCTTTTGCCGGTGAGTCCCAGGCACACACCAAGTATCGCTACTATGCCTCCAAGGCAAAGAAGGACGGCTACGTTCAGATCTCGAACATCTTTGCCGAGACGGCTGGCAACGAGTCCGAGCACGCCAAACTGTGGTTTAAGTATCTGCACGATGGCGCCGTCCCCGATACCCTGGACAATCTGCGCGATGCCGCCGCGGGTGAGAACTACGAGTGGACCACGATGTACGACGAGTTTGCCAAGACCGCCGAGGAAGAGGGCTTTGCCGAGATTGCCGCAAAGTTCCGTGGTGTCGCCGCCGTCGAGAAGGCCCACGAGGAGCGCTACAACAAGCTCGTCGAGCGCATCGAGTCGGGCGAGGTGTTTGAGCGTGAGGGCGT
>RQBM01000172.1:0-3886 GCA_008668795.1 Collinsella aerofaciens | reverse complement strand
GTCAGGAACTGGTCAAACTCGTTATCGTGGCGAAGCTCCAGCAGGTCGCCCTTGCCCACGGGCTCAAACAGCTCAATGCGGGCGATGGCGGCGCGGCGACGGCGGTCGTCGGGCTTGAGGCCGCGCACATCGCGGTTGGCCAGACGGCTGCCCAGCACCGTGCCCACGATCTGGCCGCGATTGTTGGAACGCTCATAGCTCATCATTTCGTCGCCCGAGGTGCCGTCCTGATAGGCGTGCGTAAAGTCGCGGTTGAAGCAGCGCTTGAGCTGGCGCTGGCGGGCGGCTTCCTCGTCCTTGGCAACGGTGGCTCCGGATAGCATGTCGTCAATTTCGTGACGATACACATCAACGATGGAGTACACGTAATCGGGCGCCTTCATGCGGCCCTCGAGCTTGAGCGACGCGGCGCCGGCGTCATACAGACGGCGAACAAGCTGTGAAGTGTTGGTGTCACGCGGGCATAGCGCACGCTCGCGGCCGGCGGGGGAGAGCGCGCGACCGTTTTCGTCGATCAGTTCGTAGGGCAGGCGGCAGGGCTGGGCGCACATGCCACGGTTGGCCGATCGTCCCGCCATGGCAAAGCTCGAAAGCAGGCACAGGCCCGAGTAGCAAAAGCAGATGGCACCATGGCTAAAGACCTCAAGGTCCACATCGGGCGCGGCATCATGAATGGCGGCAATCTCGTCGATGGAAAGCTCGCGCGAGAGGGTCACACGGTCGGCGCCCTGCTCGCGGCACCAAAGGGTTCCGCGGTCGTCGTGGATGTTTGCTTGGGTTGAGATGTGCGTCTCGATGCCGGGCATCGTGCGCTTGACCTCAAAGAACAGGCCCCAGTCCTGGATGATGAAGGCATCGGCGCCCAGCGTGGAGCAGCGATGGATGAGTTGCAGCGCATCGCCCATCTCGGACTGCTTGATGACGATGTTGACCGTGACGTAGACGCGCGACCCGGCTAGATGTGCGGCTCGGCAGGCTTGCTCAAAGGCCTCGTCGGTAAAGTTGGTGGCCTTGCGACGGGCGTTGAAGCTGCCCATGCCGCAGTAGATGGCGTCTGCCCCGGCAGCAAGCGCGGCGGCAAAGGGCTCCGGGCCTCCGGCGGGTGCCAAGAGCTCGGGTCTGCGGTTGGTGGTTCTACTGGCGGTTGCGGTCATATCCTGCCTTTCAAAATGCTCAGATACTCAAAAGTATAGTGGTGCCGTCGCGGCGGGCGACGCCCGTGCTCCAAGCAGGATAAAGTCTTCAGCAGCCCTTGCAGCAAAAATGATCCGTTTCCCTTCGTTCCCATCGGATTAGGTGATCCATAGGTGGCGGAGGAAAACGGATCATTTTGAGCTTCACTGTCCGGTCGTGCCGTTCAGCGGCCGACAGGCACCGTTGGGCGATAAAATATTCTCGCAACGTGATAATAATCTTGCATCGCGCGGAAACCTTGAGTACTATCCCAAATCAAGCGCGGTGTTCAGACCGAATTGTGCCTCCCGGTGTGAACGCCGCGCTCACGCTCTCTATCTGATCGTAAGGAGAAAAACATGAGCAAGACCGTCGTGTCTTCCGATAACGCACCTGCGGCCATCGGCCCGTATTCCCCCGGCATCCAGACCGGCAACATGGTGTTCCTGTCCGGCCAGCTGGGCATCGACCCCGCAACCGGCAAGATGCCCGAGGGCGTCGAGGCCCAGGCTAAGCAGTCCCTTGCTAACGTTGAGGCCCTGCTGACCGCTGCCGGCGCCACCTTTGCCGATGTCGTTAAGACCACGGTCTATCTGGCCGACATTGCCGACTTCGCTGCCGTGAACGAGATCTACGCCTCCAAGTTCGAGGCTCCGTTCCCCGCGCGCAGCGCTTTCCAGGTTGCCGCCCTTCCGGCCGGCGGTCTGGTCGAGATCGAGGTCGTCGCCGCTCTCTAAGGCGTTGGCAACAACTAAACATAACATGCAAAAAGACCCTGCAGTGCGTGTGAACTGCAGGGTCTTTTGTCAAGCGATGCGACAAAAATGATCCGTTTTCCTCCGTCCCCAAGGAGTCAGCGGGTTAGCCTTCCTTGCGGACTTTTTGCAGGTAGCGGTAGACGCTGGGCTCCGAGATGCCCAGCGCGGTGGCGGCGCAGGCTACGGCGCCCTTGAGCATGAACACTCCGTTGCCGTTGAGGTGGCGAATGACGTCCACGCGGTCGCTTTGACCAAGCGACGTCACATCCAGCCCGCGAGCGCTCAGCAGCTCGGAAATACTGCGGTCGATGAGCTCCTGCGTGGACTCCGAAAGGCTTTCGACCTCGATGGGGGAGGGCTCGGTGCGTGCGGGAGCGGCGTCAAAGCAGGCCATAAGCTGCTGGGCCATGGCACTGATGTTGCGCAAGGCCGAAAGATCGGTGTTGACGCAGAGCATGCCGACGATCTCGCCGTCCTCGCGAATGAAGTACGTCGCCGACTCCAGCGTCTTGCCACCGGCACCGCGGCCTTCGTAGCCCGTAATGAACGGCAGATCGCGATATTTACCATCGTGCATGATCTTGAGTGCCAGATCGGTGGCGGGACCGCCGACCTTACGGCCGCTCACGATGCCGTTGCGAATATCGACGATGGCGTGGTCGGGATCCGAGAAATCGTGCAGGACGATTTCGCTGTTCTTACCGAGTACCTGCTCCAGGAAATCGACCATCGGCAAAAAGCGGCGTACGGTCTCGTTCACGGGCAACTCCTTTGGGTGAAATCGGAAATGTTCATAACAATTTTTTCTCATGGTAACACGGTGTCTATTGACTCGTATATCCGCAGGTACATTGCGTAATACAGACGAACGGTAGGAATTTAGCGGTAAACGGTCGACCAAAAGAAAAGTTAGATGTCATTTTGACCAGACACTTTCCTGACCTGCGGAAATGCATTATCTCAGCTGAAGAATAGTCTGATAACAAAAAATTATTATTGAGAATGAGAATCATCTTTAATACGATATGCAACGAAGGCACAACCTCAACCCCGCACTGCGTCACAATAGAGCGTTAGATGCGAAAACAACTATTTCGAGGATTGGTGGTCAAATGACCCAGGAGACGGTTACGAACGGCACTGAAGCCCTGTTCACTCGCGAAGGCATGCCGCCCGTTAAGGAAATGATCCCGTGTGCCCTTCAGCATGTACTGGCATCGTTTGCCGGCATCATTACCCCGGCGGTCATCATGGCCGGCGTCTACGGCTTTAATAGCCAGCAGAGCACCGACATCATTCAGGTTGCACTCATTCTTTCGGCGATCGACACGGCCCTTCAGGCCTTCGCTCCCTTCCGTCGCATTGGCGGCGGCCTGCCCATCGTCATGGGCGTTTCGTTCGCGTTCCTGCCGGCCCTTCAGGCCATGGGCGCCTCGGGCTTTAGTTTTGGCGCGCTGCTGGGCGGCGAGATCGTTGGCGGTGCCGTCGCGGTCCTCTTTGGTCTGGCCTACAGCAAGATTAAGTGGCTGTTCCCGCCCGTCGTGACCGGCACGGTCATCTTCTCCATTGGCGTCTCTCTCTATCCCACGGCCGTCAAATACATGGCCGGTGGCATGGGCACGCCGTTGTGGGGCACCCCGCAGGCATGGTGCGTCGCTCTTATCACCTTCGCCGTCGTCTTCGCGCTCGCCAACTTTGGCAAGGGCACGCTCAAGCTGGGATCCGTGTTCTTTGGTATGATCGTTGGCATGATCGTTTCGATCCCCTTTGGCATGATCGACTTCTCCAGCGTCGCCACCGCTCAGGTCTTCGCTCTTCCCAAGCTCATGCCCTACGCGCTCGAGTTTGATCCCGAGGTCTGCATTACCCTCGCCGTCGTGTTCCCCATGGTTGCCATCCAGGTTATCGGTGACGTCTCCGCCGCCTGCCTGGGCTCCATCGACCGTATGCCCACC
>RQBM01000199.1:0-2707 GCA_008668795.1 Collinsella aerofaciens | reverse complement strand
GTGACGGCCACGAATAACACCGCCACGCAGCATATACGGGCGGCCGAGCAACTCAGCAGCAAGCTCCACATGGCCCTGTCCCAGCTCATGACGAATGCGGGTGGCGCAAATGGCCTCACCGCCCTCGCAAAGCAGGTCGTGCCCGTATACGTCAACGCCGCGCTCGGCACCCCAGGTGCGCATCTCGTCAACACCAGAAGCACCGCCACGACCCAGCCTAAAATCGCTGCCAACGCGAATCGAACGAATGTCGACCACGCGTGACAACAGCGAGAGAAAAGCAACATGGTCAAGCGCCGCAACCTCAGGCGTAAAGGGAACGGCCACCACCGCATCGACCCCAGTTTGAGCCAGGGCATGCAGACGGTCGGCCGTCGTCATCAATTTTTGAGCGGGCGAAGGACTCACCACAACGTCCGGATCGGGATCGAAAGTGACCACGACCGCCTTGCAATCATGGGCGCGCGCATCGCCAACAAGCGCCGCAATGAGCTCCTGGTGTCCACGGTGAACGCCGTCGAACACGCCGATGGCAATCGATGCGGCACCCAAGTGCTCGCACTCATCAAACGTATCGGCAGCAACGATGCGAGCCTCGTCCGACTCGCCCTCGAAAAAGATACGCGCGAGCTCGCGAGCGGACAACATCATCGAACACCGCCGATTGCCTGCGGAAACACGTGCTCCATGACAAAGCGGCCACTCTCAATGCGGGCTAGCGCCTTGAGTCCCCCATCGAGCACCAACGCAAAAGGCGACTTCGAGGTATCGAAATCGGCAAGCGCACGCTCAACGGGAATGCGTCGGCCGCAGAGAAGGTCGTCGGCAAGATTGCCCGGCAAGTCAACACGTGTGGCGCCCAGGGCCGCAATGGGATCCAGGGCAAAGCCAGCCGCGGACTCGGGAGAAAGCTCCTCGGCCGCATGACAAGCGCCAATGGAAACAACACCGGAGGCCGTGCGGCGCAGCGCGGAAATATGCGCGGCGCTATCGCAAGCGCGGCCCAGGTCGCGAGCGAGCGCACGGATATAGGTGCCCTTGCTCACCGAGAACGCCACGGTCCACACACACGTATCACCCTCGCCGCCCACGGCAATCAGGTCGGCGGCATAGACCTCGACGGGGCGCGGAGGTAGGTCCACCGCATTGCCCTCGCGAGCAGACTTGTAGGCGCGAACGCCATTGACCGAGATAGCAGAAAACGCCGGCGGCACCTGCATCTGCGGGCCCAGCATGGCGGCCAAGCGCTCACGAGCATAGGCAGGATCGCGGAGCTCGTTGGCAACAGCCACCGTGCGGACCGCCTCGCCCTCCGCATCATCGGTATTGGTCTCGGCGCCAAACGAAATATCGGCGACGTAGCTTTTGGTATCGAGCGTGAGCATGCCCAGCAGACGGGTGGCCTGGCCCACACCCACCACCATGACGCCAGATGCCATGGGGTCGAGCGTGCCGGCATGGCCGACGCGCCGCTCATGGAGGGCGCGTCGGCATTGCGAGACCACATCGTGGGACGTGCAGCCCACCGGCTTATCGACGGCGAGCAGCATATTCAATTGAGAAGGCGTTCGACGAGCCATGTACCATCCAATAAGTTAGAGCTCGACGGTCACCGAAGCGGGATCCTCCCCCACCAGCTCAGCCAGCATGGGAAGTGCCACGGCGAGCGTCTCGCGAATTGTTCCGTTGTTGGAAAAGCCGGCGGCGGCATGATGCCCGCCACCGCCAAAGTTGGCAGCAATCTCGGACACATCGAGGTCGCCCTTGGAGCGCAGGTTGCCACGCACCTTGGTATCGCCCTCAATGCCCTTTAAGAACATGCAGACCTCGACGCCCATCACCGAACGCACCACATCGACCAGGCCGTCGCACTCATCCGAGGTGACACCGCAAGCCTCAAGGTCGCTCTGGTACGCATAGCTATACGCGACACGCCCGTGGGCCACCGTCTTGATGCGGCCCATAACGATGGACTTGAGGTGCAAAAACTCAACGCGCATGCTCTGATATACCTCGAGTGCCACACGCGCCGGATCGGCACCGTGGGCAACCAGTCGCGAGGCCGCATGGAACGCAGCAGCATCGGCGTTCTGGTACTGGAAACGACCGGTGTCGGTCACCAAGCCGCACAGCAAGCAAGTCGCGACGTCATCACGGGCGACAATGCCGCAATTGTCCAAGAAACGGTCAATGATCATGGCGCAGGCTGCAGCTTCAACGCGCCTCAGGCTGAGCTCGGCAAACTCCTCGCGCGCCGGATGGTGATCGAAGCACACCACATGCTTGGAGCGACGAAGCACCTCGGCGGAATTATTGAGACGCTCGACGACCGGTACGTCCACCGAAATGAACAGGTCCGGATTACCGGTGTACGTAGATGCCGGCACCAGACGATCGGCGCCCTCCATAAAGCGGTAGATGCGCGGAACTGGGTCATCGTCTGCCAGCAGCAGCGAAATGTCCTTGTTGGGAAAAAACTTCATGAGCGAAAGGCCCAGACCCAACACGGAGCCCAAGGCATCGCCATCGGGAGAAGTATGTCCCGAAATCGCAATGGAGGACGCATCCTCGATGAGCTCGAGGATGCGTCGCTGAATATCTGCAGACTCGCACGAGGCGAGGTCGGCGGAATTAGTCATCTAAAGCTGCCTCCTGGGCGGCATCCGCTATCGGATAGCCGTCCTCGTCCTTTTCGATCGCAAGCGTG
>RQBM01000058.1:0-5520 GCA_008668795.1 Collinsella aerofaciens | reverse complement strand
ATAGCGCACTTTGCCACAGAAAAGTGCGAGACTTCGGTATGCGGTATCAAGCAATCGTTATTCGGGTCTTTGGGAATCCGCGTGATTAAATGCACGGCAATGGGTACATAGCCAGTACAGTAAGTCCCCGAGGCAGATTGGAGCCACGTATGGATATCAAGGTTTCTGGACGCAAGACGACGGTAACCGATGCTCTGCGTGCGCATGTGGATGAGAAGATCGGCGAGGCGCTCAAGGTTTTCGATATCGAGCCCATGACGGTCGACGTTGTACTTCGCTATGAGAAGAACCCCTCGAACCCCAACCCGGCGATCGTCGAGGTTACGGTTCGTGCCCGCGGTTCGGTGATTCGCGTTGCCGAGCACGGTGCAGATATGTACGCCGCCATCGACCTCTCCGCCGATAAGGTCACCCGCCAGCTGCGCAAGTTCAAGACCAAGGTCGTGGACAACCGCCAGGGCGGTGCCAGCGCGGCGGATGTCGCACCGGTCGAGCGCGTCGAGGATCTGGCCGACCTGCTGCTGCCCGAGGAGGAGGACGACCTGCTCGTCCGCGAGAAGGTCATCGATGTCACCCCGATGACTGAGGAGCAGGCGCTGGTGCAGACCGATCTGCTCGGCCACGACTTCTACGTGTTCGAGAACGCGACGACTGGCCTCATCAATGTGGTGTATCACCGTAAGAATGGTGGATATGGCATCATCAAGCCCCGTATCGAAACGCTTGACGAGTAAAATACGTTAACTTGCATGAGTTAACGGCCGGCGGCCATCCCATGCGGATGGCCGCCTTTTTACGTAAGGAGTCGCTTTGATGGACAAGGCTGCATCTACCGGCCATTCTGACCGCTGCCGCATCGTCGTCGATACCTGCTGCGACTTTAGCCCCGAGGTCGCCGCGAACCTCGATGTCGATATCTTGGGTTTCCCCTTCATTATCGATGGCGAGGAGCGCACGGACGATATCTGGTCGAGCATGAGCCCTAAGGAGTTCTACGACCGCATGCGCGCCGGCGCTCGCGTGTCTACCTCCGCCGTGTCGCTCGGTCGCTATATCGAGTTCTTTACCGAGTGCGCCAAAGAGGGCACACCAACGGTCTACCTGTGCTTTACCTCGGCGCTGTCGTCGAGCTACAACTCCGCGTGCCAGGCGGCGGACGCCGTGCGCGCCGAGTATCCCAACTTTGAGCTCTACGTGGTCGACAACGCTCTGCCCTGCGCGACCGGTGCGCTCTTGGCGCTCGAGGCCGTGCGCCAGCGCTCGGCGGGACTGACCGCCAAGCAGCTGGTCGATTGGGCAAACGAGGCAAAGACCTACGTCCACGGCTACTTTACGCTCGAGAGCTTTGACGCACTGGCTGCCGGCGGCCGCATTCCGCCCGCGGCGGCACAGCTCACGGCAAAGCTCGACGTCAAGCCCGAGCTCTCTTACGACCTTGCCGGCTCGCTGTCGCTGATCGGCGTCAACCGCGGCCGCAAGAAGGCGCTCAAGTCCATCCTCAAGTCGTTCCGCGAGAACTACGTGCCCGACCGCACCATGCCCATCGCCATCATGACGGCCGATGCCGAAAAGGATGGTGACTGGCTCGAAGCCGCCATCCGCAAGGAGGAGGGTTGCGCCGACGTCACGATCATTCGCGGCTCCGTGGGTCCCACCATCGGCTCGCACGTGGGCCCCGGCATGGTGGGCTGCGCGTTTTGGGGTAAGAACCGCGCCGACAAGGCGTCGCTTTCCGACCGTATCGCCCGCCGCGTGCGCGGTCAGTAGGCAAGCGCTGCGTCCGTAATCGCCCTCGACTCACAGCCCAAACGCTGGCACCGAGTATTCAACCTGGTAACAACACCCAACCCAAAAGGAAAGGTTTCATGGCAAACAAGCTCTCCGTCGCATTCATCGGCACCGGAATCATGGGTGCCCCCATCGCCGGCCACATTCTGGACGCCGGCTATCCCGTCACGGTCAACAACCGCACCAAGTCCAAGGCGGCGGCGCTTATCCAGCGCGGCGCCGTCTGGGCAGATACGCCGGCCGATGCCGCGGCGAACGCCGATGTCGTCTTTACCATGGTGGGCTATCCCTCCGAGGTCGAGGAACTCTACCTGGCGGGCGACGGCCTGCTCGCGTGCACTAAGCCCGGCGCGGTCTTGATCGACCTCACCACGAGCTCGCCCGAGCTTGCCCGTGACATTGCCGAGGCCGCCCAGGTTTCTGGTCGCATGGCGTTTGACTGCCCCGTCACCGGCGGCGAGTCGGGCGCTATCGCCGGTACGCTCACGGCTATCGTGGGCGCTACCGAGAACGACATCGCGCCGGTCCGCGACATCCTTGCCACCTTTGCGGCCAACATCTGCTGCTTCGACGGCGCCGGCAAGGGCCAGGCTGCCAAGCTCGCCAACCAGGTGTCGCTGGGCGCCTGCATGGTCGGCATGGCAGACGCCATGGCATTTGCCGAGCTGAGCGGCCTTGATCTGGAGAAGACCCGCCAGATGATCCTGGGCGGTACCGGCAAGTCCGGCGCCATGGAGAGCCTGGCTACCAAGGCGCTCGACGGCGACTACAAGCCCGGCTTTATGGTCGAGCACTTCATCAAGGACCTGCGCTTGGCGCTCGCCTATGCCGACGATCGCGAGCTTGCGCTGCCCGGCGCCGACGTGGCCTTTACGCTCTACGACATGCTCGATGCCATCGGTGGTGCCAAGCTGGGCACCCAGGCCATCACGGTCCTCTATAAGGAGGAGGCCGACGCCATCGCCGCCGGTCTGGACTGGTCGCAGTATCGTCCCGAAGAGCACGGTGCTCACGAGGACGGCTGCGGTTGCGGCGAGCACGGCGACGACCATGAGTGCGGTTGCGGCCACCACCATGGCGAGGACCACGAGTGCTGCGGCGGCCACGGCCATGATGATGGCCACGAGTGCTGCTGCGGCCACCATCACGGGGAGTAGCGCCCATGAGCTGGACGTTCGTGGTGCTTGCGCTGGTGCTCTTTCTCTTCGCGATCTACATTGGCTTTTTGTGCGGCCAGTGGGCGTGCGAAAAGCGCGTCATCACCAAGCGCGACTACTGGATTGCCAACTTTGCGGGAGCGGCGGCAGTCATCCTGCTGACCTGGGTGTTCTCGCTGTTCCCGCTGGTGCAGTTTGCGCCGATCGGCTGGCTCGGCGGCTTTATCGCCGGCCTTAAGATGAGCTTTGGCGAGTCCGTCGGTCCGTGGCGCAAACACGACGAGGTCTTTAACGTTAACAAGGCTCACCGCGCCGCCGCCGACGCGGGCGATGCCGAGGAGCGCCGCCGTGCGCGTCGCAATGGCGCGGCCGACCGACAGCTCATCTCGGTCACCGATGACAGCAAGGGTGCTGACAAGCACGCTAAGAAATAGTAAAAAGAGGTAACTATGGCAGAAAACAAAGACGAACAGCTCACCGACGAGGAGCTGGCACAGCTCCAGCTGGCAGAGGAGAACGAGAACGCCGTCGACCGCCTGGTCCAGGAGCTCGGCTGCCCCACGCGCCGCATCCGTCAGTTTGCCGCCCGCGTGCTGCACCTGCTTGCCGAGCGCGATCCGCAGCGCGTCGTGCCCTGCGTGCCCGCGCTGATCGAGGCGCTCGACCGCCCCGAGGCTCAGACCCGCTGGGAGGCTCTCGATGCCCTGGCGGCGCTCGCCACCACCTGCCCCGAGCAGCTGGGCGATGCCTTTGAGGGCGCCGAGACCGCGCTGTTCGATGAGATTTCGTCCACGCTGCGCTATGCCGCCTTCCGCCTGCTGTGCGTGTGGGGCG
Source organism: Collinsella aerofaciens (assembly GCA_008668795.1). Lineage (GTDB taxonomy): Bacteria > Actinomycetota > Coriobacteriia > Coriobacteriales > Coriobacteriaceae > Collinsella > Collinsella aerofaciens_AS. The sequence goes on along the minus strand of RQBM01000058.1, from coordinate 1,741 downwards.
CCACGAGCGTCGAGCGTTCGCGCGAGGCTTGGCCCATCCTGGACGAGGCCATCCAGTGCTACCACGGCGACCTCGAGTATCGCGACATGCTCGGTTGCCTGTACGAGTTTGGCCGGGGCGAGATTGACGCCGAGGTCGCCGAGAAGCTCGCGCTGCGCCTTAAGTTCGATGCCGAGAACGGCAAGGGTAGCTATCTCAAGGCCCGTTCGAGCGAGATTTGCGAAATGCTTGTTAAACGTTTTGGCCTGGATCTCTCCAAAAAGAAGAAGCGTGCTAGCGTAAAAAAATCTGACGACGCCGAAGACGAGGAGTAACAGATTATGGCGCACGATGTAGTCCTGATTCCTGGTGACGGTATCGGTCCCGAGATTGCGCAGGCTATGCGCCGCGTGGTCGAGGCCACTGGTGTCCAGATCAACTGGAACGTCCAGGAGGCCGGTGCCGGCGTCATGGACGAGTTTGGCACGCCGCTGCCCCAACATGTGCTCGATGCGGTCGCCGAGACCAAGGTTGCTATCAAGGGCCCCATCACCACGCCGGTCGGCACGGGTTTCCGCAGCGTTAACGTCGCCCTGCGCAAGCATTTTGACCTGTACGCCTGCGTGCGCCCCTGCCTGTCGCAGCCGGGCGACGGCTCGCGCTTCCGCGACGTCGACCTGGTTATCGTGCGCGAGAACACCGAGGACCTCTATGCCGGCATCGAGTTCGATGAGGGCGCTGCCGAGGTCGAGGAGCTCTCGCAGCTCGTCGAGCGCTCGGGCCAGAAGACCTTCGCCGCGGATTCCGCCATCTCAATCAAGCCGATTTCCATCGCCAAGAGCCGCCGCATTGTGGAGTACGCTTTTGAGTACGCCCGCCGCTGCGGCCGCAAAAAGGTGACGGCCGTGCATAAGGCCAACATCATGAAGGCGACCGATGGCCTGTTCCTGCGCGTTGCGCGCGAGGTGGCCGCCAACTATCCCGATATCGAGTTCAACGACAAGATTGTCGACGCCACCTGCATGGGCCTGGTCCAGAACCCCAACGACTTCGATGTCCTGGTGCTGCCCAACCTGTACGGTGACATTGTGAGCGACCTGTGCGCCGGTCTGGTAGGTGGACTGGGTATGGCTCCGGGTTCCAACATCGGTGCCGACTGCGCCATCTTCGAGGCGACGCACGGCTCCGCGCCCGATATCGCTGGCCAGGATATCGCTAACCCCACGGCCGAGATTCTGTCCGCGGCTATGATGCTCGATCACCTGGGCGAGAACGACGCTGCCAATCGCATTCGCGCCGCCGTTTCTGCCACGCTCGACGAGGGTGAGCAGGTTACCGGCGACGTTCGTCGTGCCCAGACCGGCTCCGTTGAGGGCGCTGTGGGCACGCAGGTCTTTGCCGATGCCGTTATCGCGCACCTGGCCTAAGGCATGCAGACTGCAAACGCCTAAATAGTACTTAAGTGTTTGCGTATAACCTGAGAATCAATACGCCCGGCGCTTTGTCGGGCGTATTCTATTGCGGACTATGTTTCCTAACAAGGAGTAACTGATATGGGTATGATTCAAAAGAAGGACGAGAAGGACGAGATCGACGGCATCCAGATCATCGAGCGCGGCGCAGGCCCCGACGGTGACGAGGACGAGAAGATCGACCTGGTCGCCGGTACGTCTGCCGAGCACATTGCTGCCGGTACGACGGCCGAGGAGGAGGACGCCCGTCTGGAGGCTCAGATTGCCGCGGATGCCGCTGACGAGAATCT
>RQBM01000177.1:0-9621 GCA_008668795.1 Collinsella aerofaciens | reverse complement strand
TGTACGCCGCGGTGCTTGAGCTTTCCTTGTGTGGCAAGCTCATTATAGGACGCATTAGCGCTATAATCGTTCTGATAAATATGTCTCGAAGAATGTTCGAGAAAAGCCCAGCTAACGAGCCCGTGGCTTTTGACAAGGAGTATCGATGCAGATTACCTCAGGCCTGCCTGAAGGCTTTAACGCCGGCGCGTACGACATGATTGTCGTCGGTGCTGGATATGCCGGTGCCGTTTGCGCCCGCCGTCTTGCCGAGACCATCGGCTATCGTGTTGCCGTTTTGGAGCGCCGTAGCCACATTGCGGGCAATGCCTATGACTGCACTGACGAGGCCGGAATCCTGATCCACGAGTACGGTCCGCATATCTATCACACTTTTAACGAGCGCGTGCACAATTTCCTGTCGCGCTTTACCAAGTGGACGGATTATCAGCACAAGGTGCTCGCCAACATCAACGGCACCCTTATGCCCGTGCCTTTCAACCATGCGAGTCTCAAGCTCGCCTTTGGTGACGAGCGCGGCGAGGAGCTGTATCAGAAGCTCGTGGAGACCTTTGGCAAGGATGTCAAGGTGCCCATTATGGAGCTGCGTAAGAAGAACGACCCGGATCTTGCCGAGGTCGCCGATTACGTCTACGAGAACGTCTTTTTGCATTACACCATGAAGCAGTGGGGCCAGACGCCCGATCAGATCGATCCCTCGATCACCGGCCGCGTTCCCGTCTTTGTGGGCGATGATGACCGCTACTTCCCGCAAGCTCCCTTCCAGGGCATGCCGCAGGAGGGCTACACGGCGCTCTTTGAGCACATGCTCGACCACGACCTGATCGACGTGTTCTGCGACGTGGACGCCCGTGACCTCTTTGAAATCGACGAGACTACCGTCAAGATCGACGGCAAGGTCTATGGTGGCGAGATCGTCTACACCGGTCCGCTCGATGAGCTGTTCAATCTCGATCTGGGCGCGCTACCGTACCGCACGCTCGACATGAAGTTCGAGACGCTCGATATGGACCAGTTCCAGCCCGTGGGCACCGTCAACTACACCACGAGCGAGGACTACACGCGCATTACCGAGTTCAAGAACATGACCGGTCAGGTTTTGCCCGGCAAGACCACCATCATGAAGGAGTACTCCAAGGCCTATACGCCTGGCTCGGGCGAGACGCCGTACTACGCTATCCTGGAGCCCGAGAACCGTGAGCTCTACGAGCGCTATCTTGAGCGCGTCCAGAACCTGACGAACTTCCACCCGGTGGGTCGTCTGGCCGAGTATCGTTACTACGATATGGACGCCGTGACCAATTCCGCCCTCGATCTTTCGGATGAGATTATCGCCTGCCATGCATAAAGTCATTACATTCGGTATTCCCTCGTATAACGCCGCCAAAGACATGGACCATTGCATCACCTCCATCTTGGAGGGGAGCAATTACGCCACCGATATCGAGATTATCGTGGTGGACGACGGCTCCAAGGACGAGACGGCCGTCAAGGCCGACGAGTGGGAGGCCCGTTATCCTGGAATCATCCGCGCGGTGCACCAGGAGAACGGCGGTCACGGTATTGCCGTCCTTTCGGGTCTGCGCGAGGCGCAGGGCACCTACTACAAGGTTGTCGACTCGGACGACTGGCTCGACGGTGCGGCGCTTTCGACCATGCTGTCGATTCTGCGTGGCTTTGAGGAGCGCGACCAGCGCGTCGACCTGTTTATCTCGAACTACGTGTACGAGAAGGTTTACGAGGGCACGCATACCGCTATTGGCTACAAGTTTGCCCTGCCGCGCAAAAAGATTTTCTCTTGGGACCAGATCGGACACTTCCGTCCCGATCAGAACCTGCTCATGCACAGCCTGTGCTATCGCACCGATGTACTGCGCGAGTCCAACCTTCCCATGCCGCCGCACACGTTCTATGTGGACAACATCTACGCCTACGTGCCGCTGCCGCGTTGCAAGACCATGTACTACGCCGACATCGACCTCTATCGCTACTTTATCGGTCGCGAGGGCCAGAGTGTCAACGAGGCCACGATGGTCAAGCGTCTGGACCAGCAGTTCCGTGTGACGCGCATCATGATGGAGTCGTACCACCTGTACAGCGATGTTGAGTCGTCGCGTCTGCGCTCGTACATGATGGGCTATTTCACCATGATGATGGCGATCTGCTCGGTGCTCACCAAGCTTTCCGAGGAAGATTGCGCCGACGAGCGCCTAAAGACGCTGTGGAATGATTTGAAGGCCTACGACGAGCGCATGTATCGTCGTGCCCGCTACGGCGTGGTCGGGTTCTTCACCAATCTGCGCGGACGGGCCGGAGACAAAACCACACTCGGCCTATACCGTCTTGCCTCAAAGATCTTCAAATTCAACTAGCTGCCGAGTAATCGCTGCTGATAGGTTGACTGGGCCCCTTGGCCTTTAGTTTGCTACTGCGAACAGTCCTGCTCGCAGTAGCAAACTAAAGGCCAAGGGGCCTCTGCTATAAGAATCGATTGTCAGGGTGCCTGAATTTGAAGATCTTAGACGCGCGGTACACAGGGGCCTGGGCTGAAAAGACTTGGTTGGTAGGTTGCCCGGTGGGGCTTGGTTATGTTTGTCGCGAGTTCCGCACGAGCCGAAGAGCACTTAATGTGCTCTTCGTGCGAGCCAGGACTGTAGAGCAGCAAACATAACCAAGCCCCACCGGGCAACCGGACGAGCTAGTTTACTTTGCGGCGCCGGGGATGCCGTGGGAGGTTTTGGCGGTTTTGGCTCCGTTTACGATGGCAGTTTCCAGGGCCCTTACGGCGAGCATGCCCAGCAGGTCTAGGGGAACGGCGGCGCTTGCCTGGGCACCCAGTTTGCCGCTGGCGAGGGTGTAGATGGTGTCGCCGTCGTTGGTGGTGTGTGTGGGGCGGATGGCGTGTGCGTAGGCGTCTGCGGCCATCTGGGAGACCTTGGTGGCTTGTGCCTTAGTGAGTTCCACGTTGGTGACGATGCAGCTGATGGTGGTGTTGGTGCGGTCGAGCGGCATCTGCATGGATCCGGCGGCGGCAAAGGCTGCGAGTTCCATGTCGACGATCTGGTCGCTATCGGCTGCGGCGCGCATGCCGGCGACCCACTCGCCGGTGAAGGGGTCGACAACGTTGCCGCAGGCGTTGACCGAGACCACGGCGCCCACCTTGATGGGGCCGAGTGCCACGGCGGCAGCTCCAAGGCCGGCCTTCATGCAGGTGGCAGGCCCCATGAGCTTACCCACGGTAGCGCCCGTGCCGGCGCCTACGTTGCCCTGTTCGAGCTTGGTGGGGGTGTGGTCGAGTGCTTCGCGCACGGCGGCGATGCCGGCCTCAATGTCGGGGCGCACGGTGGGGTTACCAAAGGCGAGGTCGAAGATACAGCTGGAGCACACGATAGGCACCTGCGTGGGGCCGACGGGAAGGCCGATGCCGCGGCTCTCAAGCTCGCGGGCCACGCCGCTTGCGGCTTCGAGGCCAAAGGCCGATCCGCCCGAAAGGCAGACGGCGTGGACCTTGTCGACGGTGTTCTCGGGTCGCAGCAGGTCGGTTTCGCGCGATGCTGGAGCACCGCCGCGAACGTCAACGCCGCCGGTGGCACCCTCGGGCGCCACGATTACGGTGCAACCGGTGCCGGCCTCCTCGTCCGTATAGTTGCCATAGCAAAAGCCATCGACATCGCAGACGTCAATGGCCTCGAGCAGTGTATCCATGTTTAACTCCTATCGGTTTTCCGCCGCGCCTTGTGCCCGGTCGGGATCCGTACGGTACGCCAAAATTGTAGGCGCCGGGGGATACCCAGCGCCAGATGCAATTACGAGAGTTTTTGAATCGCGCGCGCGACGCGGGCGATGGGTAGGCCCACCACGTTATAGAAGTCGCCCGAAATATCGTGCACGAGCATGCGTCCGCCTGTGCCCTGAATGCCGTAGGCGCCGGCCTTGTCCATGGGCTCTCCCGAGGCGACGTAGTGCTCGATCTGCTCGTCGGTGAGCTCGTAGAACGTCACGTCGGTCACATCGACAAAGGACAGACTCTCGGCGGCATGCGGGGCGGCCGTATCGCCTGCCTTAACGATGCAGACGCCGGTTGCGACCTGGTGCGTGCGGCCCGAAAGCTCACGGAGCATGGTGCGCGCCTCGTCCTCGGTTGCCGGCTTGCCCAGAATCTTGCCGTCAAAGGTGACGATGGTGTCGGCCGCGACCGTTAGCTCATTGGGCTCGGCATGCTCGGCGGCAACGGCGGCGGCTTTTGCGCGTGCTAAGCGTTCAACGAGCGTAAGCGGGGCCTCGCCATCAAACGGCGTTTCGTCGATATCGGCAGGAATGATGCGAATGTCATAGTCCGCCTCGCGCATCAACTCTATGCGGCGCGGCGATTGGGAAGCCAAAATCATAGTTGGATGCCCTCGGCGACCTTCTCGACGGCCTTGTCGCCGGCGAGCGTGCGCAGCAGCTCCAATGCAAAGGGGAGTGACTGTGCCATGCCGCTGGCAGTGATGATGTTGCCGTCTTGCGTGACCTTCTCGCCGGTATAGGCGCCTTCGGGGAAGCTTTTCTCAAAGCCAGGGAAGCACGTGGCATGGCGCCCCTCGAGCAGGTCGAGCTCGCCCAGGATAAACGGGGCGGCGCAGATGGCGGCGACGTGCTTGGTCGCGGCGAACTCGCAGACCACGTCGCAGACGCGCTGATCTGCACGCAAGTTGGTGGCACCGGGCAGGCCGCCGGGCAGCACGACGCAGTCGTACTCGTCAAAGTTGATCTCATCAAAGAGCGCATCGCAGGCCACGGGGATCTGCAGCGAGCTTACGACCTCGCGCGTGGGCATGATCGAGACGAGCGTGGCACGCACGCCGCCGCGACGCATGACATCGACCATGGTCAAGCACTCAATAGTTTCAAAGCCATCGGCGGCGAGAACGGCAACGCTGGGCATGAGGGTTCCTTTCATAGGCGGCATACAATTAGCCGTCTTATACCCCGAAGACCTCCGCTTGCCACGCTCGATTTCCCAATGATTTTTCTGAGCAATGATTAAGTGGCTAGTTGCGCTTGAGGTGGACGACCGTTTCGCAGTGGAAGGTTTGCGGGAACAGGTCGACCGGCGTGATCTTGACGGGGGAGAAGGTGCCCTCCTCGACAAAGCGCTTGAGGTCGCGGGCCAGAGTCGCCGGGTCGCAGCTCACGTAGGCGACATCGCGAGCGCTCGTGCTAGCGATGAGGTCGATTGCCTCGGGGGCGAGGCCTGCGCGCGGCGGGTCGACCACCAAGATGTCGGCGTCCTGATCGGGGAACTCGCGCACCGCGTCGCCGCCGATAACGTCGACGTTGTCGAGCTTGTTGATCTCGAGGTTACGACGCAGGTCGCGCACGGCCGGACCGTAAGCCTCGACGGCGGCGACAAAATCGCAGCGGCGGGCGAGCGGCAGGGTAAAGGTGCCGGCACCGCAGTACAGGTCCACGGCCAGCTCGTCTTCCTGCGGGTCGAGGGCGTCCATAACGAGCTCAATCAAAATCTCGGCGCCCTTGGTATTGACCTGGAAAAACGACGGGGCAGATAAGCGCATCTGGCCTTCGGCGATATTCTCGGTCCACGAGCCCTCGCCGGCGAGCATCTCGACTTTGGAGACACGGCGGGCTTTCTTTTCGCCCTTGCTCATCACACGCACCACGCTCGTGGGATGAGCGGCGTCCGCCAGCACGCGGGAGACCTGCGAGCGCGGGAAGGAACCCGTGGGCGTCCAGAGTGCGACCTCGAGCGCCTTGGTGCGACGCGAGGCACGAATGCCCACGCGCTCAAGGCCCAGATCGTGGCTGCCGCTCAGATAGTTGAGCGCGCCGACGACCGATTTGAGTGCCTTAGGGAAGCGTTTGTCGAACAACGGACACGAATCGACGGTCACGATTTTGCTGGGATCGACGCCGTGCATGCCAAGGCGTACGCGACCGTTGACGACGGTCGGTTCGAGCTCGATTTTATTGCGGTAGCCCCTGTCGTCCTTGGTATGGCGGATGGGCTGCACCAGCTCATCGACCTGCTCAGGAGCGAACTTGCCGATGCGCTCGAGCGTGGAACGCAGGTTTTGCTCCTTGGCGGCGAGCTGTGTCGTGCGTGAGAGATTGCCCCACGAGCAGCCGCCGCAGATGCCCACGAAGGGGCAGGGAGACTGAATGCGATCGGGGCTTGGCTCCAGAATCTCGGTGGTGCGGGCGCGCATGAACGACTTGCCGTCCTGTACGACCTCGGCCTCGACGGTGTCGCCTGCCACGGCGCCCTGCACAAAGACGGCCTTGCCGTTGTCGGCGTGCGCCAGTCCATCGGCGCCGTAGGTCATCGATTCTATAGTGAGCTTCATATCCCTGCCTGTCATTCGCGTTGTTGTTCGCACCATGGTAGCAGGGAAAAGCGCCCCGCATCCGAGGCTTTCCTCAAATGCGGGGCGCTTCTACAAACGTCTATTTCGTCTTGCCGGTAATGAGCGTCTTAAGGCCTAGGCCGATCAGGCCCAGTCCCATGCGCACGCGACCGGGGCGATGGCGCTCGATGGCCTTGGTCTTGCCGGCGGGCTTATCGCGACGGGCGCTCGTCTCGGGTGCGGGCTTGGTGACCTGCGGCTCGGGCTGAGGCGCAGGTGCAGGCTCGGGCTCAATGACGGTTGCCTGGACCTTCTGAACCTCGGGCGCTTTCTCCACGGCGGGCTCTGCGGCAGCCACGGGTTCATTCACTGAGGGAGCGGCAACTGCTTCCGGCTCGACAGTGGGCTCGACAACTGCCTCGCGCTCAACCTCGGCCTGAATAGCCTCTTCGGCCACACGTTCCTTCTCACGCGCGCGCTGCTGCGCGGCGGCCTCGGCGTTGCGATAGGCACGCTCCAGCAGGGCTTCCTGCGAGTTGAAGGGTTTCTCACCCTCTGCACGCTCCACGGGGACCCAGGTACCGTCGCTCGTGAGGCTGCGGGCCTTCACATTGTCGCGCAGCTGCATGCTCATGTACTTATGGACCAGGGCACGGCAGGTGGGGTCGAGCACGGGGAAGGCGATCTCCACGCGGTGCTCGGTGTTGCGCGTCATCATGTCGGCCGAGCTCAGATAGATCATGTCCGAGTCCACGCCAAAGGCGTAAACGCGCGCATGCTCCAAAAAGCGTCCGACGATAGAACGGACATGCACATTCTCGGTCTTGCCCGGAACGCCCGGCTTGAGGCACGAGATGCCGCGGATGATCATGTCCACGCGAACTCCTGCGCACGATGCCTCAGCGATCTTGTCGATGACCTCGCGGTCGGTGAGCGAGTTGAGCTTAAAGAACACACGGGCGGGCTCGCCAACGAGGGCGCGCTGGATCTCGCGATCCAGGCCGCGCATGATGAGCGGCTTGAGGCCGACCGGCGCCACGCCCAGGAAGCGGTAGTCGCCGCGCAGGTTGCCCAGCGACAGGTTGCGGAAGAACAGGTTGGCGTCCTCGCCGATGCCGGGATGGGCGGTCATGAGCATAAAGTCGCTGTAGAGCTTGGCCGTCTTCTCGTTAAAGTTGCCGGTGCCCAACAGTGTCAGGCGTGTAAGCGCCATGCCCTCGCGATAGGTGAGCTGGCAGATCTTGGAGTGGCACTTAAAGCCCTCGGAGCCGTAGATAACGGTGCAGCCGGCCTCTTCCAAGCGCTCGGCCCACTCGATGTTGTTCTGCTCATCGAAGCGGGCGCGGAGCTCCATGAGCACCGTGACCTCTTTGCCGTTTTCGGCGGCATCGATCAGCGACTCGCACAGGCGGCTCTGCTTGGCCACGCGGTAGAGCGTGATACGCAGCGAGATGCACTCGGGGTCGTAGGCGGCCTCGTGCACCAGATCCAGGAACGGGTTCATGGCCTCGTAAGGGTAAAAGAGCAGCTTGTCGTGCTGAAGTACCTGCTCGCGGATAGAGCGGGTCATATCGATGGTGGGGTTGGGCTGCGGCTTAAACGGCGTAAAGAGCAGCTCGTTGCGCAGGTGCTCGGGAATCTTGCCCTCAATGCCAAAGACATAGTCCAGGTTGAGCGGGATATCGCAGGTAAAGACCGAGCGACGCGAGAGCTCGAGCGCCTTGCGGATAGTCTTGAGCGTTGGCTTTTCGAGCGAGCCCGATACGGCGAGCACCACCGGCTGCAGGCGCAAGCGTTTCTTGAGGATGCGCTTCATGTGCTGGCGGTAATCCTCTTCCTCCTCGACGCCCTCGCCGTCCGGGTCGATATCGGCATTGCGGGTGACGCGGATCAGCGCGCGATCCAGCGGCTTATAGGAGCCAAAGCAGCTGTCCAGGCAGGCGAGGATGACGTCCTCGAGCAGAATGTAGGAGTAGGTGCCGGTGGGCGAGGGGATCTCGACCACGCGGTTCATCGAGGCGGGAATCTCGATCAGGCCCAGCAGGCTCTCCTCGTCGGTGACGCCGTCCAGGCCGCACGCCAGGTAGAGCGCGCCGTTGCGCAGGTTGGGGAAGGGGTGGCGCGGGTCGATCACCAGCGGTGAGATGACCGGCGATACGTAGGCCTGGAAGTAGCGGGTTACAAAGGTGCGCTCCTCGGGCGTAAGCGAATCGATGCGGGCGCGGTGAACGCCCAAGGTATCGAGCTTGCCCTCGATGTTCTTAAAGATGGACTCCCAACGGGTAAGGAGCCCGGGCAGCTCTGCCATGACAGCATCGACCTGTTCGGAGGCGGTCATATTGCTCTTGTTGTCGACAGGTTGCTTTTTGAGCTCGGCCAAGTCGGACAGGCCACCCACGCGCACCATGAGGAACTCATCGAGGTTGGACTCGAAGATCGAGACGAACTTAAGGCGCTCGAACAGCGGCACGGACTCATCAAAAGCCTCGTCGAGCACGCGGTTGTCAAAGCGTAGCCAGCTGAGCTCTCGGTTCTGCGTGTACGAGAAGTCGCGCGGCGGTTTGCGCAGCTTTGCGGCGGCTTGCTTTTTTTCGATTTTGCTCGGCATATGCATCTGTCCGTTCAGTCCCCGCAGGGGACGGTAGCCTAACCCTATTCACTATTGTCTCAATTTAGTCGACTTGTGGCACGGACGTATTGTGCGAACGGTATCTTAACCTACTTCTTACGCCGTCAAGGCATGCAACTAACTGCCCGACTCGTTTTGAAAACAATCTATATCCATACTCAATTGGTGAGGATGTATGAATAAGAATGATTGCGAGCTGAATATAATCGAATTCAAATTGAATCATGGACAGACGATATATATATGCAGAAAACCGTTTTAGCTATGCAATTCCTAAACATGAAATTATTTGTGCAATCTTGCTCAATTCCTTAGAAAAAAGAACGATTACCTTTGAAAACCTGCTTTAGAGAACTGAAGTGCATCATGGGGGAATCATATGCGATATACCGTTCATCGCACTTTGCTGACCGTTCGGGGGCGAGGTGGAATTGCGGGTGGTTTTTGGATATAACTAGAGCTGTCAGCAAGCAGCGTCCCATACGGAGGGGCGCTGATACATTCGGCCAGTAAGGCCCGAAAGAAAGGTAGGAGGCCATGACGAAAGGTCTGCACGTGCCTTCCGAGATCGGCAAGCTCAGGAAGGTCTGCCTGCACCGTCCCGGCGACGAGCTCCTCAACCTGCCGCCCGACGAGCTCGAGCGA
>RQBM01000094.1:0-3220 GCA_008668795.1 Collinsella aerofaciens | reverse complement strand
CCAGGCGACGGATCGCACCAAAAGGGACGCTCTCTCCTTTGGCGCGAAGCAAATCGCAATCATGACTGAAGTGGAACTCATCGCCGGTTCCCTACATTGCCTATGTTGATGACCATGCCGTTGGCATGGCTGATCTACCTGCGCTTCCGCCATATCATCCATCCGACTCGCGTATAACCGTCCTCCATACCGGAATCCGCGAGCGCAAATAAATGTCGTTTCCGTCAATCGCCGACCGCAAGAGACGTTCATGGAGCGGCGGATTCCCTTATATTCCGACAAAACCCGTACTGTTATGCGACACGCAATAACAGTACGGGTTTTCTGTGTTACTGTTATATATAACAGCTAAACAGTTTGCATCTAACTGTTCAGCTGGGAGATATATCACCTACGGAATATACAGAAAAAGAGGCACAGATTGAAGCTGATCATCTCATCCGTGTCCGGAGAACCGATTTACGAACAGATCAAGAGCCAAATCAGGTCCGTGATCATGTCGGGTGAGCTTACGGCAGGCGAGGCGCTTCCCTCACTGCGCAAGCTCGCCAAGGAACTGCGCGTCAGCGTGCTCACCGTGACCAGAGCATATAACGAACTGGCCGACGAGGGGCTCGTGGAGAATGTACAGGGCAAAGGCACATTCGTGATGGAACGAGGCAACGAACTCATGAAGGAACGTGCGCGTGAACGCATCATGGACAAGCTCCGTGAAGTTTCCATCGAGGCCAAAGCCGCCGACATCAACCTGCTTGATCTGCTTGGCATGTTCGAGAAAGCGTACAGGGAACAATCATGAACGATTCCTCACTCCCCCAAGGAACACGGCCAACCTTGGCCTTGAGCGTAACCGGATTGACGAAGCATTATGATTCCGGCTTCACATTGGATGACGTGACCTTCGACCTGCCGTCCGGCTACATCATGGGTCTGGTCGGTCCGAACGGAGCCGGCAAATCCACGTTGATCAAACTGATCCTCAATATGACCACGCGAGACGCGGGACGAATCGAAGTGCTCGGCCTTGACGCGATGGCCGATGAGGAGCGGGCCAAAGAGCAGCTGGGCGTAGTGCTCGACAGCAGCTATTTCATCGAATACATGACGGTCGACGCGGTGGAACGGACAAGCAGCCCAATGTACCCGCTGTGGGACCACAATCTGTTCGACGCATACCTCAGACGGTTCGGACTCGGACGGAACAAGAAGATCAAGGATCTGTCGCGCGGCATGCAGATGAAGCTCATGCTCGCCGTGGCGTTGAGCCACGATGCGAAACTGCTGATTCTCGACGAGCCGACCAGCGGTCTGGACGTACTGTCCCGCGACGAGCTCATGGACATCCTGTCCGATTATGTTGCGGATGGCGGACACAGCGTAATCTTCTCCACGCATATCACCGCCGATTTGGAGCGTTGCGCGGATTTCCTCGCGTATATAACGAACGGCATGCTGTATTATAGCGGGCCGAAAGACGAGTTCGAAGACGCGTTCCGTCTGGTCAAGGGCGGTCCGGATGAGCTTACTGATGGTCTGCGGCGGGCAATGGTCGGCATCCGCACATACGCAACCGGCTTCGACGCGTTGGTCCGCACGCAGGACATCCCACACATCGGCGGCACCGACGGTCTCCTGACACAGCATGCTTCGATTGAAGATGTGATCAGACTGACCAACGCCGCGGCACATACGGCAATCGGCAATACCAACGAAGGAGACGTACGATGAACACGACAGCGAACGCGGACGCCATGACCGCCATCCTTAGGCAGATTTCCTTGGACTGGAACCGTACCATCAGCTACGGGCGGTCGTACATAGCCATCTTCTTCGCGTACGTTCCAGGTTTCACATGCCTGATGGCGGCCACGGGGTCCACTCTCGCTAGCGTTGCGGGAACCGCCATCGGCGGAGCGGCCTCCGGCTTCCTGATGCTTAATATCACCTTGTTCTCCTATGAACAGATGAACAACCATCATTGGATGAACGGCATTGTGCCCATCAGCCGCAACCACCAGATCCTCGGACGATTCGCATTCCTTATCGTCTGCGATCTGGTGGCGGGATTGGAAGTGGCCGTCAGTATCGCCTGCGCCGGCATCATCATGCACGAGCCAGTTAAAGTGACTGATGCGATCGGTTTCGCCGCGATGACCGTGCTGACCCTCGTTCTGCTCAACGCCATCGTGCAGCCGTTCCTGTACCGGTTCTCCCCTTATCGTGCCATGGCCGCCATTATTCTGAGCATCGGCGTAATCGTGGGCACGGTCATCGGGCTGCGCAAGGCATTGCCGGAATTCGGAAAGACCGTCGAACAGCTGGCCGAGGCGATCAGCCGGCACCAAGCCATTGCATTAGCGGCATTCTTGATCATCGACGTACTCGCCTTGGAGTTCTCCAGCAAGATATCGCTGCATATTTACGGTAGCAAGGACATCTGAACCGAGCCAACCGGTAGACTCTTATGGAGAACGGATTTGGGGTCTTCCGAATCAACGGAAAGCCCCAAATGCATATATCCCCGTACGACACCGGTTCCTATAATGCGGCAGGCGCGTCGTGGAAGTCGAATATGACACCGTCCGCCAGAGCGCAAATCGCCGACCAATCGGCATCGGACGAATCGTCATGCATGGCCCACACCCGCATGCCGACGGACTTGGCCGAGCGCATGCCGACGAGCAGATCCTCGAATACGGTGCAGTCGGTCGGCTCGATACCGAGCCTCGACGCGGCCAGCAGGTACACGTCCGGCCTGTCCTTGCCGATATCGCCCGCATCGTCGACACTGACCACCTCGTCGAAATAATCGAAAATGCCGACATGCCTCATAGCCGGCTCTCGCAATATCGGTGGCAATGATGTAGCCACGGACAGTTTCGCCCCGCTCGCCTTCAACATTGCCAGGTATTCACGCGCGTGCGGCTTGGCTTCTACCACCGTGGAGTACATGACACGTGCCATATGGTCCCACTCCTCCATCAACGCTTCGGGAGTGTCCGACAGGTTGAAGCGTGCGATCGTGTATTCGGCGATCTGCCGGAACTGCATGGCGGCGACCTTCTGCATGTAGTCGTCCGGCACTTCGAATCCACGCTTGGCTAGAAAATCGACATCCACCTGGTCCCACACGCCCATGGAGTCGAGTAACGTGCCGTCAAGATCGAAAATGGCACCTTTACCTTGGTTGCTCACGTTTTCCTGCGTCATGTCAGCTCCT
>RQBM01000164.1:0-5440 GCA_008668795.1 Collinsella aerofaciens | reverse complement strand
TCCGCGTACAGCTTCAATCTGATGGCGGTATATGCCTCCGATAAGCCGATTGAGTTTTATCTTCTACCTGTCTCACATTCATCCCTCGTCGTAGAGATGAATGTGAGGTGAGAGATACGGACTTGCCGCGCGAGCGTGGATATTTGGACGGTTTTTGGGCTTTTGGCGGCCGATTTCGGCCGAAAATCCACGCTCATGCGGCATGCGTCCGGATAGCCACGCTCGTGCGGCGGGCGAACCGCGAGTGATCGACGATCAGCCGGCATCGTCTCCAGTTCGCCGCAGTGCCGCGGCCCCATATGGGTATACTCTCGGGGATTCGACTCGATTCGCCCCCGCTGGGGCGTCAAAGGAGACTGCATATGTCCACCACCTCAACCGACCCGCGCGCCGCTGCTGCCGCACTGCTGGTGCCCGGTACCATCTGTCACGGTTTTGCCGTCGAGCGCTGCGAGACCGTGCCCGAGCTCGACTCGGACGCTTACGTGCTGCGCCACACCGCCTCGGGCGCTCGCCTGCTGTACCTGGCGTGCGACGACGAAAACAAGGCCTTCGCCATTGGCTTTAAGACGCCGCCGGCCGATTCCACCGGCGTGTTCCATATTCTTGAGCACTCGGTGCTGTGCGGATCGGCCAAGTTTCCCGTCAAGGAGCCATTTGTCGACCTGATCAAGAGCTCCATGCAGACGTTCCTCAACGCCATGACCTACCCCGACAAGACCATCTACCCCGTTGCCACCACCAACGAGCAGGATCTGTACAACCTGATGGACGTGTATCTGGACGCGGTGTTCAACCCGGCCATCTATACCAAACCCACCATTTTTCAGCAGGAGGGCTGGCACTACGAGCTGGACCTGCCGGAGAGCGCCGAGGGCGAGGGCGACGGCAGCTCCGCGAGCCTGCGCGAGGGTACGCTGCGCTATAACGGCGTGGTGTTCAACGAAATGAAGGGCGCGCTGTCCGACCCCATGAGCGTGCTGGACGACGCCGTCAACGCCGCGCTCTATCCCGACACCGCCTATGCGCACGAGAGCGGCGGCGACCCGCGCGCGATTCCCGCGCTCACCTACGAGCAGTTCCTGGACACGCACGCGCGCCACTACAATCCTTCCAACTCCTACATCACGCTCTACGGCGACCTGGACGTGGACCGCGCGCTGGCCTTTTTGGACGAGCGCTATCTGTCGCAGCCGAGCGCCGCGAGCCGCCGCATGGACGCTGCCGTCGCCGCCGGCGAGGACCCGTCCACGCTGGCACCCAATCCGCTGGGCGTGCAGGCGCCCGTGACCTGCGAGTATAAGCGCGTCGAGATGGCCACCACGCCCGAGAACGCCCTGGTGGGCCTGGGCCTTGTGCTGGGCAGCGCGCTCGACCGCAAGCGCACGATCGCGGCGGATATCCTGTTCGAGGCGCTACTAGGCTCCAACGAAGCGCCGGTTAAGAAGGCCATTCTGGCCGCCGGCCTGGGCGGCAACGTGGTGAGCTACACCGCGGCCGAGAGCCTGCAGCCCTACGAGCTCATCATGCTGCAAAACGCTCAGCCCGGCGTGGCGCGCGAGCTGCGTCGCGTGTTCCAGGACGCCTGCCGCGACCTGTGCGAGCACGGCGTTCCGCGCGAGCGCCTGGAAGCCATCATCAGCAGCAACGAATACGATCTGCGCCAGCGCGACTACGGTATCGCCGATGGCGTGGCCATTGCGTGCGACGCGCTGAGCACCTGGCTCTACGATGACGACGCCGCGACGTTGGCGCTCAAGTACGGCCCGGTGTACGAGGAGCTGCGTAGCGAGCTGGACGGCAGCTATTTTGAGGACCTGCTGCGCGAGCTGGTGCTGCAGAACGATCACATGGCACTGGTTGAGCTGGTGCCGGTGGACGCCGCCGAGGGTTCGGAGGGTGCCGAGGCCGCCGAGCTAGCAGCCAAGCGCGATGCCATGACCGATGCCGAGCTGGCCGACGTGGTCGAGCGCACGGCCGCGCTGCGTGCCGCGCAGGAGGC
This sequence comes from Collinsella aerofaciens, assembly GCA_008668795.1. Taxonomy (GTDB): domain Bacteria; phylum Actinomycetota; class Coriobacteriia; order Coriobacteriales; family Coriobacteriaceae; genus Collinsella; species Collinsella aerofaciens_AS. Next base: position 3,438 of record RQBM01000164.1, on the reverse strand, counting down.
CGAAGACACGCCCGAGGCCAAGGCCACGCTGCCGCGCCTGCGCGTGTCCGACATTGGCGAGGCGCACCCCGAGCAGCCGCTGATCGTGGACACGACCGCACCCATCCCCTGCCTGCGCCACGGCATCCCCACCAACCGTCTGGCCTACGCCATGCAGTATTTCGACCTGAGCTGCGTCGCGTTTGAGGACCTGCCCTATGTGACACTGCTCTGCCGCCTGCTCAAGCAGCTGCCCACGCGCGAGCACTCGGCCGAGGAACTCGACAACTTGCTCGCCGGCAAGCTCGGCTTTTTGAGCTTTACGACCGAAGTCATGACCCAGCCCGACGTGGACGGCGTGCGCCCCTATCTGCTGGTGAGCGCCGGCGCCCTGTCCGAGAAAATCGATGCGCTGGCGAGTCTGCCGCGCGAGGTATGGTCGAGCACGCTTTTGGCAGATGCCGACGCCGACCGCGTGCGCGACGTGCTCACGCAGATTCGCATTGGGCTTGAACAGGGCTTTATCAACAACGGCCACTCGACGGCGCTCGGTCGCGCGATGAGCTACAGCTCGCCTTCGGCCGTAGTGCGTGAGCAGCTCTCGGGCGTAGACTTCTACCTGTTCCTGCGCGATCTGCTCGACCACTTTGACGAGCGCGTGGACGGGCTGCGTACCAAGCTTGCCGAGCTGGCGGAGCGCATCTTTGTGGCCGATGGCTGCATGGCGAGCTTTACCGGCAGCGACGAGGACTTTGACGCGTACTGGGATGCCGCGGGCGACCTGGGGCTTGGCGCGGGCGACGGCGCTGCCAGCGGCACGCTCGTGGTGCCGGAGCCGCGCGACCGCCACGAGGCTTTCGTCATCCCCAGCGACATCTGCTTTGCCGCGCGTGCGTGCGATCCGCGTCGCCTGGGCATTGACGTGACAGGCGCTTGGGCCGTGGCTGCCAACGCGCTCTCCTACGACTACCTGTGGAACGAGATTCGCGTGAAGGGCGGTGCGTACGGCTGCGGATTCCGCGCAGCCGGCGAGCGCCAGACGGCGTTCTACACCTACCGCGACCCGGCGATCGATCCTTCGATTGAGCGCGTGAAGCGCGCGGGTGCATGGCTTGGCAGCTTTGAGCCCGACGAGGCCGCCTTTGAGGGCTTTATCGTGAGCTGCGTGAGCGGCATGGACGCGCCGGTGAAGCCGTACGCGCTCACCAAGCGCCGCAACACGACCTACCTGGCCGGGCTCGATCCGCACGCACGCGAGGAGCGCCGCGCCCAGATGCTCGCCGCCACGCCCGGTGAGCTCCGCTCGCTCGGCGCCGACGTGACGCGCATCGCAGCCGAGTCGCCCACCTGCGTCTTTGGCGGCCGCGAAGTCATCGCCAAGAGCAACGCCGGCTTTAACGTCGTCGACCTGATGGGCTAACGCACGGCAAAGGTAGATTTTTGGGACATGCCCGAAAATCTACCTTTTTTCTGCGGTTTGAGCGGGGCGGCGCAGCCCACCGCGGCGGTTTGTCTCAATCTGTAACATCTAGACGGCAATATCGGCTCCAGATGTTACAGGTCGAGACGTTCCCAAACGGCACCAGCTCTTTGTCTCAATCTGTAACATCTAGGTCCAATTTTGCCGAGTTACTGTTACAGATTGAGACAAACCGCCGCAGACGCCCACTTCACAGCACAGACCACCACAAAGGTGCCTGTCTCCTTCCTCAGTTGTGGTTCGAACACTTGTTCTATACGTACATGTGTTCTATAGTATGGGTGATTGCTTCGGGCTTAAATTGCAACTATAATATAGTTGCGGGATGTGAGGCAGGATGACTCGGATCGACAAACTCATCGCCCAGCTGCTTAGCTGTCCTTCAACGTATAGATTCGCTGACTTTCTTAAAGTTATGGCTTCATATGGCTTTGAAATGGACAGCAAAGGCAAGACATCCGGATCGCGCGTTCGCTTCTACAGGCCATCAGATGGCAGGATGTTCGTAATGCACGCGCCTCATCCATCTGACGAATTGACAGCGGGGACCATTCGAAACATCGTTCGCTTTCTGCAAGATGTCGGAGGTAGTCATGAGTAACGTTTTGGCATACAAGGGTTATTTCGCCCCGGTCGAGTTCGATGCCGAACAGCATGTGCTAACAGGTATGGTCGCCGGCATTAGGGACGCAATCGTATTTGAAGGCTCCACGGCTGAAGAAGTGGAGCAATGCTTCCACGACGCCGTCGACGATTACCTTGAGTTTTGCGCCGAGAAGGGCAAGGAACCCGAGCGGGCTTTTAAGGGCTCGTTCAACGTAAGAACGGGCTCTGAGCTCCACAAGCAAGCAGCGCTAGCGGCGGCAAAGAAGGGTGAGTCACTCAATAAGTTTGTGACTGAAGCGATCGCTGCGGCGCTGTGAAGCCAACGTCGAGTCGAAGCCGCCACAAAGGGTGCCTTTGCGGCGGCTTCGACGTTTGCCCAGATAAAACCTGCCAAAATAAACCTGTCCCTTTTTGGTAGGTTTGGGAGAGGGAGCTGGGATGGATAAGGCTGAGTTGCGACGGGCGGTGATTGCTCGGCGCGATGCGATTGATTTGGATGTGCGGGCGGCGAAGTCCGCCACTATCTGTGCGCGGCTTGTTGAGCTGTTGGATTGCCTGGGTGCCGCGGCGCCGCACACCGTTGCCATCTATGCCGCGATGGGCTCCGAAGTCGACCCTGCCGCGTTTGCCGCTGCGGCCGCTGCGCGCGGCTGGCGCGTAGCTTATCCGTGCATGCTCTCGGCAATTGATGCCGCAGCTTGTGGCCAGTGCATGTGCATGCGGGCAGTTGCCGCCGACGATGCGTCCGCGGCTCCGTTTATCGCCCACCCCACGCGGGCCTTCGCGGCCACGGACATCGACAGCAGCCGCTTCCCTATCGTGCCTGCCGAAGCTCTCGACATGATCGTCGTGCCGCTCGTAGCATTCGACCGCGCCGGCGCGCGCCTGGGCTACGGCGGCGGCTGCTATGACCGCTACCTGCCCACGCTCTCGTCCGCATGCCAAATCATCGGCATCGCCTTTGACGAGCAGCGTGTCGACCACGTTCCCACCGACGCCCACGACCTGCCGCTACCCCACATCATCAGCGCCCAACGGCTGGCGCACCTCCCGACAGCCTAGTGCTCCTCGCCGGCGCGGGCTAGGTCGTAGGGCGTGGTCTGGTAGACGTAGTAGTTGAGCCAGTTGGTGTAGAACAGCTGAGCCTGGCTGCGCCAGACGTTGCGCGGCTCGGCGGTGGGATCGTCGCCCGGGAAGTAATGCGCCGGCACCTGAGGGTTGAGCCCGCGCTTCACGTCGCGCTCGTACTCCAGGCGCAGCGTATCGGTATCGTACTCAGGGTGGCCAAAGACAAAGAAGCGACGGCTGTCGGTCGACTTAACGATGTACAGGCCCACCTCGTCGGACACGGCCACGACCTCAAGCTGCGGCTC
>RQBM01000028.1:0-6105 GCA_008668795.1 Collinsella aerofaciens | reverse complement strand
ACTCCTTGTCAAAAGCCACGGGCTCGTTAGCTGGGCTTTTCTCGAACATTCTTCGAGACATATTTATCAGAACGATTATAGCGCTAATGCGTCCTATAATGAGCTTGCCACACAAGGAAAGCTCAAGCACCGCGGCGTACATAATTGAAAGGTAAACCCGCTAGCAGCGGGTTTATTCGTGAACAGCCGGGTGCCTGGAGCTTAGCGAAACGCTTGTAAGGAGTAACATGAGCGATTTCCTAAACCGTATGAAGTCTGCCGCCAAGGCCGACCTTAAGACGATCGTCCTGCCCGAGGGCGAGGATCCGCGCACTATCGTCGCGGCCACCAAAATCATCGAGGAGGGCCTGGCAAAGATCGTCATCCTGGGCAACCCCGACGAGATCAACGTTCCCGGCGCTACCGTCATCGACCCGCGCAATGCCGAGAAGCACGAGGAGTATGCGCAGAAGTTTGCTGAGCTCCGCGCCAAGAAGGGCGTTACCATCGAGCAGGCTCGCGCCCAGGTGATGGACGCCACCTACTTTGGCACCATGATGGTCAAGATGGGCGACGCCGACGGCCTGGTCTCCGGTGCCTGCCACTCCACCGCCGACACCCTGCGCCCTGCACTTCAGATCCTCAAGACCGCCCCGGGCACCAAGCTGGTCTCGGCCTTCTTCGTGATGTGCACCGACACCCCGCAGTTCGGTACCGACGGCACGCTGATCTTCGCCGACTGCTGCCTCAACATTAATCCGTCTTCTGACGAGCTCTCCGAGATCGCCATCGCCTCCGCTCACTCTTGGTCCACCTTCATGGGCAACGTTGAGCCGCACGTGGCCATGCTCTCCTACTCCACCATGGGCTCCGCCGGTGGCGAGGTCGCCAAGAAGGTCCAGGAGGCTGTGAAGTTCTGCAAGGAGAAGGCTCCCGAGCTCGCCATCGACGGCGACCTGCAGCTCGATGCCGCTATCGTCCCCACCGTCGCCCAGCTCAAGGCCCCCGGCTCCTCCGTTGCCGGCAAGGCCAACGTGCTTGTGTTCCCCGATCTCGAGGCCGGCAACATCGGCTACAAGCTGGTCCAGCGCTTCGCCGGCGCCGACGCTTACGGCCCCATCCTGCAGGGCATCGCCAAGCCGGTCAACGACCTTTCGCGCGGCTGCTCTGCCGACGACATCGTGGGTGTCGTAGCCATCACCGCCGTCCAGGCTCAGATGGCTGAGTAGCGGACGTACTCGCCCGAAGGCCGCACAGGTTAACCCCTGAAAACGTCCTCGACCAATGAAACGCCCCCGTTCTGCTCCTTCGGAGCTACGAACGGGGGCGTTTCTGGTCTGCGGAATGTTTTCAGGGGTTAACCTGTGCGGCCTTCTACTATCACGTGGCATTCAGGGAATCTGGGGTGGACGGCGGCTTGGCTACGAGCTGGGGCTGAGAATTTGGATGGATGGGCGACGTTGCTGAGAGCGTATGCGTTGCAGGTAATGACCACTTTGGAGCCATAAGATAGACTGCGTTCCGATTTCTGGCCTTCCGGAAAATGTGTCCCGGTTTGGAGGCTGATTGTGGGATGGAGTTTCCGCCCCGCTCGTCTCGTCCATCAAATAAGGCCTCCGGAGCTCGTTGCTCTGGAGGCCTTTCTCTCAATTGCAGACGAATGCGCTAGTTGCTACCGGTCAGACGCTCGACGTCGTGGGCGATCATGTATTCCTCGTCGGTGGGGATGACCATGACCGTGACGGCGGAGCCGGCAGCGCTGATGACCTGCGGGCCGTTGCCCACGGCCTCGCGGTTCTTATTGTTGTCGATGCGCACGCCCAGCCACTCAAAGCAGTCGCAGAAAGCCTTGCGGATCGACCAGTCGTTCTCGCCGATGCCGGCAGTAAAGGTAATGGTGTCCACGCCCGCCATGGAGGCAATCATGGAACCGGCCTGCTGCATGGCCTTGTAGGCGAACATGTCGAAGGCGAGCAGGCAGCGCTCGTCACCCTCGGAGGCGCGCGTGCGGATGTCGCGGGCGTCGTTGGAGATACCCGAGATGGCAAGCAGACCGGACTGCTTGTTCATCATGTCGTCGACTTCCTGGTAGCTGTAGCCGCCCTCGCGCTGCAGGTAGCACACGGTGGCCGGGTCGATGGAACCGCAACGGGTGCCCATCATCAGGCCGTCGAGCGGCGTGAGGCCCATCGTGGTATCGCGGCACACGCCGTCCTCAATAGCGGCGAGCGAGGCGCCGTTGCCCAGGTGGCACGAAAGCAGACGGTGGCAGCGCGTGCCCAGGATCTCCTTGGCCATCATCCACTCGTAACGGTGGCTCGTGCCGTGGGCGCCGTACTTGCGCACGTGATACTTGTCGCACACGTCCTTGGGCAGCGCGTAGGTGTAGGCAACCTCGGGCATGGTCATGTGGAACGAGGTGTCGAAGACGGCCACGTTGGGCAGCTCCGGATACTTCTCGCGGCAGTATTCGATTGCCGCGGCCTCGCCGTAATTGTGCAGTGGGGCGAGCGGGGCCACCTCAAGGATCTTAGCCATGACCTCGTCGTCAACGACTGCGGAATCATCGAAGTGCCAGCCGCCCTGAACGATACGGTGGCCGATGCCATCGATCGTAAAGTCGGTCTTCTCGAGCTCCTCGAGCACGCGAGCGATAGCAGAGCGATGATCGGGGAAGGGAACCTCCTCGGTCTGCTTGGCGCCACCGTTCTCGGAATGACCAAAGATACCCATGTCCGAGCCGATACGCTCGCAGTTGCCCTTGGCGAAAACCTCGCGGGTATCGGTATCCAGAAGCTGATATTTAAGGCTTGAGCTGCCGGCGTTGACAACAAGTACGTTCATGAGACTCCTTCGTGATTACAGTACGGTCGGCAAACCTATAAGGCGGCCGTACCTTTAATAAGAAGTTATCAGAATTCAATAAATATCTATTAAGCTCTTCGCCCAAAGAGCATAAAAGGGGGCTGAACGGCACAAGGCCATCCAGTCCCCTCCCCTTGCATCAATTACTTACCGCTAACGATGCGCTCGACGTCGGAAGCGATCATGAACTCCTCATCCGTGGGGATAACGAAGATCTTGACCTTGGAATCCTTGGCGGACAGGCACCAAGCGCCGTCGCCGCGCAGGGCGTTGCGGGCATGGTCCATCTTGACGCCCATGAAGGCCAGACGGTCGGCCACGCCGGCGCGGACAGCCGGAGCGTGCTCACCGATGCCGGCGGTAAAGACCAGGGTGTCCATGCCGCACATGGAAGTGGCCATCTCGGCGGCCTTGGCGGCAATCTTGTAGACGAACATATCGAAGGCGAGCTGGGCCTCGGGGTCGCCGGCAGCGGCGAGCTCCTCAACGTTGCGGCAGTCGTTGGTCTTGCCGCCGGTCACAGCCAAAAGGCCGGACTTCTTGTTCATCATCTCGTCGACCTCGTCGAAGGTGAACCCGCCTTCGCGCTGCAGGTAGCACACGGTAGCAGGGTCGATGGAGCCGCAGCGGGTGCCCATCATGACACCGTCGAGCGGCGTCAAGCCCATGGTGGTGTCCATGCACTTGCCGTCCTCGATGGCGCACAGGGAAGCACCGGAACCGATGTGGCACACGACGACCTTGCGAGCCTCGCCGTTGGTCATCTCGGCAACCTTCTTGGAGATGTAGCGGTAGCTGGTGCCGTGGGCGCCGTACTTACGGATGTGCAGCTTGTCGCAGACGTCCTTGGGCAGGGCGTAGGTCTTGGCGACCTCGGGCATATTGAAGTGGAAAGCAGTGTCGTAGACCGTGACGTTGGGCAGGTCGGGATACTGCTCCAGGCAGTACTCGATAACGTTGGCCTCGGGGTTATTGTGCAGCGGGGCGAGCGGAGCGACCTCGCGAATCTTGGCGAGAACGTCCTCGTCGACGAGGGAGGAATCGCCAAAGTACCAACCGCCCTGAACGATGCGGTGGCCGATGCCCTCGATCTTGACGCCGTTGGCCTCGAGGTCCTTCAGGACGACCTCGATGGCGACCTTGTGGTCGGGGAACTCGATGTTCTCGGTCACCTTCTTGGAACCGTTGGCAGCGTGGGTGAAGGTACCGCCGGTAAAGCAGACGCGCTCGCAGGAGCCCTTTGCGGACACCTTGTGGGACTTGGTATCGATGACCTGATACTTAAGCGTCGAAGATCCTGCGTTGACGACCAGAACGTTCATGTGTCTCCCTACTAACAGGCGGTGTGGCGCCGCCAGGTTACATACGCTTCAATAATAAACCCAAACGCCCTCGCGCTCGGGTTTATTGCGTTGATATATAAGTTATCGGTGCCCAAATACTCATGGCCTTTGACTTGTAAGACGAAAGAGCGCGGGGATATACACCAAAGAAGATATCCCGAGCGCTACAAGCAATATGACTCGAATGCCCGCGATGCTGCTCAACGCAGCATTGAACAGATAGAAAAGGATAGCGCCCACCGCCACCATCTGGCTTTGGACCGAAATTAGTGAACAGCGCATCGAAGAATCGACAGCATTTTGAAAAATTGAGTATTTAATTGGCGCAAATAACGAGTAAGCGACCGTCTGCAGTACATAGAACACGGGCAGCAAATAGACCGGAGTAAAGGGAATCAAAAACAGAGCAGTCAGGGAAAGGCGCACGATGCCGCAAATACGCGCAAAACGGCCCTTGTCGACATGAGCAATCACACTGGGCACAATAAGCCCCATGGAGGCCGAGGCAAGGAGCTGGACCGCAATGATCACACCCGAAGCGACGGCATTCATTCCGCGACCCGCAAGCAACAGTGAGAAAAAGTCTTCCAGGGCGACAAAAGCAAATGCCTGAGAGCAGTCCATGATGAACGCTGAACGAAGAATGCCGTTACGCGCAATAGCGGCACCGATCATCTTCGGGCTAATTCCACGCTTAGGTGTCGCTGCAGTGTCCCCTCTTCGCATCTCAGGAATGCAGACAACGACAACCAACGTCAACACCATTGCGATGATATCTGCCGAAAGACCAATGAGATATGCACCGACAGACGAAATGAAACCGCCCACGCAAGCGGAGATGGCATAAGAGGCATAGAAAACAAATCGCTCAACGACATTAAGTCTTACGAGCTGGTCCTGAGAGACGCTGTCAATGTAGATCGCTTCTATGGATCCGCTCACACATGCAACTGCAAATCCTTTGAGAGCAAACGCGCCGATTAAAAGCAAAGGAGAACGGGTGAAAAGTAGGGCGGCGTAGTATCCAAGCATTCCCACGACGCCAACGAGACCGCTTGTCTTTCGTCCAAACCTGTCAGCAATATAACCAGTAGGAACCTCAAGAATGAACTTACTCACTTGGTATGCAATCATCATGCTAGAAATCGCTACCATCGAGAATCCGACGAATTCAAGGTAAACCGTCAGAAAATACAAAATGGTGCTGAAGTTCGACAGAAAAACGAACGTCATATAAAGCAAAACCGTACGGTTTTTCATGCTCCGCCCTCCAAGAGCCAGCAATCTAAATCAGAATCTTGGAAAAGCATGAGGGCAAAGCTGTCAGCTATGTGTTACAAGGCGTCAATAATCACTTGATGCCTCGAAGCCAATTAATCTCACGAAGCAAGATGACGCAATAGGTGCAGAAAAACCGTCTGGTGTCGATCGGTCCAGGAGTTTTGCCGATAGCAGAAGTAGCTGGGCAAGGCTACGTCATGCGAGGCTTCAATGGAGCACTCGCTCACTTCCGATCCATCTGATGCGAGAGAAGAGCCAGAAAAACCCAATATCAATCCCCCGGCTTGAAGAAACTCAGCCTGCGCTCTGTTTCCGTATTCGACGTCGCGGAAGCGGAAATTAACCAGCTGAGCTTCGGGGCATTGATTGATTGCATTGAGACAGGGCGACAAATTAATGGGAACAGCTAACCTGCCGCCCAGTAACTCACGAACGGTCATAGCGCCCACAGATTGATGACCCGCTGGGCACGAAAGAACCTTGAGCTCCTTTTCACCCAAGTATTTCGAAGAAAGGACACTGTTCCTTGGTTCCTCAAATGAGATGGCCGCATCCGAAATGCCCAGCACAAGTGATTCAAAGCATGTAGCCGTTGGCTGATGCCACACATCAAGGTGAATCTGAGGGTGCGAGCTTT
>RQBM01000106.1:0-3906 GCA_008668795.1 Collinsella aerofaciens | reverse complement strand
GTCGCGCGAGGACGGAGGGCCGGAGTGGGGCGACAGGGCCGTGTGGGAGGACCTCCACCACAGGGACCCGTACCCGTTCTGGCTTGATTAATGGATAGAAACGGATGTTCTATCGGGACACACATTTTGTCCTATAAGCCGCAACATAAAAAACCGAGCCCTGCACATAGTGGCGCAGAACTCGGCGAACCGGTGAGCGGTCAAGGATAGGTTTTAGGGCATGTCCCAAAATCTACTTGAGGAGGAAGTCGGAGAGGGGAATGGTACGGGCCTCGCGATGCTCGGGGTCGGCGATGTGGTCGGCAGGATATCCGCAGACGAGCATGTGATAGGGATAGACGCCCTCGGGCAGGTTGAACTGCTCCTGTGCCACCTCGGGCTTAAAATGGCATACCCAGCACGTTCCCAGGCCCTGCTCGGTGGCCTCCATCATCATCTGATCGCACACTATGGACGTATCGATTTCACTGGAATTCATCTGGTCATACGGGCGCACCCAAGCGTCTTCGGTAACGCTACAAATAAGGAAGATGAGCGGAGCGCCAAAGATAGATCCATCACGAGCAAACCGAGGCTGACAAGCAGCAGCCTTCTCCAGAAGCTCAGGCGTATCCAACACCATCACACGGGTTGGATGATTATTACAAGCAGAAGGAGCAATGCGCCCAGCCTCAACAATGGCATCCACCACAGCCTGCTCCACAGCCCGATCTTCAAACTCACGACAAGAATACCGACCCCGAGCCAGATCCAAATAACTCACAACCAAGCCCTCCAAATTCAGTGTATCAACCCAAAGCAAAACAAAGGGTACCCAAAGCCCGATCCAGCCAAACGTTTAAGGCGGTCCCAAAGTTCCCAATCGGGCTCAAAGGCCCTGTCAACAAAAGCCTCATTGCTTTCAAAGTATCAGCCAAAGTTCCCAATGGTGGTACGTAAGGCGAAGGGCCGGCCACGGTTTGCTTTCGAACGACTCTGCAAAGCAGCCGGAGTGAGAAAGCAAACCGTGGCCGGCCCTTCGCCGCCGGGACACGTACCCCCAATTAACTGTTCTTCATGACAATCGAATCCACAACATCGGCCACATTCTCGCAGCAGTCGGCGCAGTACTCCAGGAAGGCGTAGACGTCACGCCAAGCGATGACCTCGAGCGGATCCTTGCCGTTAACGTGCAGGTTGCGCATGGCGTTGATGTAGAGCTCGTCGGCCTCGGACTCGATGGTGTTGATCTGGATGACCAGCTCGCGCAGCGTTTTGGACTTGCGGTAGTTGGGAAGCTCGACCATCAGGTCTTTCATGGCGCGGCAGGCGTCAGTCACCTTGTGGGCGATGACGATGGCGTCGGGATGGATGCTCTGAATGTTGGTGAAGTAGACGCGCTGCACGACGCCCTCAATACGGTCGAGCACGGTGTCGAGCGCGCAGCTCATCAGATCCAGATCCTCGCGCTCGAGCGGGGTGATAAAGGCGGTGAGCAGGGCGTCTTCGAGCTCGTGGTGCTTCTTGTCTGCCGCATGCTCAATCGCATGCATCTCCTCGAGCATGTCGTGGATCTGCGCGGGATCAAAGTTCTCAAAAATCTTGATGAGCAACTCTGCGGCCTGGACAGCAAGGTCGGCGCAGGCGACGTAGTTGTCAAAGTAGAACGAATCGGGTTTCTTTGCCATGGGTGGGTCCTTTCGAGGCGAAGACGGGTGGGCGAAGTGTTGCGGTCCAGATGGACGTTCGGTTTGACTAGAGGAACATCATGAACAGCTTGGCCATGACAAAGCTGATGAGTCCGCAGGCGGGGAAGGTGAAGAACCAGGTGAACATCATGTCCTTGACGACGCCGAAGTTGATGGCCGAGAGGCGCTTGACGGCACCGACGCCCATGATGGCGCAGGTCTTGATGTGTGTGGAGGACACGGGGATGCCGGTAAGGGTGGCAAGCAGCAGGTTCGCGGCGCCCGCGAGGTCGGCGGAGAAGCCCTGATACTTCTCGAGCTTAACCATGCTCTGGCCGACGGACTTGATGATGCGCTCACCGCCCACGCTGGTGCCGATACCCATGGTGGCCGAGCACAGCAGCATAATCCAGATGGGGATGCCGGCATCGCCGACGCTGGTCTGGCCGTTTGCGAAGGCCACGCCTAAAAAGAGCACGCCGATGAACTTCTGTCCATCCTGCGCGCCGTGCATAAAGCTCATGGCCGCAGCGCTCGCGATCTGAGCGTATTTAAAGAAGACATTGGCACGTCGCCTGTTGGCGGCGACGAAAAGAATCGAGACGAGTTTGCACAGGACCCAGCCCATGACAAAGCCCAGGCCGATGGAGAGCGCCAGGCCGTAGATGACCTTCATCCACTCGTGGACGTTGACGCTGCTCGCGCCGCCGAGGGCGATAGCGGCACCGGTCAGGCCGGCGATAAGGCTGTGGCTTTGCGAGGTGGGGATGCCAAAACGCGACGCTGTGGCGCCGTAGACGACGATGGAGAACAACGCCGCGCACAGGCAGGCGAGCGCCATGGTGCTGTTTCCGCCAAAATCGACGATATGTGAGATGGTGTTGGCGACGCTCGCATTAAAGTGCGTCATGATGAGCACGCCGAGGAAGTTGAATGCGGCGCTCATGAGAATGGCGGCGCGGGCGGGCATGCAACGCGTAGTGACGCAGGTCGCGATGGCGTTGGGCGCGTCGGTCCATCCATTGACGAAGATGGCGCCCAACGCGAGGATCACGGTGACGGCAAGGACTGGGTTCGACACAATTTGGCCGAGGAAGGTTGAGAACGTTACGTCCATATATGGGCTTTCTCGAAGTTTGCAGACACGTTACAAAAACATGATAAATCGTATCACCTCCTACGGGTTTCTTTGCCGAGTTCTGATGGGAGAAGTAATTTTTTGGCACTAAAATTGAATATTAGCCCTGTTGACCGTGGGTGTTCTTTTTGCTATCACGCCATGCGGACACGCGCGTTCGCTCCGACACTCCAAAACCACAGTCTGTTCGCTTTACAACATGCAAACATGCGTTCGATAATAGGAGACATGGAATATCGACAGACAGATGGCAAAACTCGGCGCGTGCACAAGCAGTATGTGGACGTCGTGGCTCGCATCCTCGCGGGCGGACAGGTCGTGCCGGTCACCGTCTGCTGGGTCGACGGTCGTTGCTTTACGATTGACGAGATTGTCTCGACCGCTGGGTTTGGCCTGACGGTTCACGGCATCCGTACGGCAACCTATAAGGTGCGTTTTGGCGGGCACGCGACCGAGTTGTATCTGGAGGACCAGACGCGCGAACGACCAGATGGCTCGCAGGCCCACCTGATGCGTTGGTGGGTGTGGGCATTCGACCGTACGCTTGAGGGCGAGCGCCGTAGGTAAGGACGCACGGCGTTCGGGTACAATGACAGGAATCTTGTCAGCTACTGCGCCGTTATTTGTGGCGCTTTTTGAAAGGACGAACCTATGAACGATATCCAGGGCTATCAGAACGGCCCCGTCGAGAGCGGCGCAAGCCGCGCCAAGGAGATGTCGCCGCGCGCGTACAATCTCACCATGTCTGCCCTGATCTTCTTGGGCTTTTGCGCCATGGGCGCCGGCGCCTACTTTACGAGCACCATGTCGTTTGCGCGCATGATGATGAGCGGCGCCGCCTTGCCGCTGGTCTTTGGCTCGTTTATTTTGACCATCGTCGGCATGGTTATGATGTCGGCTGCTGCCAGCAAACAGTCCGTGGGCCTGTCCCTTGTGGGCTACGTAATCTTTGCGAGTACCTTTGGCCTGACCGCGTCGTTTGGCCTTGCCAACTACGACCTGCCCACCATCAACACTGCCTTTATCGCCACGGCCGCCATCACCTTTGTCTTTGGCGCCTTGGGCGTGACGTTCCCCAAGTTTTTCCAGCGCGTATATGGC
>RQBM01000056.1:0-3346 GCA_008668795.1 Collinsella aerofaciens | reverse complement strand
GTATATTCGGACGCGGCCGCCTGCCGCCGTTCCTCAAGTTGCTCGTCGGTCAGCACATCGGCGGCGACCACATTCACCCGACGGACCAGCAAACGCCTGTCGACAATCGAAAGGAAAAGCTCATCGACCGCGTCGCAAATACGCGACGTAGCCGACGTCGGCTCCGGCAATGCGATCGACCCGGTGGCCGGCTTGGGTGCGCGGCGGCCATACCTGTCGATCGAAACAGGGCCGTCGTATGTTGCCGCGGCATGTTCGGCAATCGCCTTCAAATCAGCGGAACCGTCCTTGCCAAGCCGTTTCGGATCGAGGCTTGCCGTGGCGTAGCCGACCATCAATCCCACTCTGCCGGCTTTCACGCCCTTCGCCACCAAATCCAGAGACAGCGTATCCGCCATTTCACGCACGATAAGCCGGGCGGCATCAAAACCCACCGGTCCCGTCAGCACTTGTCCGGAACTCAAGCTGTGCCCCGCCGGCTTGTACGCTTTGATGTCCGCGATGGTGCACGGTTCCCAACCCCACGCATGGTCGATGAGCAGTTCGGCGTTCACACCGAACATCTTGTACAGTAGATCTTCGTTGTAGTATTCGTCGGCACGGCCAATGGAACAGCGAGCGATATCCCCCATGGTCGCCAGTCCGTGCGCTTCGAGCTTCCTTGCATACCCACGCCCCACACGCCAGAAATCGGTAAGCGGCCGGTGATTCCACAACAATCTCCGGTACGACATCTCGTCAAGCCGGGCGATGCGAATGCCGTCCTCCCCCGCCTGGATGTGTTTGGCCACGATATCCATAGCCACTTTGGCCAGATACATGTTCGTGCCGATGCCCGCGGTGGCGGTGATGCCGGTCTGGGTGTGGATATCGCGGATGATGTCACGGGTCATCTCCTCCACCCCTTTTCCATAGGCGCGCAGATAGCCGGTGACGTCCATGAACACCTCGTCCACCGAATAGACGTGGATATCCTCAGCCGAAACGTATTTCAGATAAATACCGTAGATTTTCGCACTCATCGCCAAGTAATGAGACATGCGCGGTTTGGCGATGAACACGTCAGCAGCCAGATTCGGATTGGCCGCGAGCGCCTTCGCATCATACGATTTCCCCGTCAGCACACCGCCTGGAGCCGCGGCGCGACGGACCGCGTTGATTTCCTTCAGTTTCGCTTTGACTTCGAATAGGCGGGCGCGTCCGGGCAGACCGTATGCCTTCAACGACGGCGAGATCGCAAGGCAGATGGTTTTGTCGGTCCTCTCCTGGTCCGCCACCACCAAGTGTGTGGATAGCGGAGGGAATCCATGTTCCACGCATTCCGAGGACGCATAGAAGGATTTGAGGTCGATTGCCACGTATATCCGTCCGGCCATGATGCTCCTTCCATGCAATGGCTCATACGGGGGACTTCCCGCACCCCGACGACCGTGATTCGCGTTTTCAACGTCTTCCATCATAACAGCTTTTTCGAACGGCTGTTCGATTGCATGTCCGGTTCCATATACCGTCTGAGAACTGGACAAAACCCGACTCTTGTAGCCGCCCGTTGATACTGTTGAACGGTAGCGAACCCCTTGTCTCCATGGTTTTGGAAGGAGCTTTGGCTTGTCAGCTGAACTCGAAGACATCCACGAGGAATGCGGTATTTTCGGCGTTTGGGGCCACTCGGACGCCGCCCGACTCACTTACTTCGGTCTGCACGCGCTGCAGCATCGTGGTCAGGAGGGTGCCGGCATTGTCTCCAACGATAACGGTCATCTCATCGGTCATCGCGGAACGGGTCTGCTGACCCAGGTATTCAGCGACGAGCGTAAAATCAAACGGCTCAAAGGCGACAGGGCGATCGGCCATGTGCGCTATGCCACTGCCGGCTCCGGCGGCACCGACAACATCCAGCCGTTCATCTTCCGTTTCCATGACGGCGATATGGCGCTGTGTCATAACGGCAATCTCACGAATTGCCTGTCCCTGCGCCGCAAGCTGGAAGACGAAGGCGCGATCTTCCATTCCAATTCCGACACCGAAGTGCTGATGCACCTCATCCGCCGCTCCACGCAACGCACGTTTATGGACAAGCTCAAGGAAGCGCTGAACATCGTGCATGGCGGTTTCGCCTATCTGATTATGACCGAGAACGCCATGATCGGCGCACTCGATCCGAACGGTTTCCGTCCGCTCTCCCTTGGCAAGATGAAGAACGGCGCGTATGTGCTCGCTTCCGAAACCTGCGCGCTCGACGTCGTCGGCGCTGAATTGGTACGTAACATCCGTCCGGGTGAGATCGTGGTGGTGGACGACCACGGCTACAAGATCGTGCAGTACACGAATCAGACGCAGCTGGCCATCTGCTCGATGGAATTCATCTACTTCGCACGTCCGGATTCCGATATCTACGGCGTGAACGTGCATTCCGCCCGCAAGCGTATGGGCGCACGTCTGGCGCAGGAATCGCCGGTCGACGCCGATATGGTGGTCGGCGTGCCGAATTCCTCATTGTCCGCAGCCTCCGGCTATGCGGAAGAGGCCGGCCTGCCCAACGAAATGGGTCTGATCAAGAACCAGTATGTGGCGCGAACCTTCATCCAGCCGACGCAGGAACTGCGCGAGCAGGGCGTGCGCATGAAGCTGTCCGCCGTTCGTGGCGTGGTCAAGGGCAAGCGTGTGATCGTCATCGACGATTCCATCGTGCGTGGCACCACGTCCAAGCGAATCGTGCAGCTGCTCAAGGAGGCCGGCGCGGCCGAAGTGCATATGCGTATCAGCTCGCCACCGCTGAAATACCCGTGCTTCTACGGCATCGATATCTCCACCACCAAAGAGCTCATCGCCGCGAAGAAGTCCGTTGAGGAGATCCGCGAATACATCGGCGCCGATTCCCTGGCGTTCCTTTCCCTCGACGGTTTGGTCGAATCCATCGGTCTGGGTGCGGACGCACCGTATGGCGGCCTGTGCGTGGCCTACTTCAATGGCGATTACCCGACCGCGTTGGACGATTACGAAGCCGACTTCCTGAAGTCGCTCACCCCCGAGGATCGTGTCCGTCTGCCTGAATTCGCTTTGTACAAGAGCAAGTACGAGGGCAACGAATACACAACCACTTCATCCCAAGAAGAACACTGAGACCCGAGAAAGGTTAGATATGCCAAAAGCATATGAGGAAGCCGGCGTAAGCGTTGAGGCCGGTTACGAAGTCGTCAAGCGCATCAAGTCCCACGTGGCGCGCACCAACCGTCCGGGCGTGGTCGGCGGCATCGGCGGCTTCGGCGGATTGTTCGATCTCGCTTCCCTCGGTTACAAGGAGCCGGTGCTGATTTCCGGCACCGACGGCGTCGGCACCAAGCTG
>RQBM01000132.1:0-25200 GCA_008668795.1 Collinsella aerofaciens | reverse complement strand
GGTATCGGCCGTTGAACTCCCTCGCTTGTTGAGCATGCCCGACACGATGGCAAACACAACCGACAGCGCAAAGAAGATCGCCAGCACGATGAGGATCTTCTTGATCACGCTCGACGAACGCGACGGCTTCTTCTCCTCGTCCTCGCCATATTGCGGAATCGACTTGGGGTACTCGCGATACGGCTCGCGCGACTCGTAGCGAGGCTGCGCCGTGCGAGGCATATACGTCGTCTGCTGAGGCTGCGGAATGGGATTCTGCGGCAGGTCATCATAGGGATTCGGCGTCGAGGCGGCATAAGAATTCTGCGGCACGTAATCAAACGAGTCCGGAGCTGCGTTGCCATAGGGGCCTTGCGAAGATGCAGCGTAAGAATCCTGCGCCGTGTCGCCATAGCCCATAACCCGGGTGGGCTCGGCCGAAGGCTGCGTCGCGGCGGGGTCGGTATAACCGGGGTTGGGAACAACGCGGGTCGCATCGGCGCTATCGCCAGCCTGCGCGGAACCGTAGCCGCCCATCACGGTTGTCTTGTCCTGATCCATGCAACGATTCCTTTCCGTCGCGCGTGAGCCTCAAGTTATCCATGCATTCTACCCGCGCAAAAGCCTATGATGGGCAGAGTCCGTCGGTATCTACAAGACATGCGCGGTCCTAAGGATCAAAAAGCCCCGCCGGGCCTTGTGGGCACGGCGGGGCGGGCAAGCGGCTATGAGCAGCGGGCTTAGAACAGGCCGGTGATGTTGCCGTCGTTGTCGACGTCGATATTCTCGGCCGCGGGGACCTTGGGCAGGCCCGGCATGGTCAGAACACTGCCGGTCAGCGCGACCACAAAGTGGGCGCCGGCGGAAACCTTGAGCTCGCGCACCGTGATGCGGAAGTTCTCGGGAGCGCCCAGGGCCTTGGCGTTGTCGCTAAAGCTGTACTGCGTCTTGGCCACGCATACCGGCAGGTTGCCAAAGCCGTTCTCGCGCAGCTCGGCAAGCTGACGCTTGGCGGCCGGCGTAAAGTCAACGCCGTCGGCGCGGTAAACCTTGGTGGCAACAGCCTCGAGGGCGTCGGCCACATCGACGCCGTCCTCATAGGCAAACTTGAGCTCGCTCGGCTGCTCAATCAGACGCATGACCTCATCGGCAAGCTCGAGTGCGCCCTCGCCGCCCTTGGCCCAGACCTCGGAAAGCTTAACGTTAACGCCGAGCTTCTGGCACTCGGACTCGATGAGCGCAAGCTCGGCCTCGGTGTCCGTCGGGAAACGGTTGATGGCGACCACGCAGGGCAAACCATAAACGTTCTGGATGTTGTCGACGTGACGCAGCAGGTTGGGCATGCCAGCCTTGAGTGCCTCGAGGTTCTCCTCGTTGAGGTCGGCCTTGGCGACGCCACCGTTGTACTTCAGCGCACGAGCGGTCGCGACGACCACGACGGCGCTGGGGCGAACGCCCGTCATGCGGCACTTAATGTCGAGGAACTTCTCGGCACCCAGATCGGCACCAAAGCCGGCCTCGGTAATGGCAACATCGCCAAAGCGCATCGCCATACGCGTGGCCATGATAGAGTTGCAGCCGTGGGCAATGTTGGCGAAGGGACCGCCGTGGACAAACGCGGGCGTGCCCTCGAGCGTTTGCACCAGGTTGGGCTTGAGCGCGTCCTTAAGCAACGCGGCCATGGCACCCTGGGCCTTAAGGTCGCGGGCACGGACGGGCTCGCCGGCAAAGCTGTAGCCGACGACGATCTCACCCAAGCGTTCCTTGAGGTCGCTGATGCTCGTAGACAGGCACAGGATTGCCATGACCTCGGAGGCGACGGTGATATCGAAGCCGTCCTCGCGCGGCACGCCCTGAGCCTTACCGCCAATGCCGTCGATGACGTGGCGCAGCTGACGGTCGTTCATATCGACGACGCGCTTCCAAGTGATGCGCTTAACGTCAATACCGAGCTGGTTGCCCTGCTGAATATGGTTGTCGAGCATGGCGGCCAGCAGGTTATTGGCGGCACCGATAGCGTGGAAGTCGCCGGTAAAGTGCAGGTTGATATCCTCCATGGGGATGACCTGAGCCCAGCCGCCGCCGGCAGCACCGCCCTTAACGCCAAAGACGGGGCCGAGCGAAGGCTCGCGCAGGGCCACGGCACTCTTGACGCCGCGACGACGCAGGCCATCGGCCAGACCGATGGTCGTGGTGGTCTTGCCCTCGCCCGCAGGCGTTGGGTTGATAGCGGTCACGAGAACGAGCTTGGCCTGGTGATCAGTCGGCTCGTTGAGCAGTGAATAGTCGACCTTAGCCTTGTCGAAGCCGTACGGAATAAGGTGCTTAACGTCGACGCCGGCGTTCTTGGCCACCTCGGTAATAGGCAGCGGCGTGACAGAACGTGCGATTTCGATGTCAGTAGGCATGGGCGGTCCTTTCGTTACCGAATGAGAAAAAGACCAATTCAGCATAGCACGGGCGCGCAATAGTAAAACACCCGCAACCGATGAACGGCGATATGTTTACCCGATGCCCAGCGATAGCCCAACAGCTCGCCAAAACAAAGCGCCCTAAACGGTAGGTTCAATCCCCAGGTGCTCAAAGGTGCGAAGGGTTGCCTGACGGCCCTGGGGCGTGCGAATCATCAACCCGCACTGCAACAGGTAGGGCTCATAGACATCCTCGAGCGTGCCCGGGTCCTCGCCCACCGCGCTGGCAAGGGTCGTAAGTCCCACGGCACGACCGGAGAACGTCTTAGCGAGCGTCTCCAAAATGCGAATATCCATCCAGTCCAGCCCGAGCTCGTCGATCTCGAAGAACTCGAGCGCCTGGCGGCAAATATCGAGCTCGATGGGGCCGTTGCCGCGCACCTGTGCGTAATCGCGCACGCGCTTGAGCAGGCGGTTGGCAAGACGTGGCGTGCCGCGCGAACGCGAGCCGATCTCGAGTGCACTGGGATGGTCGATCGTCACGCCCAGAATGGTCGCCGAGCGCGTCACAATCTGCGCGAGCTCCTCGACCGTGTAGTAATCCAGGCGATATGAAATGCCAAAGCGGTCGCGCAGCGGGCCGGTCAACATGCCCGAGCGGGTCGTCGCCGCCACCAGCGTAAACTTGGGGATATCCAAGCGAATCGAACGAGCCGCCGGACCCTTGCCAATCACGATATCGAGCGCAAAGTCCTCCATAGCGGGATACAGGACCTCCTCGACCGAACGGTTGAGGCGGTGGATCTCGTCGATAAACAGCACCTCACCTGGCTGCAAGTTAGTAAGGATGGCCGCCAGGTCGCCCGTACGCGCGATGGCAGGGCCACTCGTGGTCTTGATCTGAGCGCCCAGCTCGTTGGCGATAACGGTTGCCAGCGTGGTCTTGCCCAGACCCGGAGGGCCCGAAAAAATCACGTGGTCGAGCGTCTCGCCACGGCTCTGCGCCGCTTCGATCAGCACGCGCAGGCTCTGCTTGATGTGCTCCTGGCCACAGTAATCGTCCAGGCGCTGGGGGCGCAAAGTGCGGTCGACATCGAGGTCTTCGGGCGTTAGCTCCGAGCCCACCATGCGCTCGCCGTGCGCCATGGATGCCGCCGGCGAGTTGCCGGGCGTCGCCCACAGGTCCTGAGAGTCATCGGCTTCCCACATCACGCATCCATTCCGAGTCGCTTAAGCGCCGCGCCGAGCAGATCCTCGACACGCATATCCTGCCCATCATACCCGCTCAGGGCAACGTCGGTCTCCTGCGGGCTAAAGCCCATGGAAAGGAGTGCCGCGCGGGCATCGTCGATGGCCGAGGGAGCGGCGGCGGGAACCGGCATCGCTACCTGGCCGGGAATCACGTCGACCGGCACAAAGCCCTTGTCCTTGGCAAAGGCGCTCTTGAGCTCCAGGATCAGACGCTGAGCTGTCTTTTTGCCCACACCGGGCACCTTGGCCATGCCCTTGTCGTCCTCGGCCATCACCAGCGAATACAGCTGCCCCACGGTATAGGTGGAAAGCACGGCGAGCGCCAAGCGCGGGCCAACGCCCGAGACGGACACGAGCCGATCGAACATCGTGCGCTCATCCTTGGAGGAAAAACCGAAAAGTGTCATGGCGTCCTCGCGCACCTGCATACGCGTGTAGAGGCGGACCTCGCCGCCGGGCGTCGGCAACGTGGCCGCAGTGCTGCCCGAGATGCCGAGCTCAAAGCCAACGCCCGACACATCGACGACAGCAGAGCTCATCGTGGCCTCGACAAGCGTTCCATGGAGCTGGGAAATCATCAGTATCCGGTTCCTCTCTGTTGATAGAACTCGCCACCGGTGAGGGCGCGGGTGCGGCTGAGGTTTACGTGGCAGATGGCGCAGGCCAGGGCATCGGCGGCATGGTCGGGATGCGGGTCGTGGTCGAGCTGCGTGAGCGTGCGCACCATGTAGGCGACCTGCCGTTTGTCCGCGGCGCCGGTGCCCACAACAGCCTGTTTGATCTGCATGGGCGTGTACTCGCCAATCTCGAGTGCGCATTCCGAAAGCGCTACAAGCGCAGCGCCGCGGGCATGCGCCGTGGGTATGGCCGAACGAACGTTGGCGCCAAAGTAAATGCTCTCGATAGCAGCAGTATCGGGACGATAACGTTCGACAACGCCCTTGAGGTCGCGGGCGATATGCGACAGGCGCACCGCGAGCGGACTTCCTGCACTGGTCTCGATGCAGCCATAGGCACGGCAGCGAACCTCGCCACGCCGCTCCTCGATAATCCCCCAACCCGTATGGGCCAAACCGGGGTCAATGCCCAAGATAACCAAGCCAACCTCCCCTCGCCACAAGCACAACGCAAGACAAGGCCCCGCGCATCATTCACGAACGTCTGTTCTAGAATAACACAATGGGGCCAAGATGCTTAGTTGAAGTATCGGGGCTGGGAGCGAATCCCATCCCCAGTTTAGTTTTGCGAGAAGAATGGGAACTGTCGGGGATCAACCGGCGGATGCGGCATCGGGCCACCCTGGGGACTACCTTGCGAGCCGCCCTGACCGCCCATCATCTTATCGATGGCGTCCTGAACCTCGCCCTCGAACTTTTTCATTCCCTCGTGCAAACGACGCTGACCGTCCTCAGAGCGCAGCTCCTCCATCTGCTCGGGCGAAATACCCAGAAGCTCGCCCAGCACGCCCATCATCTCGTTTCGCACGCGCTCGCTCGTATCCTCGTCAGCAAAACGGCGCACCTCGGCGCGCGCCAGCGAATCGACCGTCATACGCTCCTTGCCGTTAAGCCCCAGGTCGGACCACGCGAGCATGTACGGCCAGGCACGCTCGGCAAACGAACGGGCCGAGACGATCGGCGCCATCGGCAACATGCGGCGGGCAGCTTCACCCTGTCGAACGAGCATCAGCAGCAGCGAGCAGGCCTCAGGCTTGCCAGCGGCCATCGGGATGTCGTCGAAAGATCGATTGCGGTCCACGTGCGCCTCGAGCGCCCCATCGACCTCACCCGGCTCAAGCCCGCCGAGCAGCTGCGCCGCGCGGTCGAGCATATCGACCGGACCGTCGAGCGTTGAGAGCGCCTGCGCCAGCACTCGCTCCATACAATCTTCCACCGCGTTGAGCGTCACGAGCTCTTGGGGCACCACGGCAGACGTGCGGTTGCGCACACGTGCCACAAACTCAAGCGTCGACAGGTACACATCGCCAAAGGGCGCGTAATCGCCCTGGTAGCCGCCGCAAAGCGCCGGCGCCGCCAGCGCGTACTCGGTTTTGGACAGCGGGCTCAGCGCCATCGCACCCAGCTCGAGCGCCGTGTCCTCCAGCATGAGGCCCAGCGTGCGCGAGCGCAGACGCTCGGCATCACCCGCCGACACGTCGCGATCGAGCACACGCGCCGCATCCGGTGCATCGCGCTCGACGGTGCGAATGTGCAAACGCTCGGCGATGGCGCGGACGGCGGCACAGCGGGCAGCCTCGGCCTCTTCCTGAGCCGGCGTAAAGATACGGTTGCGCCCCAGCACCAGGCCAATCACATTGCGCGGGCCCAGAGCGTCGACGGCCAGCGCCGCTAGCAGGGACGACGGCAAGTCACCCTCGAGTGCCACCACAGCACGCGACGCACCGTGTGCTCGGGCGTTGTCGCGCACGGCGAGCACCAACGCCTGCCACAGCCATTCCTCGGAGCGAAACTCGGGCAGCTCGTGGTCCTCCAAAGCGTCGAGCATTACGCCGCGCTGAATCTCCTGAACCAGCAGGCTCTCTTCAAAACACGGCGCTTGGGCCACCACGCGCCCGCAATCATCGAGCACAAACGACCCGCCGGTATACACCGACTCGTCATAGGCACCGACCGGAGCCATGCAGGCAAACCACACGCTGCGCTTGGAGGCGATCTTGCGGTAGGCACCGCTGCGAACGGCGGCAATTGCAGCGGTCTCGCGGTCGGTCATATCAAACGCGTTGAACTGAAAATAGGCGATGAGGTCGACGCCGGTCGGCAGCATCTCGAGCTCGCGGTCCAAGTCGAAGATCACGGCGATGCGCACGCCGTCCACGTCAAACACCGGAGGCGCCCAACGCGCGTCGTTGTTCTCGCCACGCTGCAGGGCAATACTTGCGCGCGCGGGCACCACGCGACCGTCTTTGAGCATCATGTAGTCAAGCAGGGGCTGGCCCTCAAACGAAACCGCAGAGGGCACGATGCAGATCATATCGAGCTCTTGGATGCGCTCGGCAACGCCCGTCAGGCCCGTCAGCATATCGTGCTCAAAATCGGCAGCGCCCACCAGGCTGCCCGGCATGGCGCCCATAAAGAGCGGGGCCGGAACGCACAGCACGCGCGCGCCGCGCTCATGAGCCAGGCGAGCCTGGTCCTCGATGCGGCCGCAAATGCCCTCAATATCACCCAGGCGCATATCGATCTGTGCAAGTGCGAGCTTCATGGCCCAGCCTTTCCGTCGTAAATCGTCGTTGCCGTAGTAAAAGCGCCGGCCGCATAATGCAGCCGGCGCTCGCATGTGCATATGCTAGCTATGATACCCCGAGCGGGGGCGCGCTCCTAGAACGTCGCGGACCACAGCCCATGCAGGTTGCAGTAGGCATAGACGGTACCGGTCTTGGAGCCGCCAGCGAAAAACGTCGTGGGCTTCATGCCGGGCTCAAGGTAATGGACCTCCAGGCGGCCCTCGGCCTCAAGCGCGATCCACTCGATGTAGTGCTCAGGCAGCATGGGGTGCTCCGTCGAGCCCACACGTGCGCGAATGACGTGGCCGTCGCGCTCGATCTCGACAACAGGCACATGCTTCTCGTGCGCCGCATCCTCGGTGTTTGCCGTCAGCTCCGTGCAGCCGGCAGGAGTTGCAACGCCGTCGCCAAGGGCGGCAACGAGCTTGCCGTCGGAGTCCTTAAAGAATTTCGCCATGATGTTCTCCTTTGCTGATGTGCCAATATTCCTGATGCTTCTTATGCCCAAAGAGCGCCGAGCCATCCATGGCATTGCAAATGAACACATAACGGGTGAGGCAAGCGGTCGGGCCAGGACGAACCGGTGACCTGGTCCGACTCGGCAGCCCCATCCCGCGCGCAGCTAGCGACCGTCGCCACCGAGCAGTGCCAGAACATCCTCGCGCGTAAACAGTGCCGATGAGATGCCGTCGCCGCCGAGCACACTGTTGACCAGATCGCGCTTGGACTCCTGCATCTGCATAATGCGTTCCTCGATCGTGTCCTTGGCGATGAGTTTGTACACGGTCACGGTGTGCTGCTGGCCAATACGGTGGGCACGGTCGGTCGCTTGGTCCTGCGCCGCCACGTTCCACCACGGGTCGTAGTGGATGACCACGTCGGCAGCCGTCAAATTAAGGCCCACGCCGCCCGCCTTGCGCGAAATCAAGCACACCGGCACCTCGCCTGCCTGGACCTGCGCAACCATCTTGGCGCGGCTCTCCTTAGACGATGCGCCCGTGAGCTTAAGGAAGGCGATGTCCTCCTTGGCCAGGCGCTTGCCAATGATATCGAGCATGCCCGTAAACTGGCTGAACAGCAAGATGCGATGACCGCCGTCGAGCGCGCCGTGAACGAGCTCCATACACGTATCGAGCTTAGCGCTTCCCGCCTTGTAGTCCGCATAGTGCAGATGCGGGTCGCAGCAAATCTGGCGCAGCTTGGTGAGCTCGGCAAGTACCTTGAGCTTGTCTTTCTTAAACTCCCCCGCCTCGCGGTGCTGCACTTGTTGGGCAATGCGGTCCTGGTTGGCCAGGTAGAGCTTGCGCTGCTCTCCGGTAAGTTGCGCCATCACCGTATCCTCGATCTTCTCGGGCAGGTCGGCCACCACGTCTTCCTTTACGCGACGCAGCACAAACGGTGACACGAGCGCCTGCAGACGAGCGGCGCTGTCACCCTCGGCGTGCTCGACCGGGCTTTCGAAGCGCTTGGCAAACGGCTCGCGCGTGCCCAGAAGACCCGGCATCAAAAAGTCGAAGATACTCCAGAGCTCGGACAGGCGGTTTTCGATGGGCGTTCCCGTCAAGGCAAAGCGCACGCCGGCCGGCAGGCGCTTGGCGGCGCGCGCCACCTGGGTGAGCGGGTTTTTAATGTACTGGGCCTCGTCGAGCACCACGCGAGCAAAGTCCTGCTCGATGTATTCGTCGATGTCGCGGCGCATGAGGTCATACGACGTCACGACCACGTTGTGCTCGGCCACGCCAGCGATCTGCACACGGCGTTGAGCCTTGGCGCCCACAATGGCGCACACATCAAGCGAGGGGGCAAAGCGCTCCAACTCGGCAGTCCAGTTGTACACGAGCGACGCGGGGCACACCACAAGCGTGGGCTTGGTATCCCCCGCTTCCACGCGCGCCAGAATGTGCGTGATCATCTGCAGAGTTTTGCCCAAGCCCATATCGTCGGCCAAGATGCCGCCAAGGCCCAAGTGCTCAAGCGAGCCGAGCCACTGATAGCCGTCGACCTGGTAGCCACGCAGCGTAGCCTTGAGCGAGGCGGGCACCGTAAAGTCCATCTTGCCGAGCGTGTCCAGACGCTCGACGGTGCGGCGGAACGCGGCGTCGCGATCGGCCTCGAGCGCCGGCGTGCGCGCGAGCATGCTGTCGACAAAAAGGGTGCTCGACGCGGGAAGCGACACGCCGTCGAGCAGGTCGACAGCATCGACCCCCAGGTCCTCGGCAAGGCCAAACGCAGCGCGGGCACCTTCATCCAGGCGAACGATGTCGCCGGATGTAAGGCGAGCAAACGTCTGGTGGCGCTTGTACGAGTCCAGATAGATGGCAAGATCTGCCGCCGAAAGACCGCTCGTGCCCAGTTCGACATCGAGCAGGTTGCTCTTGACGGTCGCACGCACCGAAAGCTTGGGCGCAGGACGGACCGAGATCTGGCGCAGGCGGTCGCTGAGCATGACCTCGCCCAGCTCGGACAGGGCAGACAGGCCCTCGGTCAGCAAGTGGAACAGGCGGGCGTCGTCGCGCTCCTCAAACGCCAGGCCGCCCTCGTAGAAATCGAAGTACAGGGCCGCCGTGTCCATAACGCGAAACTCCGCCACCGTATCGCGGGGCGGAACGCCGGGACGTTGCTCTTCGAAAGGACTGCCCGGAGCACCAAGACTAAAGAGATCTGCCGACCAATCACCGTAGGTCACCGTAATCTTGCAGGTCACAAGACCATCGTCGACGCCAATCGCCATGGCAAAACTCGGCTCGGGTGCCACGGCGTCGAGCGCGGCGGGAGCGGTCAGGTCGGTATAGTCGCGCAAGATAGGCAGCGCCATGCGGCAGAACTCGCCCACCTGGTCGGCGGCGATATGGACCGGCGTGCGGCAGGGCAACAAGTGCGAAAGGAACGGCGCCGCATGTTGGGCAAACGCCGTGTCGGTACGGCGCGCGCGGCGCGTATCGACCAGATAGGCTGCGTCGCTCGCGACAAAGCAATGCGTATCGGCCGGAAGGCGCAAGTCGTAGCTGCCTCCCGCCGCCGGTGCAATCTTGGCGGCAAGAAGCGGCGGGCGCTTAGCCGGGACTTCGCCCTCCCCCTGCGGCGACGACTCGACGGCCACCTCGTAGGAGCGATGCGTCGTCGTCCCCCGCGACCAAGCGGGCTCAAAGGACATGGTCCTGCCGCGCAGCAGGTCCAGCACGGACACGACGGAATACTCGGATACCGGCAACTGACGCTCGGCGACAAAGCCGCTGCGGGCAAAGTCATACGATGCCGAGCGCGAGCTTGTGATGTCATCGAGATAGGCAACTGTCGTCACGACAAGGTTGAGCAGCTTTGTCGACACGTCTTCGAAGGCTTCGGGCGTATGGACAAACGTGAGTTTCTTGCCATAAGAGAACGTGCCGCCGCGCACGTAGGCATCGGCCATGCCGTCGATGTCCTTGACCACGTAGGACACCGAACCGCAGCGAATGCGGAACTCGAGCGCCCAGCTAAAGCGGTCGGCGAACAGCGGATTGTAGTACGGCACCAACGAAGGCTCCAACGCCGCCTTGGGGGCATCGGGATCCACGCTGCCAGCGAGCTTGCGGCGCATGCTCGCCAGCTCATCCATGCGTGCGTCCAAAAGATCGGAGAGCGCCGCCATGAGGCTGGGACTCGTGGGGACGGGCGCCGGAAAGGGAAAGTTGGGATTGACGGCCGGCGCTTTGAGCGCGGTGCGCGCGGGCTGTTTCGGCTGCGCCGTAAACGTGCGGACCGGCGTGCGCAAACCTTCGACGGGCTCGGCGCCACTGGCATCCAGATACGCCAGCGCCGTGGCGATGGCGTGCTTGCACATGCCGGAATAGCGGAAGGCGGCGGGGCAATCGCAGTCGTAGTCGATAACCTCGTGCTCGTCCATGTCGAGCGCCACGTGCGTCTTGTACAGGTCGCCGCGCGAGCCGCGCACCGAGCCCTCGATGTTCACGTTTTTGGAGAAGCGCGAGCCGGAGTCCTCAAACGACAGCACGGCACCGTTGAGCATGAGCGAACGCCCCTTCATAAAGGTGCCGCTCAACGCCGCCTCTTTGCGAAGCGCCTGCACAAACGTCCCCTGTGCCATCACTTCCTCCAATCTCGCGCGGACCAGCAAGGTCGCCCTTAGATCACCGTCACGCGACCCTGGTTACCCACGATGGCTTTTGCCTCTGCCAACAGCGGAATCGAGCGTGCGTTGACCTTGGCCGGCACCTCGGCACGCAGCACACGCCCGTCCACCTGCTCGATAAAGATCTCCACGCGGTCGCCGCCCGGGTTGGCGGTAAGCACCGTGGCAAGACGCGCCATATTGCCCTGGCTAAAGCGGCTGTTGGGCACCATGACCTCAAACACCTTGGGCTTGTTGTTCTCCTCATTAAGCTCCAGTGGCACGATCTCCTGCGCGATGATCTGATCGCCGCGGTCCGAGCGCTCAAGCTTGCCCTTAATGCGCACAAACGCATCGGACAGCTGCGCGCCGGTCTCGGGATCGACCTCGCCGTACAGGTACCCCTCGGCCTCCTTGTAGGTCTTGGGGAACACCACGACCGTGGCCTCGCCTTCCATGTCCTCGAGCTGCACGATGCCCATGGGGTCGCCGTTTTTGGTCACGCGCTTGGACACGCTCGAGACCATACCGGCCCACCACAGCGCCTTGCCCTCGGGAATCTCCTGGTTGATGGTACCGCCCGTGGGGTTTTGCACCTCGTAACCGGTGTCGATCTGCGAGAACGAGAAGTCGCGCGCCTTGGCTAGCGCATACTCAAACGGGCGCAACGGGTGGTCCGAGACATAGATGCCCAGAACCTCCTTCTCCTGGCTCAGCTTAAGGTGGCGGTCCCACTCCTGGCCATCCGGATCGGGCACGCTCACCTCAAAGCCCGAGCCCTCAACGTCGCCGAACATATCGAAGAACGACGTCTGGCCGCTCGCGCGATCCTTTTGGCGCTTCACGGCGGCATCGATGATATTCTCGGGGTTGTTCTTATCCACAAAGTGCATCATCTGGCGACGCGGATACCCCGTGGAGTCGAAGGCGCCTGCCTTGATGAGCGATTCGATCACGCGACGGTTGGCCTGGCTCGAGTCCACGCGCTCGACAAAGTCGTGCAGCGTCTTAAACGGGCCGCCCGCCTCGCGCTCGGCGATAATCGCCTGCGCCACGCCAGTGCCCACGCCGCGGATGCCGGCCAGACCAAAGCGCACGCCCTCCTTGGTAGCCGTGAACTCGGTACCGGACTCGTTGACATCTGGCGACA
Organism: Collinsella aerofaciens; assembly: GCA_008668795.1. Taxonomy (GTDB): domain Bacteria; phylum Actinomycetota; class Coriobacteriia; order Coriobacteriales; family Coriobacteriaceae; genus Collinsella; species Collinsella aerofaciens_AS. The sequence continues at coordinate 13,054 of RQBM01000132.1, read as the reverse complement.
GCACGGGGATGCCGTCGTGGCGGCACGCCGAGACGTAATGAACGATCTTGTCGGTCTTGCCCGTGTAGGACGTCAGAACGGCCGCCATGTACTCGTGCGGATAGTGCGCCTTGAGCCACGCCGTCTGCATAACCAGGATGGCGTAGCCGGCGGAGTGCGACTTGTTAAAGGCGTAAGATGCGAACTCAAGAACATCGTCCCAAATCTTCTGGGCGACCTCGCGCGTGTAGTTGTTCTTGATAGCACCGTTCATCCAGTGGTCGTAGGTGGTCTCGTCCGAGCCATCCTCCCAGTGGAGCACCGTCGACGTGAGCAGCTTGATCTTTTTCTTAGCCACGGGCTTACGGATACGCGAGTCCGATTCGCCCTTGGAGAAGCCGCACATCTCGACGGAGATGAGCATAACCTGCTCCTGGTAGACCATGGTGCCGTAGGTTTCGCCCAGGATGTCGTCCAGGCGGTCGTCGTAGGAGACGGCCGGCTCCTTGCCGTTCATACGGTTGATGTAGGACGAAACCATGCCGGCGCCCAGCGGGCCCGGGCGGTACAGAGCGATCAATGCCACGACGTGCTTGTATTCGGTGGGTTTCATGTTCTTGATCGTGGCCGTCATGCCGGCGGACTCGACCTGGAAGACGCCGGCGGTGTGGCCGGAGCCCATGAGCTTAAAGATCTCGGGATCGTCAAAGGGAATCTCTTCCTCTTTGATGTCGATGCCGAAGTTCTTTTTGATGTTTGCCTTGGCCTTGGAGATAACCGTCAGCGTGCGCAGGCCCAGGAAGTCCATCTTGAGCAGGCCCATGTCGGCAACGGTATGGCCCTCGTACTGGGTAATCTCGACGCCGCCCTTGGTGTCGAGCTTGGTGGGCACATGCTCGTTGACGGGGTCGCGGCAGATCAGAACGGCGCACGCGTGCACGCCCTCGCCACGGGTGAGGCCCTCAATCGAGAGCGCCGTGTCGATGATGCGGCGGGCGTCGTCGTCCTTTTTATAGGCCTCGGCAAAGTCGGGGTTAAACAGATCCTCTTTGCCGGGTTGTTTTTCGAGCACCTGCTTGAGCTTGACCTTGGGGTCGCTCGAGACCATCTTGGACAGGCGCTGGCCCATGTAGACCGGGTAGTCCAGGACGCGCGCGGCGTCGTTGATGGCCTGCTTGGCCTTAATGGTCGAGTAGGTGATGACGTGGGTGACCTTCTCGGGGCCGTAGAGCTGGCGAACGTGCTCCACGACCTCGAGGCGCCGCTCATCGTCGAAGTCCATATCGATATCGGGCATCTCGGTACGCTGCGGAGACAAGAACCTCTCGAACATCAGGCCGTTCTCGAGCGGATCGAACGCGGTGATGTTCATGGCGTAGGCGACGATAGCGCCGGCGGCCGAGCCACGGCCGGGGCCGACGCCGATGCCGTTGTCCTTAGCCCATTGCACGTACTCGGCGACGATCAAAAAGTAGGCGGCAAAGCCCTTGTCGCAGATGACCTTGTATTCGTACTCAAAGCGCTCTTTGATGTTGACGCCGCCGATCTCGCGCGTGGCCCAGTCGTCACCGTAGTGCTGGCGCAGGCCCTTCTCGCACTCGCGGCGGAACTGGCTCTCGTGCGTCTCGCCGGGATCGAGCAACGGGAAGCGCGGCAGGATGATGGAGTCCCAGTCCAGTTCCACGTAGCACTTGTCGGCAATCTCGAGCGTGTTGTCACAGGCCTCGGGGCAATACGGGAACATCGCCCGCATCTCCTCCTCGGTCTTCATATAAAACTCCGAGCCGGTCATGCGCATGCGGTTGGGGTCGTCGACCTTGGCGTTCATGCCGATGCACATGATGACGTCCTGCACGGGCGCGTCCTCGCGGCGCAGGTAGTGAAAGTCGTTGGTAGCGATGACCTTGACGCCCACCTGTTTGGCGATGTCGATGAGCGTACGGTCCATCTGCTCGTCGGTCAGGCCATTATCGGTGGTAATGCCGTGTTCCTGAATCTCGATATAGAAGTCGCCGGGATCGAAGGTGTCGCGGAAGGTTTCGGCCCACTTGATGGCGCCTTCCATGTCGCCGCGGTCGATGTATTTGGGGATGATGCCCGCGATGCAGGCGCTCGTGCAGATCATGCCCTTGGCGTGGCGGCGCAGGTTGTCGAGCGTCACGCGCGGCTTGTAGTAAAAGCCCTGCACGGCGGCCTCGGAAACCGTCTGCATCAGGTTGACATAGCCCTCCTGGTCCTTGGCCAGAAGGATCATGTGGTAGAGCTCGGGCTTGTGGTCGCGGGCAAGGGTCTCGTCCGGCGTAAAGTAGACCTCGCAGCCAAAGATGGGTTTGATGACCAGCGGCGGCTTGAGCTCGTCGATGTTGCCCTTCTCGCCCCACATGGCCATGTCCTTCACATACTGGGCATGCTCGCGCGGGTTTTCCTCGGGATCGGGCTCCACCAGCTCGTCGCGGCGGTCCTTTTCCAAGAAGGCCTTGTCGTGGCTCCAGGTTTTATACTCGGGCGTGTTGTGGTTGACGGCGTCGCAGGCCAGCGCCAGGTCGGGCACGCCATACATGTAGCCGTGGTCGGTAATGGCCACGGCAGGCATGCCAAGCTCAACAGCGCGATTGACCATATCCTGGATACGGGTTGCGCCGTCGAGCATGGAAAAGACAGTGTGATTGTGCAGATGGACGAATGCCATGTGATGAGCTCCGATGCGGGTTCGTGTTCTGACTGAACGATTTTACCCCACGGCACGGACAGCACCCGAACCTAGCCAAACCAACACGGGTAGCTAATCACCCGAACCTAGCCAAACCCACACGGGTAGCTAATTTGGGACCTTCAAAAAGGGGAATGAGGGCATCCCGATATATCGAGTATTACTGGAACCCCGGCGATGCGCGGAATGATTTGTGACGAATAGTCATGTCCATCAAGAAGGCTCGACGCTTCGGGCAGCTCGTCAATCGATATATCAATTCTTGGAGACATGTATTCCTACCATTTTCAATGAAACAACGGCGGTAATTGCTATCGCGATTGCGCCAATAACACCGAGCGCTATCTGAATGGGATATAACCCCAACACATATCCAAATACGGAGAAAAACATTGCGGAAAAGAGAGCCCTTACCAGAGACGCGACGGAAAGGACCGTCGCGCGGAGATCGTCCGCTATCGCGTCTTGGATTAAGTTTTCCGAAGTGATGTACACCACTTCTGGGAGAAAGCAAAGCACCATGCTAAGGCCAAACAAACACAGCGGATTTGAAGCGAACCACGGAAGAATCATGAAAAGACAGGCCTCGATTAGCATCGAGCCGAGCATGGTATTTCTTTTCTCGAAACGCGATGAGAAGAAATCTGCTGCAATATAGGCCGTCGCATTTACTGCATAGGATGCACCGAAAAAGATTCCTATTATGGAGACGGGAGCATCAAATGCGTCGAATACCAACTGATTCAAGTTGTAATAACTCCCATAGAATCCATCGAGCATGCTTGTGCCGATTAGAAGAAGCAACACCGCAAAAGCGGATTCTCCAATGCACCAGGTTTCGCGTCTGAAGATCTTGGCTACGTCAAACCTTTCCTCCCCAGAGTTTTTGGAATGGGTCGTTTCCATCCTCTCAATGGGATACAGAAGGAAAAGCTGCAGGAGATAGAAAATGGAGACACATACGTAGAGGGCGCTCCAAGATACTTGGGCAATGAATGATCCAAGTACGATTGCCACTCCCGTCGCGATTGATTGCGCGGCAAGCAGCCGAGCGTTGATGGTGAGGAAGCGCTCTCCTTGACCGGCATTTCGGGCAATTTCATATAAAAGCGCTTGTTCGGATCCCGATTGAAGGGAGTAGGCGAGTGCCTCAACAAGGGAAAGCGCGACGAGAAAGGGACCTGAGAGCAACAGCATGCCAGCCGTATGGAAGAAAAGCAGCAGAACGCCCACTTGAATCGAAAACTTCTTTCCAAAGAAATCGCCTATCAACCCTGTTGGCAGCTCGAGAACGACCGTTGCGATGTTAAACAGGGCTTGATAAAGCGCGATTTCCGTGACAGACATCCCTTTATTCGCAAGGAAAAGTAGAAATACCCCCCGATTTAAAACAAATCCCGCGAGAACGAAAAAGGCGGAATAGACGTGCAGTTGCGCAGTGGCATTCTTATTCATTTGACACTTCCATCAACCAATTATGTCAGGCCACTCGCTACTGACTCGAAGCCTGAAGTGTTCACAGTTGCTGTGGAGAGCGGTAAAGCTTTTGAACATGGTATCAATGGAATACATCCGAAGCGTTTTCGGCAGCATTATCGGCGAAGGCGGGATTAGCCTTTACACGGCGCTCACCCTCGATGTATTTGACGATTTGATCAATCGTCTGGTTGGCGTGGCTCTTGAGCTTGCGCTCATAGAAGAAGAGGCCGAGCTTGCCGCGCGTGCCAGACGTGTTGCCACCCACACCCTGAAAATCCTCGGTATAGGTGAGCTCGCAGGCACCATCGCCAGCAGGTACAGCCTCATAGCGCATGGTATTGATGCCCGCCGCATACTGAAAACGGACCTCATAGAGGCACGGGTAGTCAAAGTGCTTGATCTTAACCTTGATCGCCGTGCCCTTGGCCTTGCCTTTTGCGGACTGGGCGCGTTTCTCGTACTTATAGCCATTGAGCTTGTTGCGGCTGGGACGCTTGCCCGTGGCGTTCTCGATATCCTGCATGATGGACCCCGCCAGAGCGTCAAAAAGCTCCTCCGGCGTCACCTTAAGCGTTTTGGTGAGCTGCATGATGGCTCCTTATTCGTTTGAACCGTTCGAGCCATTGTACCGCCCCAGGCTCTCCCATGCGTTGCGGTGAAATACGGACTGTTTGGCAGCTTTTTTGGCCAAAACAGTCCGTATTCCACCGCAAGTTATCTGAGGGCTAGAGATTGTAGGTGACTACCTGAGGTTCGGCGGGTTCGACGAAGATGGTTGGATCCGGCTGCTCCACGCGGACGAACTTGACGGTCACGGCCTCAAAGCCCGCCTTGTGCAAAACATCAGCGTAGACGCGCGCCTGCAGGGCGTGCTTCTCCTGCAACTGTTCCGGCGTCTCGTCCAGTGTGCCGCCCGTCTTGTAGTCGATGACCAGCGCACGTGACGAATCCGCCGGGTTCGTCGCCAAAGCGTCGATGGCGCCTTCGGCATAAGCACCGTAGCGAGCGATGTCCTCGTCCTCGCAGCCCAGTGAAAAGAACGGCACCTCGGCGCGAATGCACGGCCACGCGAGCAGGTCGGCACGAACAGCCGACTTGAGCCAGCGGTTCAGGGCAACGTCGAAGCGTTCGCGCTGCTCCGGCGTCAGGCGCCACAGACGCGCCAGCGCATCGGCGCGCGCAGCGGGCAACGCGTCGGCACCCATCTCGATGAGCCACTGGCAGGCGGCGTGGAACGCCGAGCCCAGCGCCATGGGGTTGCCGGCGGGCTCAACGACGGCCACGTCCGCATCGGCCATCTCCGAGCCATCCGACTCTGCATCATCGCCAGCCTCGTCCATGGGCACGCGTGCCTCGGCGGCACGGTCCTCGGCCTCGGTATGCAGCGCCGCGGCAATTGACGAGTAGCTGTACGAATCGCGCGCCGGATACGGACAGATGCCCATGCGCACGCCCACCGCCTGGGGATACACGAGCTCAAACGCATCGGGCTCAGGGTCGGCAGGACCGGGAACGGCGGCGCGGGCATCTGCACCGGCGCCCTCCGGCTCCGCATCGCCACGGACAAGCCTGCCCTCGGCATCCAGTGAAGCGTTGGCCTCAAACGCCTGCTCGCCAAAGGTAAAATCCGCGAGCGAAATGAGCTCGTAGTCGCCCGGCTTGGAATTGTCGAACGTCAAACGGTCACTATCGAGCTGTGGCATGTCCAGAGCGTCGGTCGGCAAAATACGGCGCAGCACGTCGTAGGTCAGATCGGTCTCGACGTCGAAGGTCGGCGCCGTCACCTTGCCACGACTCACGCCGGCATCCATCGCCAAGATCACCAGCTCGCGCGCACGCGTCATGGCGACATAGAGCAAACGAGCCCGCTCTTCGAGCGAAAGCTGCAGGTCGTCGTTGCGCAGGCGAGCAAATGCCTCAGCGGGAGAACCCGTCGCGCAGACGTCCTCCATGAGCTCCGGCGGCAGCCATAGCGACGTGCCCTTGCCCTTAAACGCATGCTCAAACTGCTTTTTAACGTCGTCGCCCTTCACAAAGGTTCCGTCGGCGAGCTTAACGCCGTCGAAGCGTGCAGGCAGTGCCACAACCTGCGCCCCGCCCTCGACACGCCCCATCTGAGCCGCACCGGACGATTTGCGCACGCCAAAGCACTCGGCGACCGCCACGACCGGATATTCCAGGCCCTTGGATGCGTGCACCGTCATGATGCGCACCGCGCCGTCGCCCTCCTCGTTGAGGGCACCCGGGGCTTCCTTGCCCGCTAGGAAGCGATCGAAGGCAAGCGCGATGGAACGCGGCGAGTTGCCGAACTCGGCCTCCGCCTCGGCCACAGCGTCGAGCGCCTTGAGCACGTTGGCGGCAATGGCCTTGCCCTCGGGACCACGCTGTGCCAGACGCACAAACCAGCCGGAGGCGTTGACCACGTCGCGCGCGATGGCTGCGAACGAATCGCGGCCCACGCGACGAAGCGCATACCGCAGTACCTCGCGGGCGCGCGTCACGAGCGGCAGGTCTTGCAGGCCCGGCACATCGGAATCGCTCATGATGCCCACGTCGATATTCCTGCGCGAGGTCTCCCCCGTCTGCTCGTCGAGCTTGGTCGCCAGCGCTAGGAACTCCTGGGCGCCGAGCGCAAACATCGGCGAGGCCAGCAGCGGCATAAGGCCCTGCGCCGTATCGGCCGGATTGGCGAGCGCACAAACCAGGGCGCGCACCGTCTGCACCTCGGCGGCTTGGGCAAAGACCGAGCCGCCCGCGATGACGCAGTCGAGCCCCTGGTCGCGGAAGGCCTGTGCGTAGACGTCTGCGTTGGTCATGCGGCCCAGCAGCAGCACCATGCCGCCCTGGGGCTGGCCGGCATCGGCAAGCGCGCGGAATCGCTCCGCGATTGCACGGGCCTTGGCCTGTGTGCGCTCCTGCGTGCTGCCGCCGGCAACAAAGAGGGCCTGGCGACGCGAGGCATCTGCCACCAGCGTGTCCTTGCGGCCGTCGCTCGCCTCAAGATCCAAAAAGCCCTGCATCAGGCCGCCGTCATCGCCGTCGAAGACGCGTGCCACGTAACGCAGTACCTCGTCGTGACTGCGGAAGTTGCGCACGAGCTTGACGAGCTCGCCGGTGGGGACATCCAGCGTGGCAACCGTCTCGGACGCCGCCGTCGATCCCACTTTGCGCTCCTGGCGACGGAAGACCTCGACCTCGGCGCCGCGGAAACGATAGATCGACTGCTGTGCATCGCCCACGGTACACAGCGCGCGCTCCCCCGCACCCGTCAGGTAGCGGATCAGATCGACCTGCATCTGGTCGGTATCCTGGAACTCGTCGATCATGACCATCTTAAAGCGGCCCTCGTATGCCGCTCGGATGGCCGGGTAATCGCGCAGAGCCTCGTAGGCCATACGCAGCAGGTCGTTGTTGTCGAGGGCAGACTGGCCGGCCTTCAGCGCGCGATACTCAGCCTCTACAGAGCGGGCCAAGCCCACCAGCGCATCGAGCGCCGGACCACCGCAAGCCAGCACGATATTGATAAATGCATCGGCGGCCTCGGCCTTGAGCAGCTCGACCTGCTCCTTAGGAAATGCCTTGCTCGCCCGTGGCATGGTGCACGACATCATGAGTCGCGCCGCATCGGCCATGGTCTTGCCGCTCGCCTCGAACGCATCGATGGCGTCGAGTGCCACCTGTGCCTTCTCGGTCGCGGCCTTGCTCGCACCCAGTGCTGCGCGATAGGCATCGGCGAGTGCCGAGGTATCGGCCTGGCCGCGCGCCACGCGCACGTCGTCCATGCCGCCCGGCAACTGGCTCGACAGCTCCAGCAGCTCGCGCACCAGGCCCTTAATGGTCGTGCCGGTACCAAACGGCCCGCCCTCGCCCGCCATGGGATACCAGGCGTAAAGGGCCTTGAGCGAGGCGGCGAGCTCGGGGGCGGCATCGGGTGCCGTCGCGCGGGCCAGCACATGCTCAACAGCCTGGTCCATAAGCTCGTCGGTATCGGTGAGCACCGTGAACTCGGGATCGATGCCCAGCTCCAACGCGTGTGCGCGCAGGATGCGCGAGCACATGCCGTGAATGGTCGAAATCCACGCGTCGTCGACGGTCAGTGCTTCCTCGTCCATGCCCTCGTCGATAAGCGCACGGCGCACGCGGTCGCGAATCTCGGCCGCGGCATCTTTGGTAAAGGTAATGGCGAGCACCTGGTCCAGATGCTCAACGAACGGACCGGATTCGGGCGAGAGCGCATAGACGATGCGGCGCGTGAGGGTAAAGGTCTTACCCGAACCGGCGCCCGCCGAGACAAACAGCGGGCGGTCGAGCGTTTTGACAATCTGCAGCTGTTGCGGCATCAAAGTCGAAAGATCCATGGTCTACACGTCCCTCCTTACAAACGTTCCTTCGTGGTTATACGAGCAGCGCGCATGCGCGGCCTGAGCCGACGCCGGGTCGACGGCGGCAACGTTGCCCGCCTCGAGCTCGCGCAGGCGCTCGGCGATGTCGGCCTCCACGCGATCGAGCAGGGCATCGAAGTCCATGCTGCCGCCCTCGCCCGGGAAGCCCTTCTTGAGGCCCGGGATGCGACCGTCACCGCGCTCTTCCTCGAGCAACTCGGCGCTCGCCGCACCGCGCAGCGCGGGCTTGCCGCCCTTGGTCGAAAAATAGAGCGCTGCACGGGTATCCAAGCCCAGTGCCCGACGCATGGCCTGCGCGTAGATGAGCGTTTGGGTATGGGGCGGCAGCCAGCGCGGGTCGTCGATGGGAGCCTCGCCCGTCTCCTCGTCACGCACCGTGGGGTCGGCAAGCTTAAACTCCTCGACACCCGAACGATGCTTGTAGTCGATTACCACGGCGCGATTCTCGGCATCCACATCTACGCGGTCGATGCGCCCGCCGAGCGGCCAACCGGCATACTCGACCTGGAGCTCGTTGAACGCAAACTCCAGGTAGCGCGGGGCAAAGGGGGCAAGTGCCTCGGACTCGTAGGCAAGCACACCCTCCAGCTGCGGCAAGATCTCGGCCACCTGGCGTTCCTCCACCGCAGAGAGCGGCACCAGCGGGCCCTCCGTGCCGCGCTTGCCGGCGTGCTCGGCCAACGTCTCGTCAAAGACCTCGTGCAGCAGCTCCTGTGCGCGCGGCAGATTCTCGGGCGTCACGCGCTCCATGCCCTCTTGGGGCAGACGGGCATGCAGATGCTCCAGCACGTCGTGGACAAAGTTGCCCTTTTCCATGTTGCCAAAGCCCGCGTCGATCGACTGGGGCTTCACGCGGTACGAGACGAACCAGCATAGCGGGCAGGTCGAATAGGCCTCGATCTGCGAGGCGGACGTCAGACGCGGCACGAGCGGCGCGTCCTCACCCTCGCCATCGCGACGGCGCAGGACCAAATACGGCACGGCCTCGGCACTCAGATGCTGAGGGGCTTCACAGGTCACGCGCTCGCGCTTGAGGCCTTCACCTGCCGCGGGATCAAAGTCGGCGATGATATCGCCCTCGCCCACGCGCATGGGCTTGGCAGCGCCAGCGGCCTCGGCATGTGCCCACAGCTCGGTCCATACGGCTGCCGGGTAGCACTCGCGTGCCTGGCGATCGTGCGTCACACGGGCGAGCGCGACCGGACCGCTCGCCGCCTGCATCGCACGGCCAAAGCGCACGCGCAGCAGGGCAGCGGGCTCCAAAGACACGCCGTCGCGGCGCAGCTCGGCTGTCAACGTGGCAAGCGGGCCCTCTTCGTGCGAAAGCGGATAGCTGTCCAGGTCGACATCGGCAAACAGCACGGCATCGTAGCTGCCAGGGCGAAGAACCGACGCATCGGCAAGCGACGCGAAGCGCACTTGTGCTCGTGGTGTGCGATCGACCTCATAGGTCTCGTAATCGTAGGCGGTACTGCGCTTGTCCACCTTGGTTCGAACGCCGTCGAGAACCGGCACGGTCGCGGCCTGCGACACGTCGAGCGCGCGAGCATCGTTCATAAGGATGTCGATGGCATGGCGCAGCAAAGCCGTCTCTGCCTGGCGACGGGCCTGGCCGTCAAGGCCGCCTAGAGCGCGATCGGGCAACGCCTCGGCAACGGCAAGCATGGCCTTAAGCGCCGTCACGGGCTTGTCACGCCACAGCGCCTGGAACACGTCCGAGACCACACACGGTACGTTCTTAAACCAGTTATCGTCGCTCGTCGCCTTGCGCGCGCCCCTCACCTGGCCCTGAACGCTCTGCAGCAGGCTCTTGACGCCCGCGGTAGTCTTGCTGCGCGAGAGACGCATATTCTTATCGAAGGTACGGGCATTGACGGCATCAGCGCCCGAAAGCGGACTGTAGATCCAGTCGGTAAGCTCCGGCGCGGGCCACCACTCAGTCTTGGAAGCGGTGCCCTCGTCGGCGGCTTTCATACGCTCGATCAGGTTGGCGAGCGCCGTAAACTGCCTGCCCGCGATGGACTGGGAAAACGCCGTGAACTCAGTCGTCTCGGCCGCAATGTGACGCGCCGCCAAACGGGCGGCGAGCTCGCCGAACAGCTGGGGTGCCCGGGCAGAAACGACGAGCACGCGCACGGGGTCGGCGGGCGTTGCAGTAGCTTTATCGGCCTTGGACTCCTTGTGCGCTTTCACCAACTTATCGATGGCGTCCGCATAGACATGAGCACGGGCATGGGGGCCGGCGACCTCAATAAAGGCAGGCTGAGCGGCGGCCCCGCAAGCGACATCAGACGCGACGGCGTCCTCCCCCAGCGGCGCGATCTCAAACAGCACACCGCGGGCATCAAATGCCGTGGCAAGCTCCTCGCGCATCGCCGCCTGCTCGCGGGCAAGCAGCACGACGACCTCTCCCCCATTGTTCGCCACGGCAGACAGCAGCTCGAGTAGACCGTGCGTAAACGACGTGGTACCGCGCACGCATACGGCGCGGGCGCACGCCGGCAGGCTATCGGCCAGGGCACCGGCCATAATGTCGGCTGCCTCGCAGGGCTCGACCATATCTCGACGGTCCAAACCGCTCGCATAGGCGCTCAACAGCTCGAACACGCGGGCCTCAGCGTCGCTTTTGGGCTCGGGCTGAGCGACGGCATCGCGGCAGCGTTCGTCGCCCGTCCCCGCCACGCCAGGCAACACATCGCGGGCCATGCGCGAAAGCATGCGTACCGTGCCTTGGCTGCGCGAGAGCGGCTGCAAAGCAGCGTCGTCGCGGCGGTCGATCATGTCCGAGAACAGCATCTGGCGCTGCAGGTTGTCGACGAAATCGCGCCCGTCGCCCAAAAGCTCCCAAAGCGAGCGAAGCCACGACGAAGGCGTCTTGTAGTCGATACCCAGTGAAACCCCGGCTTCCGCCGCATCATGACGGCACAGGTCGAGCTCGGCAAACGTTGGTGCCAGCAACACGGCACGCCCGTGACGGGCAATAAGGTCGGCAAGCAGCGCCGACTCGGCATCGCTCAAATCCGTGCCGGCATTGGTGGTATAGATTCGAACAGGCATGGTCCTCCGCTCAAACCGTTCGCAATAATCAATGCATCCATCCTACCCGCCCAAGCGGACACATTGCCACCGCAGTTCCATCTTTTGGTACAAAGCAACCTGAACCCAACGCACCAGCCGATTGCAGGCATATAAAAACCGCCCCCGGAGGGACGGTTCTTCGTAATTCAATGTTGTCGCTGGCCTACTCGCCATCCTCCAACTTAATGAGGATCTTGCGGTAGCCACCGTACTCGCCGTTCAGCGCCTTTGAAACGCGGCTCACCGTGGTGGACGAAGCGCCGGTACGGGCCTGAACCTCAACATAAGGCTCGCCCTCGTCCAAATAGCGCGCAACCTGCAAACGCTGAGAAAGGTCGCAAATCTCGCGCGGCGTGCAGATATCGGTCAAAAACGCTTGGATATCCTTCTCGTCGTCCAAAAGGCTAAATGCGTGGACCAGCTGCTTGACATCAGGCTTGTCAAACATGTTCTCGATATTCATCGATCACCGCCAAACCCGCCAAAAGGCATCGAAGTTGATACTGACATCGGGCATCGTTCGCCCGTTCTATGCAATAGGGCAACGCCTGTGGCTTTTGCCCGTAGCAGTGTAGCACACCACCAAACTAAAGCGACAAGACTCTCTGTCAGCGGCGCGTTTTTCAGGACGAACGCCGTTTTGAAATCGAATGCGCACGTAAGCTCCACGAATATTTGCGACAATGGGCATCCAGGCAAGGCCCCGCGTTCGCGCAGCCGTCCAAGTCGCCACGGCAAGCTGCTTCACGCGTCACTAACTCTCCCCGCGCAAGAAAGGACCCCCTACCATGCGCTTTATGCTTAACTGGCTCTTTACTTCGATCGCCATCGCGATCGCCACGTTCCTCGTCCCCGGCATCCAACCCTTCGGTTTTGCCGAGGCCTGGGTCTGTTTCGCCTTTGTGGGACTGTTCCTCAACATCGTCGATTCGCTCGTCAAGCCGTTCCTGACGGTCATCTCACTGCCGCTCACTATTATTACGCTTGGTATTTTTCAGCTCGTAGTCAACAGCTTTATGCTCGAGCTGGCCAGCTACCTGTCGGTCAATCTGTTGGGCGCTGGTATCTCCATTGCCGGCTTTGGATCGGCCTTTATGGGCAGCATCCTGGTATCCATCATGCGCAGCATTCTCGATAGCATCGCCTAGGGCTAGAACTGTTCAATACGAACCGTCATATCGACCCAAAACGAAGGCCGACCATCGCAAAAATGGGCGGCCTTCTTATTTGTCAAGTCTCAAAGGGCGAGAGAATCTACCATTTTGCTTATAGGACAAAATGTGTGTCCCGATAGAACATCCGTTTCTATCCATTAATCAAGCCAGAACGGGTACGGGTCCCTGTGGTGGAGGTCCTCCCACACGGCCCTGTCGCCCCACTCCGGCCCTCCGTCCTCGCGCGACGG
>RQBM01000008.1:0-28749 GCA_008668795.1 Collinsella aerofaciens | reverse complement strand
CTGATGCAGAGCGGTCTGTTCTCCGAGATGGTCCTCATCGACGTGGACAAGAACCGCGCCGAGGGTGAGGCTCTGGATATCGCGCACGGCATGACGTTTGCCGAGCCGATGAAGATCTACGCCGGCGATTATTCCGATGTCGCCGACGCCGCCATGATCGTCGTCACCGCTGGCGCTGCCCAGAAGCCCGGTGAGACCCGCCTGGACCTGGTCAACAAGAACGTTAACATCTTTAAGTCCATTATCCCCGAGATTAAGAAGTCCGGCTTCGACGGCATTCTGCTAATCGTCTCCAACCCGGTCGATGTTCTGACCTACGCCGCCATCAAGATGTCCGGCCTGCCCGAGGGCCACGTCATCGGTTCCGGCACCGTGCTCGACACCGGCCGCCTGCAGCAGATGCTTGGTGCCCACGTCGAGGTTGACCCGCGCGATGTCCAGGCCTATGTCATGGGCGAGCACGGTGACTCCGAGTTTGTCGCTTGGTCCAGCGCTCAGGTTGCCGGCGTTCCGCTGAACACCTTCTGTGAGCTTCACGGCCACCTGGAGCATGAGGCTGCCGAGAAGCGCATCGCTGAGGACGTCAAGAACTCCGCCTACACCATCATCGAGAAGAAGCACGCCACCTACTATGGCGTCGCCATGGCCGTCAAGCGCATCTGCACCGCCGTTATGCGCGATGAGCAGACCGTTCTGCCTGTCTCCTCGCTCATGGTGGGCGAGTATGGCCTGTCCGATCTTGCCATCTCCATGCCGACCGTCGTTGGCCGCGACGGCGTTGTCTGCCGCGTCCCCGTGCCGCTGAACGATGACGAGCAGCATGAGCTCACCGCCTCCGCCAAGGCCCTCAAGGACATCATCGACAGCGTCGACTTCTCCTGCTAAATCAAGCTCGCTAGAGCGAAAAGCTACAATGAAGGCGTCCGAGTCCACGCGGCCCGGGCGCTTTTTTGGTGCAAAGTAACCTGACCCCAATGCACCATAGTTGATGGGAGGGCCATGTCGGATTCGCCTAATTTTTTGACCTATGCCCAGACAGCGTTTGATCCGTTTGAGGAACGGCCGTTCTGCGCGGTGGATAGCCTGGTCTTTGCGTGGTTGTCCTATTTGCGTTTGCCGGGTGATATGGCGGAGCTGACGAACTGGCAGGGCCTAGACGTACGCGAGCTGCTGCGCGCCGAGTGCTACCAAGACATGATTGGCGACCTGTGGGATCCGGAGGGGAGTCGTGCCCTGTTGGAGGCTGTGGCAGCAAGCCCTCGCTACCGTGGCGTTCGTGTTTGCGGCTATCGTAGCGTGAGTGATGCCGAGACAACGGAGCAGTTTGCGGCCATGACGTTCCGATTTCCGGCGGGGTTTAGCTATCTTGCCTTCCGGGGGACCGACAGCACGATTGTGGGCTGGAAAGAGGACTTTAACATGGCGTTCCGGTGTCCTGTGCCGGCCCAGGAATCCGCGGCGCGTTATGTAGACGAGGCGGCGGATGCGATTGACGGGCCGCTTTTGTGCGGAGGTCATTCCAAGGGTGGAAACCTTGCGGTGTACGGTGCGGCGATGTGCCCCGATGTCGCCCGTGAGCGAATCGAACGGGCGTATTCCCATGATGGTCCAGGGTTCGTCGAGGAGTTTCTGAACGGCAACGCCTTTGCCGATCTTTCCGGTCGAATCGACAAGACGCTACCTCGGTCGTCGATCTTCGGCATGATGTTCGAGACACAAGAGGACTATGCCATCGTTGAGAGCACCGAGTTCAGCCTGCTGCAGCACAATCCCTTTAGCTGGGTGGTTGATGGTTGCGACTTCGTATACTGTGAGCGCCTGTCCGCCGGTGCTCGATACGTTGATGGCTCCATTCGCGAGATGCTGCTTGCAGTGTCACCTAGCGAGCGCGAGCGTTTTGTAGATGCGTTGTTCTCCGTGTTTGAGGCTACGGACGCCGAACGGTTTGCGGATATCGCAGGAAATCTGCGTGAGAGTCTGCCCGTGATGCTCCAGGCTGCGCAAGGCTTTGACAAAGATACGCGACGCTTTATCTCGCAGACCATCGTGGCGATCCTTAAATGCGCACTGTTGCCCAAACGACCCCAGATCGACGTGCCCGCTGCCGGCAAGAGTTTGGCAGAACAGCTCGAGGCTTGGCAGTCCGAGCTCCTGCGCTAGCCATTGATACAAAGCAACCTGTCCCCGATGCGCCAATCTTCGATGCGCCTGGGGCGGGCTCGACCGCTATACTGGTTCGTGCCGAAATCGATCTAGAACGGAATGCCGTATATGAAAATCAATCACGCGATTCTGCATATCCTGGACTTTGACTCTGCCGTCAACGTTATGAGCCAGCGCGAGTTGGATATCGAGAGCCGCACCGTGCGTAATTTCGTAACCACGCACCTGCGGCGCGCTCGTACCTCGGCCGACAACAAACGCGCCACGTTTGCCGAGAACTCTGCGTTTGGTGGTGAGCTCAAGGGCTATTTCTTTGGCGAGCGCGAGTTCGTGGACCTGTCGCAGCAGATTGCGGAGTTTATCTCCTCCGAGCTCACCAAAGCCGAGAAAGCCGAGTCCACCGACGTGCTCGTGGCTGATTTTGACGACGATGAGGATGCCCGCTGGTTTGCCGTGATGCTGCTGGGCTCCAAGCAGGCTTTTATGCACGAAGTGGGCCGCGAAGAGGGGGAGGTGCGCAACGACATCGCGCGCCACTACGCCATTCTGCCGAACCCCTCGCAAAAGGTGCCGAGCTATGCAATCGTGCGTGCAAGCACCATGGAGATCGGCTATGTGGATAAGAAGCGCAAGATTGCCGGCGAGGATCGCATGCTCATTCCCGATGGCCTGCTGCAGTGCGACACGGGGGTATCGGGCAAGGAGGTCATCGACACCGTGACGCGTGTGGTCGAGGAAGTCGCCGAGGAGCACGGTGCCAACACGGCCGTGGCGCTCGCCAAGGTTAAGGCTGCCGTTGCCGAGAAAGTCGAGGATGACGAGGAGCTGCCGCCTTGGGATATCGTCGATGAGGTCTTTGAGGACGAACCAGTTATCAAGGAGAGCGTGCGCGCGGCACTGACTGAGGAGAAGGTGCCTGAGCGCGTTCCCGTGGAGCGCAAGCAAGTTGAGCGCGCGGCCGTGCGCAATCACAAGATCCGTACCGACACGGGCATCGAGATCAGCTTCCCGGCCGAGATGGGTTCGAACTCCGAGTACATCGAGTTCGTCAATGAGCCCAACGGCCTCATCTCCATCGAGCTCAAGAATATCGGGTCAATTGAGAATCGATAAACTGCGCTTGGACGCTGCAAAAATAAAGGCCGAAGCCCCGGATGAGGGCTTCGGCCTTTTTACTTGGGGCTGAATTACGTTGCAGGTCGAGCATACGTCAGCGAAAACGCCCCTAAGCGAGCAAGGTGACGTGAAAGAGGAGGGAAGCGTACTTCGGTACGCGACCGACGATTGAACGTCAGATTGCCGCTTAGGGGCGTTTGCAGCGTCGGGCCGTTACGGCGTTTGGTAAAACGCCGTAACTATTAAAGCTGGCGCAGGCCCTCTTCCAGGCCGGTCTTGCTGTCGGTCTTCTCGTCGCGCATCTTGATGGCGCGGGCGGGGACACCGGCCACGACGGCGCCGGCGGGGACGTCCTCGACGCACACGGCGCCGGCGGCAACTACAGCACCCTTGCCCACGTGCACGCCTTCCAGGACCACGGCGTTTGCGCCGATCATGACATCGTCCTCGATGATGACGGGCGTGGCGCTGGCGGGCTCCACAACGCCTGCCAGCACGGTGCCGGCGCCGATGTGGCAGTTCTTGCCCACGGTGGCGCGACCGCCCAGCACGGCGCCCATATCGATCATGGAACCCTCGCCGATAACGGAGCCGATGTTGATGATGGCGCCCATCATGATGACGGCACGGTCGCCAATCTCGACGCGGTCGCGGATGATCGCGCCCGGCTCGATGCGGGCGTTGATGCCCTTAAGGTCGAGCATGGGGACGGCGGAGTTGCGGCAGTCATTCTCGACGTCGTAGTAATCGATGGAATCGGCGTTGGCGTCCAGGATGGCTTTGAGCTCGTCCCAGTCGCCAAAGACGGTCTTGCCGCGACGGCCGCCGTAGACATGTGCGTCGCCCCAGGCAACCTTCATGCCGGGTTTCTCGCGCACATACAGCTTGACAGGCGTCTTTTTAGGCGCGGTGGCGATGTAATTGATAATCTCCTGGGCATCCATCTCGGCTGCGTTGCTCATTCGCTATCTCTCCTTTGGGTGGATTCGGTTGATACCTGGTTAGGCAAACATGACCTGGTCGAACGTATAGAAGCCGGGTTCGCGGGCGACGAGCTTCTGCGCGGCTGCCAGGGCGCCGTTGACAAAGATCTGACGGCTCGTGGCGCGGTGGGTGAGCGTGACCTCCTCGTCCTGGCCAAAGAAACTCACTTCGTGGACGCCGGCGACAGTGCCACCGCGCAGCGAGTGCATGCCGATCTCCTTGGGATCGCGTGCTCCGCACATGCCCTCGCGGCCATAGACGGGGTGGTAGCCTGCCTCGGGCTCGGCTTCGACGACGGCGTCGAGCAACAACTTGGCAGTGCCGCTGGGGGCGTCGACCTTTTGGTTATGGTGCGTCTCGACGATTTCGCAGTCAAAGCCGGGCAGCTCGCGTGTAGCCTGCGCTACCAGATGGCGCAGGGCTGCGATACCGATGGAGTAATTGCCCGAGTGCATAACGCGGGTGTTCTGGCCCAGCTCACGCAGGCGGTCCATCTGCTCGGGGGTGTAGCCTGTGGTGCCTGAGACCAACGCCGCGCCCGTGCGCTCGACATAGGCGACGACAGCGTCGAAGGTCGCGACGTTCGAGAAGTCGATAATCACATCGGCAGCCGGTGCGTTCTCGAGCTCGCTCAAATCGAAGCCAATCTGGGCCACGATATCAAAAACGGGCTGCCCGGCGGCATCGACAATGCTTTCGGCGGTGGTGCGGATGAGCGAGCCCATGCGGCCCGTTCCCATAATGACGGTCTTAATCAAGCAGACCAGCTCCCTTCAGAGCATCGGTAAGTGCGGATCGCGTGTCGTCTGCCATGGGGCACAGCGGCATACGGTAGTTTGCCTCGATCATGCCCATCTGGGCGAGCGCTTCCTTAACGGGGATGGGGTTGACCTCGCTAAAGAGGGCATTGATGAGCGGCTGACCGGCAATCTGGATATCGCGGGCGCGCTCCACGTCGCCGTCCAAATAGGCGTGGCACATGTCGTGCACGAGCTGCGGCTGAACATCGGCCCACACGCTGATGGTGCCCGAGGCGCCCAGGCTCATGAGCGGCACGGTAAGCGCGTCCTCGCCCGAGTACATGCGGAAGTCGTCTGACAGCAGGTGAGCGATCTTGGCCGCGTAGGCGACGTCGCCCGAGGCTTCCTTAATACCCATGATGTTGGGATGTGCGGCCAGGCGCTCTACGTTGTGCTCGCTGATACCGCAGCCGCAACGACCGGGGATGTTGTACAGAATGCAGGGAATGTCCACGGCATCGGCTACGGTCTTAAAGTGCTGATAGATACCCTCTTCGTTAGACTTGTTGTAGTAGGGGGTAATGAGCAGCAGGCCGTCGGCTCCCAAGCCCTGGTAAGTAAGCGACTTGGTGAGCATGGTCTGCGTGGAGTTGGAGCCCGAGCCGGCGATGACGGGGACGCGTCCTGCAACTTGCTTGACCACCGCGGCGACAACGGAGTTGTCCTCGTCGTCGGTCATCGTGGCGCTCTCGCCGGTGGTGCCTAGGGTGAGGATGGCGTCGGTGCCGTTTTGCAGGTGGAAATCGATAAGGCGCCCAAGCGCGTCAAAGTCGACACTGCCGTCCTTTTTAAACGGCGTAACTAGGGCGACGGTTGAGCCCTCGAGATTGCGGATGTCCATGTTCTTCCCCTTCGCCTCTGCGATCTGGATGCGTTTGTTCCATTGAGCTGCGACTGCCAAGCGCTCGTCTTTGGCGCGACGGCGTGCACTTTCGGCGCGCGACTTGGCCAGCAGCTCTCGGCCGCACGGCAGCACGTCGAGCGTGGCAAAGTAATCGCCCGGGCGCTCGGCGCGGCGGATGAGGTCGGCCGCGCCATCGGGGCGCAGCAGGACCTCGGCCGAGCGCAGCCGTCCGTTGTAGTTGTAGCCCATGGAGTAGCCATGCGCACCGGTATCGTGGATTACAAGCAGGTCACCCATGTCGATATGCGGCAGCTCGCGATCGATAGCGAACTTGTCGTTGTTCTCGCATAGGTTGCCCGTGATGTCATAGGTGTTCGTGACGGACGCTGTGGCCTTGTCGGCGCCGCCCGGCTGACCCATTACCGTAATGTGGTGGTAGGCGCCATACATGGCAGGGCGAATCAAATCGACGGCGCTTGCATCGACACCGATATAGTCCTTGTAGATCTGCTTCTCGTGGATGGCCTTGGTGACCAGGCAGCCGTAGGGGCCCATCATAAAGCGGCCCATCTCGGTGCAGATCGCCACATCGCCCATGCCGGCGGGAACCAGGATCTCGTCGTATGCCGCGTGTACTCCCTCGCCGATGGCGCGAATGTCGTTGGTCTGCTGCTCGGGCAGGTAGGGGATGCCGACGCCGCCGGACAGATTGATGAAGGCGACGTGTGCGCCGGTCTCGCGCTCCAGGCGTACGGCAAGCTCAAAGAGGATGCGCGCGAGCTTGGGGTAGTAGTCGTTGGTGACAGTGTTGCTGGCAAGGAATGCGTGGATGCCAAAGTCCTCGGCGCCCTTGGCCTTGAGCATGCGGAAGGCCTCGAAGAGCTGCTCGGTGGTCATGCCATATTTGGAGTCGCCCGGGTTGTCCATGATGCCGTTGGAGAGCTGGAACAGGCCGCCTGGATTAAAGCGGCAGCTGACCGTCTTGGGGATGGGCCCCGCAACGCGCTCAAAGAACCCGATGTGGCTGATGTCGTCAAAGTTGACGATGGCACCCAGCTTGTCGGCGAGCTCAAAGTCGGCAGCCGGTGTGTCGTTGGACGAGAACATGATGTCGTGTCCCGTGATACCCAGTGAGCGGGCGATCATGAGCTCGGTATAGCTCGAGCAATCGCAGCCGCAGCCGTATTCGTTGAGAATGGAGATGAGCGCCGGGTTGGGGTTGGCCTTGACGGCAAAGTATTCCTTAAAGCCCGGGTTCCATGCAAAGGCGTCGCGCACTTCTTGCATGTTGCGGCGGATGCCCGCCTCGTCGTATAGATGAAACGGCGTGGGGAACTGCTCGACGATATGCTCGAGTGTCTCCTTGTCCACAAACGGCTGCTTGGCCGCATATGCCTCGTTGGGGGTCAATGCCATGTCCCGTAAACCTCGCTATCCAGACGGCGCCATCTGCGCATCGAATCCGCATAGCGTGGACCCAATGTCCGGATAGCGCTCCCGCATTGCTGCAGACAGTCCTGTGGGTGTTTCCCACAGGCCCACCAGGTTGTTCGTGCCCGAAAAACCCAGTTCGGCGGGTTTCGCCTCCCCACGGGGTCAAAGCCTGCCGGCTCGCCCGCGGCTCTTCGTGCCCGCGCCTCTATCAAGTGGTAAAGACCCTATCACGTTGCACTTTACCAAACAAGAGTATTCGTATATAACGTTTAAAAAATGCAGCAATATGCTGGAAACATGTGTGCCACAATCCTGTATCACAATAAGTTGCAACAGATGTGCCTCACGAAGGGATTCTCTATGACCGAGCTCCAAGAACTCCGTCGCTATCGCCGCGATCTCCATCGCATTCCGGAGCTCGATTTCGATCTTCCGCAGACTATCGCCTATATCGAGGGCGTGTTGGCGCCGCTCGCTTGCGAGGTGACCCATCCGTGTCCCAGCTGCGTCTGCGCTTTCTTCGACGCTGGCGTTGGTGCCGCGCGTGCCACGGCGATTCGCGCCGATATGGATGCGCTGCCCATCGCGGAGGCGACGGGAGCGGCCTTTGCCTCGATCCATCCCGGCAAGATGCACGCTTGCGGACATGACGGACACATGGCCATGGCACTTGCCGCCGCGACGTATGTCGACCGTACGATTCGCGAGCAGCCGGGCGCCATTAGGCGCAACGTTCTCTTTGTGTTCCAGCCGGCCGAGGAAACGACCGGTGGTGCCAAGACGGTATGCGAGAGCGGTGTGTTCGAGCGCTATGGGGCTGACCGCATTTTTGGCTTCCATGTGTGGCCCGATCTGCCTGCCGGCACGTTGGCGAGTTGTTCCGGTCCGCTGCTGGCGCGTTCGAGTGAGACACACATTCATATTCACGGGACGAGCATCCATATCGCTAAGACCTATGGCGTTCCGGTCGAGGAATCGCACGATGCGGCGCTGGCGGCTGCCAAGTTCTTGGTTGCCGAGCGCGAACTGATGGACGAGCTGGGCACCGACGAACCCTGTATCGGCAAGTTTGGCCTGCTGCAGGCTGGCACCGTTTGCAACGCGGTGGCGGGGGAGGCCCATGTGGCCGGAAGCCTGCGTGTGTTTACGGACGACATGTTCGACCGGGCGCGCGAAGGCGTGCGCCGCGTGCTGGACGATGCCTGTGCCGCAACGGGCTGCACGTATGATCTCGACTTTGCCGAGGGCTATCCGCCGGTCGACAACGACCCCGAGCTATTTGCCAATGTCGCGCCTGCCTTGCCCGAGCTACAGCTCGTGGATGAGCCGCTGCTGATCGCCGAGGATTTCGCGTTCTATCAACGCTATCTGCCGGGCGTGTTTTTCCTGCTGGGCACGGGTATGCCAGAGGACCAAGACAACCCGAGTGATTCGGATGGCTGCCCCGCCTATGCCACAAGCGCTCTGCATACCGATAGCATGCTCTTTGACGAGGAAATCCTACTCAAAGGCCTCGATGTCTATAAACGATTGCTTGTGATGGAGTGACGATGGAACGACGCCGACAGTCTGCCGTATATAGTCCGGGTGGATGCGGGTGCGGTTTGCTGCTGCTTCCGGTTATTGCTGTGAGCATTGGCGTGATGTTTGCGCTTGCCGGGCTTGTCGCGGCGGCGCTCGTGCTGTTTATCACTGCCATCGGCGTGACGATTTGGCTCTGCCGCAATCGCGAGCAACGCCGTGCCGACGGTAAAACCAATGTCGGCTGGGTCGTCTTTCTGATCATTGCGTACCTGCTGAGTGCCAGCTACCTTGTTTTCTTTGTCCTGTTGATGATCAGTGCCTTTACCGGGGAATCCGTCACGGTGGGTTGATGCACTGCCAGCAGACGGTCGCGCGCAGTGCGTTTGCTCGGCGTTTGGATAACTGCATTGGTCGTTTACCGCAGCCTTAGCTCTCAGCTAATGAATTCAAGTTCAATCCTTCCTACGATGTGCTGTGTACCGGCACGGTAGCCGGATCGTAGGAAGGATGAATAATGGCAAAAGAGGGAAAGAAGCCGATCGGCAAGATTGTCCTAGGCGTCATCGTGGTGCTGGTTATTGTCGGTGCCGTGGGCTCTATGGGTGGCAATTCAACCGATTCGTCTGCGAGCGATTCGGCAAAGCCTGCCGAGGCGACACAGCAGGCTGAGGAGCAAAAAGAACCGCAAGAACCGTATACCATTGCTGACGAGGCTGAAGACACCTCCAATCAGTTTGCCTATAAGATCACGGGCACGCTGACCAATAACACGGACAAGGAAAAGAGCTACATTCAGATCGAATATGTTCTGTATGATGCCGATGGCAACCAGGTTGGAACGGCTCTTGCAAACACCAATCATCTGAAGGCGGGCGGCTCTTGGAAGTTCGAGGCGCTGGGTACGGTGTCTCCCGACCAGGTTGCTAGCTGGGAGCGTTCGGACGTAAGCGGTTTCTAGCATGTTGTATGCACTGGGGGAGGTGAAGTCGTATGCCCGATAAAAAGCTGACCGAGGAGTTGCTCAATGAGCTTCTCGACGCGCCAAACATCGATGGCTATATCAAAGAACACGACTTTGCCGCCCCGTCGCTTTCGGACTACCTTAAGCAGCTGCTGCAGGAAAAGGGCTTAGAGCGCTCGCGCGTGGTGCGCATGGCCGACCTCAATGAGACTTTTGGTTATCAGATTTTTACCGGTGCGCGGCATCCGAGCCGCAATAAGGTGCTGCAGATTGCCTTTGCGATGGCGTTGACGCTCAAGGAGACCAACCGCGCCTTGACGGCTGCCGGGGCAAGCGTCCTCAACTGTAAAGACCGTCGCGATGCGATTGTCATCTTTTGCATCGACCGTGGCTGTAGCCTCCAAAAGGTCAATGAAGAGCTGTATCGCTTTGGCGAGGAGACGGTGAGTTAGCGGCTGATATCTGAGCCGGCGGAGCTGCCGAACAACGATGCAAACGAACGGGGCGCGGATGCCATGGGGTGTCTGCGCCCTGCGCTATGACGGAGGCTATGGATACTCAGACCCCAACATATTCCGATGACGAGCTGACCGCAGCGCTTGCCGAGCACCTGGCGTCGCTCGATTGCGACGACAGCTATCGCGTGGAGCGTGTACTTAAGCGCTCGTCCGTTGAAACAACCGAGCTCGTGTACTTTGAAGGAACCGGCGGTGGTTCGCTCGGTCCCTTTGTTCGTAAACGCATCGATGCTTCGGCTCAAATCGGCGGGGCATACGAGCGTCTGTTTGCCGCTCAGCGGGCAGTCAGGCGTTTTGAGCACCTGCCCAGAATCGTCGATTGTCGTCGTGTGGGCGACGAGCTCAACGTGGTTATGGAATACATCGAAGGGGAGACACTCGGGGCGCTGGTGGACCGTCTGGGAGCCACCCCCGATTATGCGCGTGAATTGTATCCTGCCCTATGCGATGCCGTGGGCGAGCTCCATGCCGGTTTTGCAATGGTGGGGGAGACGTCGGCGCCGGTGATCCATCGCGACCTCAAGCCGTCGAATATCATCGTGACAGGTGCCAACTATACGCCTGATGACGGCCTGACATTTTCATCGCTGGTGATTATCGACCTGGGGATCGCGCGCGTATGGCGCGATGGCGCCGATGCTGACACCGTCAAGTTTGGCACGCGACCCTATGCGCCGCCCGAGCAGTATGGGTTTGGGCAGACGAGTGTGCGCAGCGATGTCTACGCACTTGGGGCCCTGTTGTTCTTTTGCTTGACGGGAGTCGACCCTAAACCAGGGCTCGACATGCGCGAGCAATGTGAGGCATGCGGCATTCCCACTCCACTTGCCGATGCCGTCTGCATGTCGATGGCGCTCGACCCGGCCAAGCGTTTTGCGAGCGCGGAAGCGTTGGGACGGGCGACGCGCGCGGCATACGATCTAAGTCGCCCCGTGCGGCCTCCTGCGCCTGTGCTTGTCCGTACTCCGGCCTCGGAGACGGTGTTGACGCCCCAAGGGCTCCAGAACCCCACAGTGCTTCCTAGACCTGCCGCCTCCGCTGCATGTGGTCTGCTCTCTCGCGTTCCGGAGTCTCTGGGGCGCATTTGGAATACGCTCATCTGCTTCTCGCTGCTTGTGTTCTTTGCCGGAAGTCACTTTGCCGTCTTTCACCCCACCGGAGCAAACCAAAGTTACCCGACGTGGCTTCTCATAATCGAGTATTTTTTCTTTGTCGATGGTCTTATGGTGCTTATGCATTTTGCGCTGCTCGATAAGCGCCGTCTTCGTCGGCGATTCGCACTGCTCGACAGCTATCGCGGCAAGAAACTCGCGAAACTCTGGCTCAAGGCATTGGGTGTGCTGCTCCTGTGCATGATCGTCATAGTCGCGGTTGCCAATGCGACCGGCGTCGTCGATACCTCCGCTACCTAAAAGAAAAGGGCCCTATTGGGGCCCTTTGCAGTTGCACTTAGATGCGGTTCATCTGAGCGGCGACTTTGTTGTACCAGTCCTGCCACGTGGGCGGGCAGTACTTTTTGGCCGCAGCCGGGGTAAGGGTGGAGCCGTAGTTGGCGCCCAGATAGGCAACGTGAGCGGAGATGCCCTCGCTCCAGCTGCCAAAGCTGCGCCAACCGCCGCCACGTGCACTCCAGCCCCAGGCGTTGTAAGAATTGGCGCAATAAGCGCCCTTGGTGCTCTCGATGCAGGCGATGGCGGGGGACCAACGGGGATCGACACCGGTATTCCAAGCGGCGACGGCAAAGTTATAGCCCTGGCCTGCCATGGGGGAGCCGGCGAGATAATTGTCGATGCGGCTCGTCCACTCATTAATGAACGAATCGTAATCGGAGCTACCGGTATTGGCGTTGTTCACCGTGGTGTCGATGGTGGTGTTGGTGTTGGTGGCCTGGCTGCTGGAATTGCTGCCGCTTACGCCCTCGCCCGAGAGCTTCTCGGCGGCAGCGGCCTTATCGGCCTCAAGCTTGGCAAGCTCGGCGGCATTTTCCTGCTCGGCTTTTGCCTGTGCCTCGCTGCGGAGCTGCTGGGCCTGCGCCAGCGCATCCTCGGCGTTTTTCTGCTCTGCCTCAAGCTGAGACTTGGCCTGCTGGAGCTCAGCCTTGTTCTGCTCGAGTTCGGTTTGCATGTTATTGAGCTGTTCGATCTCGTCGACGCTCGAGCTCGTGATCTGGTTGGTGTATTTGCAGGTCGTGATGAACTCACCCAGGCTCTGCGCGTTGACCAGGAAGCTCACGATGGGATTGGTGCCCTTCTGATACTTGTACAGATCGCGCATGGCGGAGCTTGCCTTGGCCTGCTGCTCGGGAAGCTTGGCCTCGATTTCCTCGATGCTTGCCTCATTGGAGTCAATCTGCTTTTGCAGGTCATCGAGTTTGGTGCGGGCGTCGTTGTAGGCGCTCGTGGCGGCTTCGATCTTCTGCTGGGCTGCGGAAAGCTGGTCCTGCGTTGCCTGCGAGGCGGCATACGCCGCAACGGGGGAGAGCATCGGCGTGGCCGTCAGCGCAACGGCGAGCGCGGCACTCGTGATGATGCGAGCCGGCTTCGACGCAATGAGCGCTGCGGTGCGATGATTCGAATGCTGCATCCAGTCCCTCTGCAATCAATCGTAGGTTATGGTTCGAACGGTATTCTACTACTGCTTTCGACCTCAACTTGAACCTTAAAGGTTCCAAAGGGTCAAGTTGAACTTGAGGCTTTGGCTTTGACCTGCAGTTATGATGAATTGTTGAGAAACCATAGAGTTCAACTTTAACGTTACAGAGCTCTGTTTGAGAGGAGTTTTGGGCTGTAAAAGCCATCTCAACGTGGGGTTTTATAACTACAGCGTGCCCTTCTGGCGAGCCTGCTCAATCTCTTCGAGGGCCTCGGCGGGGGTGAACGAACAGGTGCCGTCGCCGAGTTTGATTACCTGGATATCGTCGCCGGCGTAGACCTCTCCGCCCTTTAGTGCCACGCCAAAAACGCCCTCGTGGGGAAAGATGCAGTCGCCGGCGAGATAGTAGATGGCACAGCGTGTGTGGCAGACCTTGCCGATTTGGCTGATTTCGACAAGCACCTCGCTGCCAAGCTTGAGCTGTGTGCCCAAGGGGAGCGAGAGCAGGTTGATGCCCCGGGTTGTGAAGTTCTCTCCGAAGTCGACCTCGTGCACATCGAGCCCGCGCGCCTGCGCCGTCTGGATAGACTCTGCAGCTAAAAAGGAAACCTGGCGGTGCCAATGCCCGGCGTGTGCGTCGGAGGCGAGGCCAAATTGCTCTATAACGGTGTCGTGCCCGTCGGCGACGGGCGACTTGCGCGTGCCCTTGTGTGCCGACGTGTTGATCGAGACGATGCGGGCGGGTCCGTTGTAGGCGTCGTTTGCCGTGCACAGGGGAGCGGTCGCTTTCGCACGTTCCGCCAGCTCGCGCCTCGCGGCATTGAGAATGGGATTATCGGTCGGATGGTCTTGGGGCACGTGTGCACCTTTCGCTCGAAGATGTCAATACGCTGAATCCTACAACAACGGTAGGTTCATTGCCCATTGTCATACAACGGTGGGCGCCGTCTTCGTGCTGGACGATTACGTCGATTGCCATAGATACGGTGGAGCTTTGGGCGCCGGCGGCTTGGCGCGCTAGAATAAATCAGTTGCGCAAAGACCGCCCGTTGTGTGGGCAGTTCATGATAGGAAGTTTCCATGGCATTGCAATTTACAGAGCGCGAGTTCATTCCCGTGCTGCTTGGTGGCGACATCAACGCCTATTCGGTGGCGCGCGCCTTCTACGAGGAGTACCAGGTCAAGAGTCTGGTCTTTGGCAAGTATCAGACGGGTCCCGCGTACCGCAGCCAGATTATCGACTACACGCCCAACGTGGATATCGACACCATGCCCGTGATGCTCAAAACCGTCAACGGCATTGCCCAAGCGCATGCCGACAAGACTATTGTCCTTGTGGGCTGCGGCGACAACTATGTCGCTCTCGTGGCTCAAGCCAAGGATGCTCATGAGCTGGCGGATAACATCGTCGCTCCCTACGCGCCCTACAGCATGCTCGAGCAGTGCCAGAAGAAGGAGATCTTCTACGAGCTGTGCGAGAAGCATGGCGTGCCCTATCCGCACACGTTTACCTTTACCAAGGCGATGCTCAATGCCCAGGGTGAGGCGCCTGCCGAAGTGCTCGACCAGATTGATTTTCCTTACCCGATGATTCTGAAGCCTTCTGACGGCATCATGTGGTGGCAGCATGAGTTCGAGGGCCAGAAGAAGGCCTATGAGATTGCCGACCGCGCCGAGCTGGAACAGGTCATTCGCGACTCGTATGCCAGCGGCTACACCGACGACCTGATCTTGCAGGATCGCGTGCCCGGCAACGACGAGTACATGCGCGTGCTCACCAGCTA
This sequence comes from Collinsella aerofaciens, assembly GCA_008668795.1. GTDB lineage: Bacteria > Actinomycetota > Coriobacteriia > Coriobacteriales > Coriobacteriaceae > Collinsella > Collinsella aerofaciens_AS. Next base: position 14,029 of record RQBM01000008.1, on the reverse strand, counting down.
TTCCGACCGCAACGGTAAGGTCCGCATGATGTGCCTGGGCCATGTGCTACTCGAGGAGCATCAGCCCCACGGTGTCGGCAACCATGCCTGTATCATTACCGAGCCCAACGACGAGCTCATGGGCGGCGTGCGTAAGTTGCTCGAGGACCTTCACTTTGTGGGCTATTCCAACTTTGACGTAAAGTACGACGAGCGCGACGGCTCGTTTAAGTTCTTCGATTTCAACACGCGCCAGGGCCGCAGCAACTACTACGTTACCAACAGCGGCTTTAACGTTGCCAAGTATGTGGTGGACGAGTATGTGTTCAACCGTCCGTTTGAGCCGGAGTTTGTGACGGCTCAGGACGAGGCCCTGTGGATGGTCGTCCCCATGGGCGTCGTCGACAAGTACGTCAAGGATCCCGAGCTGCGCGCTAAGGTGCATCGCCTGGACAAGGAAGGCAAGGGCGCCGACCCTTCGTTTATGAAGGGCGACTTTGTCTTTAACCGCTGGCTGCGCATGTGGCACACCAAGCTGCGCCACTTTAAGCTGTTCAAGACGTATTACAAGTAGATGAGCGCGGCGCCCGTCCGGTTTGCATCGGGCGGGCGCGGGTATGATACGCGCAATTGCGCAAGCGTCACCAAGGAGGCGGCGATGGAAAAGCTGGGAGTTATCGGCGGCATGGGCGCCGAGGCCACGTCGTATTACTACGACCAGGTGGTGCGTCATACGGCTGCTGCCTGCGATCAGGAACATATCGACATGGTGGTACTCTCCAAGTCGACCATGCCCGACCGCACGCTGGCCATTAAGACCGGCGAGCATGCCAAACTGCTGGCGACCATGAAAGAGTGCGCCCAGGCACTCGAGTCGCTGGGCTGTGCACACATTGCCATTCCCTGCAACACGTCACACTACTTCTATGACCAGATCCAGTCGTTTACGAAGGTGCCGATTATCCACATGCCGCGTGAGTCGGTGCGCTATGCTCTGGCCGGTGCGGTGATGGGGGAGTGTGAGTTCGACCCCAACCTGAGTATGCCGGCCGAGCCGGTGCATAAGATCGGCATCATGGGCACCGATGGCACCGTGGGCGCGGGCGTCTACGGCCGCGAATGTAAGGCTGCGGGTGTTGAGGTCGTCTATCCCAGCGAGAAACGTCAGAACGATGTGATGTCGCTTATCTACGATGATGTGAAGGCCGGACGTGAGCCCGATATGGATAAGTTCGACCGCGTGATGTGGGAGTTCGCCCGTAGCGGCTGCGACCGCGTCATTCTGGCCTGCACCGAGCTCTCGGTGTTGCAAAAGTACCGAGAGATGCCCGAGATCACCCTCGACGCCATGGATGTCCTGGTGCGCGAATCCATCATCCGTAGCGGCGCTCCCTACCGCCTCTAGCTTCCGACCTGTCAAAAGGGACAGGTTAATTTTGGTAGGTTTTATCTGGTGAAACAGTAAGGCCTCGGCTCGTTTGGTGCGAGCCGAGGCCTTTTGCGTTGGGCGGTTGCTGTCAGTGGTGAACTAGAACAGGAAGCCGATGGCGATGAGGGCGATGCTGACGATGAGCACGGCGATGTCCAGGCCCTTGATGGGGTAGCGCTTGTACGAGCTGGCGCGCGTACGCAGGTAGAAGCCGCGCTGTTCTGCCGCCAAGGCTGTGGCATCGGTCTTGCCCACGCTCGAGATGAGCAGTGGCACGCACAGTGGCAGCATGAGCTTAAGCTTCTTGATGGGGTTCTTGGTGTCGTACTCGACGCCGCGTGCGGTCTGCGCCTCCATGATGGCGTTCATCTCTTGACCAAACACCGGCACGAAGCGCAGCGCCGTGGTAAAAGTGAAAGCATAGCGATACGGCACGTGCAGCACCTCGACGCAGGCGTTGGCAAGGTCGTTGAGCTTGGTCACCGTGAGCATGAGGATGAGTGGTAACGCCACACCCAGCAGGCGCAGACAGGCCTTCGATCCCGTGATGAGGCCCGTGTCGGTGATAAAGCTCCACACCACGTTGCCATCGCGCATAAAGGCCAGCTGGAGCACCAGCATGATAAGCGCGAGCGGAATCAGCAACTTGAGCAGCGAGAACAGGCGGTTGACGACGCCCGCATAGGCACCCAGGGCAAGGGTGAGCGCCAAAAAGCCCAGCAGCGCCACGTAGGTGTCGGACAAGAAGATGCCGACGATGATGGCGGCGGCGAGGCCCAGTTTGACGACGGGGTTCAGGCGATGCAGCAGCGTGTCACCCGGCATGTAGTCGATGACGTTAACCACGGTGGACCATCTCCTTGGTAATTCGAACGACATCGGAGACCTCGCTCACCTGCGCAAAAGCGGTCGAGACGGAAGATGCCAGACGGCGCGAGAGCTCAATAACCTGGGGAGGCTCCACGTAGGCACGCCGCATGAGATCGATGTTCGAGAATAGCTCGTGCGTGCGGCCGCGGTCGAGGATGCGACCGTCGGCCATTACCACAATGCGCTCGGCAAAATCCGAGACGACTTCCATATCGTGGCAGACCATGATAACGGCGCAACCGCGCTCGGCCATGGTGCGCACCGTTTCCATGACGGTCATGCACTCGCGGTAATCAAGGCCGCTCGTGGGCTCGTCGAGCACGACGATCTTGGGCTCAACCACTACGACGGAGGCAAGCGCCACCATTTGTCGCTGACCGCGCGAGAGCGAGAAGGGCGCCTCGTCGGCCGGCAAGCCAAAGCGGTCGATGACGAGCTGGGCGCGACGCAGCGCCTCGGCACGGTCGATGCCGGCAAGCTCCAGGCCAAAGGCGACCTCGTCGAGCACGGTGTCCTTGCAGATCTGGCGGTCGGGGTTTTGGAAGAGGGTTGCGACCTCGCGGGCAATGCGGCTCGTGGGGACGGTTGCAGTATCCAGTCCCGTGACGCGCACGCTGCCCGAGGCGGGCTTGAGCAGACCCGTGAGCAGCTTGGTGAGCGTGGTCTTGCCGGCACCGTTCTGGCCGACGATGCCCACGAGCTCGCCGGGATAGAGCGTCAGGCTAAGGTCGTGTACGGCGGCGCCGCCATTGGGATAGGCAAACTCAACATGGTCGAAGGTGAGTACGGGTTCTGCGTCCTTGGCATGAGGGCGCAACGACGGCGCATGCGGGGAACCGGCAGGCGCTTGGGCTTCGATGGCCGCGTGTGCGGGGTCGACGATGCCCGAAATCAGGCGCTCGGCCTCATCGACATCCAAGCAGGGGGTACCGCTTACCAGGCCATCGGCCTCGAGGCTATTGAAGATACGCGTGACGCGAGGGCAGTCGACGCCGATGGCACGGAGCTCGTCGGTATGCGCGAAGACCTCGTGTGGCTCGCCCTGCAGCGCGATTTCGCCATGGTTGAGCACGAGCACGCGGTTGCAGTACTCCGAGAGTAGGGCGACCTTTTGCTCAACGACGACGATGGTGATTCCAAGTGTGCGGTTTGCCTCACGCAGCGTCTCGAAGACCAGCGTGGAGCTGGCGGGGTCGAGTGCCGCGGTGGGCTCGTCGAGAACCAAGACGCGCGGACGCATGGCGAGGATGGCGGCGATGGCCACCTTTTGCTTCTGTCCGCCCGAGAGGGTGGCGATCTCGCGGTCACGCTGGTCGCTGATGCCGACGGTCTCGAGCGTTTCGCTCAAGCGCTGCTCGATCTTGTCGTGGGGAACGCCAAAGTTCTCGAGGCCAAAGAGCATCTCGTCCTCGACGATCGAAGCGACCATCTGCGTGTCGATATCCTGCAGCACGCTGCCGACGATTTGCGACACGTCGGTCAGCGAGACCTCGCAGGTGTCGTGGCCGTCAACCATGACGGACCCAAAGAACGTGCCGGTGTAGTGGTGGGGTACGGCGCCCGACAGACAGGCGGCAAGCGTGGACTTGCCGGCGCCCGAGGGTCCGATGATGCCGATGAAATCTCCCTTGTTCACGCTGAGCGAGATGTGGCTGAGCGCTTGCTCGGTCTGCGTGCCATAGGAGAACGAGACATCGTCGACGTTGATGATCGTTTCCATGGATACCTTTCATAGTCATTGGGGACGTTCTTTAATGACTAGTCGTTTAAGAACGTCCCCAAAAGCTAGTCGTTTGGGACAGTTTTTGGTGGTGAAGCACGGAGACGGCTTTACGAGGGGCCCCAGGTTGGCGCGAGAAAGAGGAGCGAAGCGTACTTGGGTACGCGAGCGACGAATGAACGCCAAGATGGGGTGGCTCGTAAAGCCGAGCGGGTTAGTTGAGTCTAAGAGCCTTCTGGATGGGCAGGTAGAGGGCGCCGACCAGAATGGCGTTAAAGACGGCGGTCATGGCAACGACGGGCAGCATGGCGGCGGCGAGCTCGCCGACCACGCCGAGCATGGCCATCTTGATGATCATGAAGATGACGCCGGAGACAAAGGTGGTCAGGAAGGTTGCGACAATGGCGATGGCTGGCTTGACCTGACCGTTCTTGCCGGCGGCGTTGACGATGCCGGCCATGAGCATGGCGGCGATGCCCTCGGCGGCAAAATCGACGAACGGCGAAGTGGTGGTGATCTGGATCACGGCAGCCGAGATGAGGCCAATGACGAGCGCCTGGCCGATGTTGGGACGAACGACCAGGATGGTGAGGCAGAAGGCCGAGATGATGAACTCGGGGCTGATCATGCCGCCCGAGATGCCCGAGATGGCCTTGCCGACGGTGAAGTTGAGGATGAAGCCGGCAGCGAGCAGGATGGCGAGCAGGACGAGGGCGCGGACGTCGAGTTTGCCGCGGTCGGCGGTCTGGACGGTGCGGGGCTGGGCGGCGGTGGTGTTCTGAGACATGGTGAAAATCCTTTCGGAATGGGGGTGCAAGAGAAAAGCGGAGGCGCGTGATGCGAATGCGATCGGGCTCGAGATAGAAAAAGGCCCCCGGTCGAAACCGGAGGCCTTCCAATCACCTAGAGCGCAAAAACAGGCGTGAGGGACTCACTGTCGACCGATCGTATTCGCATCACGCCACCACCAGTTGTTGAGAGACTTCATCGTGTTCTTCATGTTGGTGGCTCCTTTCGTGATGCCGTGGCGCGGTCGCACCTAGTTGCTGTTGCGCTGCACTATAGCACAGCGAAGTGTGTGCGGGGAAATCTTTTTTAAAAAGATTTCAGGCGGGTTTCCCGCCGGTCAAAAGAGCGGGCTGAGCGGGCGAGGCTGCCATTGCTGCCTTGTCCGCTCAGCTAAGACGTTACTCCTTATTGCGACGGTAGAGGAAGTAACCGCCCGCGGAGATGACGGCAACGCCAGCGATGGCGAATGCGGCCACCATGCGGCCATCAAAACGATCACCGGTGGTGGGCAGGCCGCCCTTGGTGTTCGTCTTGTTGGTGGTTACCGTGGTCGTGGTGTCCGACTTGCCAGGCTTCTCGGGCTTGGTGGTGGGCTGCTCGGGCTTAGCGGGCTGCTCGGGGGTACCGGGCTGCTCAGGAGTACCGGGCTGCTCAGGAGTACCAGGCTGATCCGGGGTTACCGGGTCGGTGGCAAGAGCGTCCTTGGCGTAGGTGATGGACACCTTGAGGCCGTTGATCTCGGTGTTCAGGTCGCTCGGGGTGAAGGGCTGGTCGAAGTTTTCGGCCTTCTGATAGGCGCGCATCTCCTGGAGCAGTGCCTTGCACTTCTTGTAGGTGTTCTCGGTAGCAGCCTTGCCGGCCTTGTTAGCCAGGGCAGTGCGGCCCTCGGTGGTCGTCTCGGCTAGCATGGCGGCGTCAACTTCCTTGTTCTGCTCGATGAGCTCGTTCTGGAGCGCATCGAGGTAGGCACGGACGCTGATACCAAGGGTGTCAGGGTTCTCGAAGCAGAGCGAGCTGATGTCCATGAGGACGTAGTTGATTGAGTTCTCGGGCTCCTCGTTGTACACGACGTCAGTCTGGTTGCAGTGATCGAAGGAGACGGTCTGATCGCTGAAGTACGGGCTGACCTCAGTTATCAGAGCGGAGTACAACGGGATGGCGACGGAGTACGCGGCGCGGGAGAGCATTTCCCACTGGATGGTAGCGACTTCGGGGTCATACCCGCGACGAATCTGGAAGAGGTTGATCTCGGTGTTGCGCTCGCTGCCGATGCAATAAACACCATCAGTGTTCGCGTTGAGGCCAGGGACGTTCTCGCCGCGGTTGCCAAAGGCACGAATCAGCTCAAAGGTGCTCCAGCCAGACTTGCCAGGCCTGAAGAACAGGGGCTGGATTTCGTTGACCATGGCTCCCTTTTGGTCAGGTTTTCCATCCTTCTTTACTGTGATAATGTCGTAATCTGTGCCTTCGGTCAGCTGACTACCAAAATAATCGCGGCCTTGCACATAGCGGGACCACTGGTTTACGCCGGAATCGGCGAGGCTTTCGCCATACGTTTGGGCGACATCGAATTTGCCGTCAGCGGAGTATTTGGCGAAGCCCTTCTCCACGGGCATGGACTCGATGCCCTCGGAGTGTAGGCAGTTCTCGGGGTCATCAAGGTCGACATCGTAGTTGAGGCTCCCGATATTAGGGTTGAGCGACGCGACGTCGTCAGCGAGCTTCATGGCGATCCACTGATGGGCGGAAAGTGTGGCGAACAGCCAGGTCTCGTTGTTGTCGGCGATGATGATCTGGTCGTTGGTGCAGACGCCTTGATCATCGATCAGTCTGCCGAGAAGCTCGACGCCCTCGCGGGCCGTGGCGCTCTCGCCCAGGATGATGCTGCCGTAACTGTACTCGCCCAGACCCACTTTCTCATCGATGCGGTCTGCTGCATCGGCCTCCTCGTTATAGGAAGTGCTTAGCGTGGCAGAGCAGGAGACGCCCTTCTCGTTGATTCCGGCCTCGGAATAGGCGTCGGTGCGACCCATCCAGTTGGAGGGGTGGTCGCGTACATAGCTGTAACGATAGGTAGGCTTGTTCGAAGTGTATTCAAAAGCAGATTCAATCGAGCTGTACTTAAAGCCAGGTTCGTGGGCAGGTTCGATGCCGTAGTGCTTAAGATAGCGCTTGCCAAAGTCCTCGGCGCGGCCGTAGTACGTATTGCCGTCGGCCGTATAGTTTTTGCCCATGTATATCTGCGTGCAGGCGAGCGCAGATGTCGGCATGGACATGATGGTTGCAGCTCCAAAGGCGAGGCCTATGCCTAGCTTCTTGAGCGCGTTGACGGGGTGAGTTTTCCTCATTTTCCCTCCCAGCGTGCGAAAGCCCTCTGTCGCCAGAGGGCTTCAGCCAATAAAGACACCCCATTAGCGTAACGAACTGGAAACAATATTCATCTATGAAAGACACTTACTCGATAAGCGTGATGAAATATGCGACGAGCGGTTAATTGTACTCAGTTTGTAGCTTTACTTTAATAAAGACGCCCTGTAATTACTGTAGCCGAATAAAGTAGCTGGGAATGCCTGAAATGAAAATCCCCTGCTGTTTGGCAAATGCATAAACAGCAGGGGAGACGATAATTGGATGAATATCATACCAATGTGGAATTACTTCTTCCGGCGGTGGATCACGTTGATCGCATAGCCGACGAGCATGGCCAAAACGATGATGATAAAGCCGAGCAGGGGATTGTCGTTCATAGGGTCCTCCTATTTTCCGAGCGGGGAGAATTCGTCGACGATGAGGTCGAGGCATTGCGGAAGCGCGCGGGCTCCAAAGACGCCCGAATTGCTGGAGATAATCTCGCCATCGAACTGCATGCCCAGCGACGGGGTGCAGGTGATCTTGGCTTCCTTGGTCTGGATGATCTTGAACTGCGGGCGCCCGAGTACCTTGCCGGCGGGGTCAAGCGCAGCGGTGATCACAGTAGGCAGCAGCTGCACGGTGCGCACGGGTTCGATGACCGCAATGTCGACCATGCCATCGTTCATGCGGCAGTCGGGGAACAGGTTGATGTCGTTTTGGATGACCGAGGTGTTGCCGGCCATGCAGCAGATGCCGTCGAGCTCCTCGACAATGCCGTCATGCTCAATCGTAAAGTGCGCTACCGTAGGGTTTGGCGTGGCGAGCGCAGAGAGGAAGTAGGCGATCTCGCCGATGTCGTTTTTGGTGGGGGCGGCCTTCATCATGATTTCGGCGTCGAAACCCGAGCCGGCGATGATGATGAAGCCGTGGCGCTTCTCGTTGCCGTTCTCGTCGAGCCAAAAGAGCTCGCCCATGTCGACTTTGACCGTGCGACCGGCACGGCAAGCCTTGGCAAGCGCCGCTGCCTCGGGGGCATTACCGATGTTGTTGAAGAACAGGCAGGCCGTACCGGAGGGGAAGACGAGCGTGGGGACACCGCATCCGCGCATCTGGTCGAGCACGTTGGAGACAGTGCCGTCGCCGCCCGAAACGACCACGCGGTCAAACTCGCGCACGTCTGCCACGGCGTCCTCGGGTTCCATGCCATCGCCGATAAAGCGCATCACGACCTCGTCGCCGCCCTGTGCAAGGGCGTGCGTGAATGCGAAGATTTCATCTGAGCTGGGGCCCGATGCCGGGTTGTGGATGATAAGGCAGCGCATACTTACGTTCCCGTTCTGTGACTAACCGAGTATAGTTGTAAGGCAATGCCGATATCCTACCCGTGTTTTTCGGGCCTAACCTTATTCGATGGGTTGATATGTACATTTCCACACATCAGGCTCTACTCGACTTTTGCCAGCGCGCCCGTGAGTTCGACGCGATTGCCGTCGATACCGAGTTTTTGCGCGAGCGCACGTTCCATCCGCGTCTGTGTTTGGTTCAGATTGCCACCCCTGCCGAGAGCGTAGCGGTCGATCCCCTGGTAATCGACGACCTATCGCCGCTGGCCGAGCTTATGGCCGACGAGAGCGTGACCAAGGTCTTTCACGCGTGCTCGCAGGATATGGAGGTCATGCTCCATACCGTAGGCGTGCTGCCGCGTCCGATTTTTGACACGCAGGTGGCCGCCGCCTTTTTGGGCGAGCGCCAGCAGATTTCGTATGGCGCGCTTGTTCAGACGTTCTGCGGTGTATCGCTGCCCAAGACCGAGTCGCTGACCGACTGGTCGCGCCGCCCGCTGACCGATAAGCAGATTGAGTACGCGATCGATGACGTCAAGTATCTGATCGTGGCCTATACCGAGATGATGAGCCGCCTGCGCGAGCTGGGCCGCGTGGACTGGGTGCTCGACGAGCTGCGCCCGCTGGCTGACGAGTCGCACTATCGCGCCGATCGCCACGAGGCGTTCCGCAAGGTCAAACGCATCAACTCGTGCAGTCGTCACCAGCTGGGTATCGCGCGCGAGCTCGCCGCCTGGCGCGAGGACCGCGCCGAGCGCCGCAACATCCCGCGCAAATGGGTCATGTCCGACGACACGCTGCTTGCGCTCGTTAAACGCAATCCCGTGCGCGTTGAGGAGTTCCGCAGCATTCGCGGTACCGATCAGTTGGGGGAGCGCGACGTGGACGGTGCGCTCATGGCCATCAAGCGCGGCGCAAGCTGCCCGCACGATCGCCTGCCGCTCATGGTGCGCGGGCATCGCCAGATCTCTCCGGAGTTGGAGAGCGTGACGGATCTCATGTACGCGCTCATCCGCCTGGTTGCCGAACGCTCGGGAGTGGCGACCTCGGTCATTGCCTCGCGCGATGACCTGGCCGACTACATTGAGCATCCCGAGCAGAGCCCCTTGCGCGAAGGCTGGCGCTTTGAGCTTGTGGGCTCGCGCCTGGACGATCTGCTCTCGGGCAACATGGGGTTGACGGTCAAAGATGGCAAAATTGAATTGCTGTAAGGAAGCCTAGCCGCTTGAGTGGGTAGAATGCCTCCAACGTGTAACTCGATTCGGAGGAATTCGCATGCCTTATTACTATGGATACGGCTTTGGCATCGACCCGCTGTACCTGCTGGTTGTTCTTGTCTGCACGGTGATTGGTCTTGCCGCACAGAACTATATCAACTCGACGTACAAAACCTGGTCCAAGGTTCGCTCGGACGGCGACACGGGCGCCACGGTCGCTCGCCGCATGCTCGACGCCAACGGCTGCAACGCCGTGGGTATCAAGGGTGTCGCCGGCGAGCTCACCGACCATTACAACCCGCAGGACAATAACCTGTATCTCTCGGATGCCAACCGTTCGGGCGGGTCGGTCGCAAGCGTTGCCGTCGCCTGCCACGAGGCGGGCCATGCCGCCCAGCGTCAAAGCGGTTACGCCATGATGAAGGTTCGCACCGCCCTCGTGCCGGTCGTCAACTTTACCCAGAACACCTGGACCATCGTGTTGCTCTTGGGCCTGTTTATGAACATCGCGGGACTCACGACCCTCGCACTGATCTTCTTCTCGTTTAGCGTGCTGTTCCAACTGGTTACGCTGCCGGTTGAGATTGATGCCAGCCGGCGTGCCGTGGCGTATATTGAGCAGTCGGGTATGAGCTCCAAGCAGGTCAACGGTGCCAAGAAGGTGCTGACGGCCGCCGCGCTTACCTATGTGGCTGCGGCGCTCACTTCGATTATTCAGCTGCTCTACCTGATGGCTCGCTACAACAGAAACTCCAACCGATAACAAATTGGGTCGCTGGGCGCCGCGGGGATTCGTGTCCCCGCGGCGCTGTACTATGTGTTGGACTTGAATTTGCGCAGGGCCGGAGCCCTTGTGCACGATGACGAAAGGAGGCTGCGTGGCGGGCTGGAATCTAACCGGCAATGCCTTTTCCGCCGAGTTCGACGGTTCGGATGGGCAGGAGCGCAAGGAGCTCAGCGTGAGCCAGGCGGTGGAGATCGCCGCCGGTGCGCTCGATGCCATTCCGCAGCTGAGCGTCCTGGGCGAGGTCACGGGCTTCCGTGGCCCCAATGCCCGAAGCGGCCACTGCTACTTCCAGATTAAGGACGATTCGGCCGCCGTTGACTGCATCATTTGGAAGGGCGCCTATCTCAAGCGCACGTTCGATCTGCGCGACGGCATGCAGGTGAGCTTTAAGGGCAGCTTCAATCTCTATAAGGCCACGGGTCGTATGAGCTTTGTCGCTCGCTCGTTTTCGCTGGCGGGGGAGGGTCTGCTGCGTCAACAAGTGGCGCAACTGGCCGAAAAGCTACGCCGCGAGGGCCTGATGGACGAAGCTCGTAAACGCCGCATCCCGGTGTTCTGCTCCCGCGTGGCGGTCGTCACCTCGCTTTCGGGTGCTGTAATCGACGACGTCAAGCGCACGTTGCGTCGTCGCAACCCGCTCGTCGAGCTCGTCTGCGTGGGCGCTAAGGTTCAAGGCGAGGGTGCGCCTACAGAGCTCATTGAGGGCTTGCGCCGCGCCGCTTCCATTACGCCGGCGCCCGATTGTATTTTGCTGGTGCGCGGCGGCGGTTCTTTCGAGGACCTCATGACCTTTAACGACGAGGAGCTTGCCCGCGCGGTGGCGGCCTGTCCCGTGCCCGTGGTGACCGGCATTGGCCATGAGCCCGATACCTCGATTTGCGACATGGTGAGCGACCGTCGCGCTTCCACGCCCACGGCGGCGGCAGAATCGGTGGCGCCGGCCATGACGGAGTTGGCCGACGTGCTCGAGACGCGCCATCAGCGCCTGGGCGCCGCGATGGCATCGATGATTGGGTCGAATCAGGTTGATTTGGAGATGCTCGATCAGCGCGGTCGCCGTGCCTGGGATACCTATACGGCCCGTCTGGGCGACGCGCTCAATGCCGCCGCATGCCGCCCGTGCCTCAACGACCCCACATTTATGGTCGAGCGTCGCGAATCGGAGCTTGCGCTGACTGCCGATCGCCTGTCGGGCGCCATAGTACGCTCGGTCGGGACATTCCGCTCCAACTTTGGGCGCTTGCCCGAGCGCTTGATCGCAAGCACCTCAGGACTCGATGGCAAGCGCCATGCGCTCACGCTCGCAAGCTCCCGCCTGGAGCATCAGGGGCGCACGATGCTCAACAAGCCAGCATCCGACCTGGGCCGTGCGGCAGCCTCGCTCGATGCCCTGTCGCCGCTCAAGGTGCTTGCCCGTGGTTATTCCATCGCGTACAGCGATGATGGGGTGGCCACGAGCGCCAAGACCTTTAAGCCCGGTGACGCCATTCGCGTGCGCATGGCAGACGGCAACGTGGCGGCAACGGTCGATACGGTCGAGTAGGCCGCGTTTCATAGCGATAAACCTTTAGGAAAGGAAACAGATATGGCAGAGAAGACCCCGGTCGAGCAGCTTACGTACAAGCAGGCTTCACAGGAGTTGGAGCTCATCATCCGCAGCTTGGAGTCGGGTGATATGGAGCTCGAGGAGTCGCTTGAGAGCTATACCCGCGGCGTCGAGCTCCTCAAGAGCCTGCGTACCCGCTTGTCCGATGCCGAGCAGAAGGTCTCGGTGCTCCTGAAGGACGTCGACGGCAACGACGTGCTCGCCGACGGCGAAGCCGCCAACACCGACGACAACCTTTCGTTCTAACCATCCCGACCAAATATAATTACCTTGGTCTGTGAGAAAGGAACCAACCATGTGTGATTGCATCTTCTGCAAAATTGCCAACCACGAGATCCCCTCGACCGTCGTCTACGAGGATGACCAGGTCATCGCGTTCGACGACCTCAATCCCCAGGCGCCGGTCCACACGCTCGTGATCCCCAAGAAGCACTACAGTGACATCGCCGATAACGTGCCCGCCGAGACCATGGGCGCCATGGCCCACGCCATCCAGGAGGTCGCCAAGGCCAAGGGTCTGGAGGACGGTTTCCGCGTCATCTCCAACAAGGGCGTCAACGCCGGTCAGACCGTCATGCACTTCCACATGCACGTCCTCGGCGGCAAGAACCTGGGCGAGAACCTCATCTGAGGACGCACAGCCCGTCGCCTTGGCTGCCTTTGGAGTAACCTATGCAGCTTTCTCAACTCGAATACCTTCAAGCGGTAGCGAACTACGGCGGCGTGCGCAAAGCGGCTCGCGCCGTTCACGTGAGCCCACAGGCCGTTTCGTCGGCAATCAAAAAGTTGGAATCTGAGTATCAGATTGTTTTGCTCGACCGATCGGCGGGGGAGGCTGTTTTGTCTCCGGCGGGCAGAGAATTTGCGTGTCGTGCACGCGTGATCCTGGCACAAGTCGACGATCTCAAAAAGTACGCTCAATCGGGGAACGGCGGCGTTTCGCCCGACGGCCACTTCCGTCTTTACGCCCCCTGTCTTCACGGGCGGGGGCGTCTTTTTTCCGAAAACTGGTACGACTCGTTTGAAAGCTCGCACCCCCAGATTCACCTTGATGTTTGGCATCAGCCAACGGCCACATGCTTTGAGTCGCTTATGCTTGGAATTTCGGACGCGGCCATCTCATTTGAGGAACCAAGGGACAGCGTCCTTTCTTCGAAATACTTGGGTGAAAAGGAGCTCAAGGTTCTTTCGTGTCCAGCGGGTCATCAATCTGTGGGCGCCATGACCATTCGCGAGCTACTGAGCGGCAGGCTCGCTGTTCCCATTAATTTGTCACCCTGTCTCAATGCGATTAACCAATGCCCTGAAGCCCAGCTCGTCAATTTTCGCTTCCGTGATGTTGAATACGGAAGCAGGGCTCAGGCTGAGTTTCTTCAAGCCGGGGGATTGATATTGAGTTTGTCTGGGTCCTCTCTCGCATCGGATGGATCAGAAGTGAGTGAGTGCTCCATTGAAGCCTCGCATGACGTGGCCTTGCCCATCTATTTTTGCTATCGACAAAATGCCTGGACCGATCGACACCAGACGGTTTTTCTGCACCTATTGCGTCATCTTGCTTCGTGAAATTAATTGGCTTCGAGACGTCAAGTGATTATTGACGCCTTGTAACACATAGCTGACAGCTTTGCCCTCATGCTTTTCCAAGATTCCGATTTAGATTGCTGACTCTTGGAGGGCGGAGCATGAAAAACCGTACGGTTTTGCTTTATATGACGTTCGTTTTTCTGTCGAACTTTAGCACCATTTTGTATTTTCTGACGGTTTACCTTGAATTAGTCGGATTCTCGATGGTGGCGATTTCTAGCATGATGAGTGCATATCAAGTGAGCAAGTTCATCCTTGAAGTTCCCACTGGCTAGATTGCTGATAGGTTTGGACGAAAGACAAGCGGTCTCGTTGGCGTCGTGGGAATGCTTGGATACTACGCCGCCCTGCTT
>RQBM01000062.1:0-17544 GCA_008668795.1 Collinsella aerofaciens | reverse complement strand
TGGGAGCTGGGGCGTGTCGATGCGATAGTATTACGTGGTGGAATTCGACAAACCGTGGGCTTCATCCGAGGGCTTTATGGAACAACACCAGCATTATCAGAGCCTGCAAGATCAGGCATACAACGCACTGCGCTCCAAGATTATCTATGCCGAGCTCAAGCCCGGCACGCGCCTTTCGGCGATTGGTCTGGAAAAGGAGACGGGGATCGGGCGCACGCCAATTCGCGAGTCCTTTGTGCGCCTGCGCGAGCAAGAGCTGGTGGAAACGCGTCCCAAGAGCGGCACCTACGTCTCTAAGATCAGCATGGAACACGCCGAGAATGCCTGTTTCTTGCGCGAGAAACTCGAAAGAAGCGTACTCATTAAATGTTGTCCGGCTGCCACGTCCGAGCAAAAGCATCGGCTCGAGCAGATTCTTGCCGAGTCCGAGTCGCTCGACCATAGCGAGACGCGTCGCTTTTTCGACTTGGATAACCTGTTTCATGAGACGTGTTTTGAGATTGCCGGTCGTCACATGCTGTGGGATTGGATGAAGAGCGTCAACACGCATTTTGAGCGATACAACTGGTTGCGTATGGTGTCGCAGGATCTGGATTGGGAGCCGATTCGTCGACAACATCGCCGGATTCTCGAGGCCATTAAGAAGGGCGATACCGACACGGCGAGCTATCTGGCAGAGACGCATTTGCATCTAATGCCCGAGGAACAGGGCCCGGTTATCGCCTTACATCCCGACTACTTTGAGCTGCCCAAAGACTCGGCCATCTAATCCGTTCCCCTAATTAGTTGCGGTGAAATAGGGACTGTTTTGCGGCTTTGACGACGTAAGCAGTCCGTATTTCACCGCAAGTGCGGGGATGCAATCGGGGCATGAAAAGGCTGCGGCGCCGCTTGGAGGAAAAGACTGGAAGCAAGGGTCCATTCCCCCAGACGGCGCCGCAGCTGTTTTGGTGGACTGGATTATGTTGAGTCGGTTGATTGACCGGGAAAGCAAAGCGGCTTGGAGGCGTGTCGCTTCCGTCACGTTCTATCAGCATACAAGACGGTTTTGGTTCTTGTTCGTGACGGAAACGGCGCGCTTCCGAGCCGCTTTAAAAGAAAGGGGCGAGGTCTAGGGCACGCCCCCTTTCACGATAGAGAGCTAAACCTAGCCGCGGACCTTCTTGACGACGTCCATGGCCTCGCGGGCAATCTGCTCGACCTTGGAGAAGTCGCCATCGGCAAACAGGGCCGGCTTGACCATCCAGGTGCCACCGCAGGCGATGATGGCAGAGGAGCTCAGGTACTCCTCGACGTTGGCGGTGCTCACGCCGCCGGTAGGCATAAAGCGGTGACCGACAAACGGAGCGGCGAGGGCCTTGATGGTGCTCAGGCCGCCATACTGGGACGCGGGGAAGAACTTGGTGACCTTGAGGCCCAGGTTCTCGGCTGCGGTAACCTCGGAGGGGGTCACGGTGCCGGGAAGGACGGGCAGGTCGATGTCGATGCAGTGCTTCACGACGTTCTCGTTGTAACCCGGGGAGACGATGAACTTGGCACCGGCGGCGCGGGCCTGCTCAACCTGCTCGACGGTCAGGACAGCGCCGGCGCCAACGCACATCTCGGGCTCGGCCTCGGCCATAGCGGCGATGCACTCGGCGGCGCAGGCGGTGCGGAAGGTGACCTCGGCGGACTTCATGCCAGCTGCCATAAGGGCGTGGGCGAGCGGAGCGGCGTCCTCGACCTTGTCGAGCACAACGACCGGCACGATGCCCAGGGACTCAAGCGTGGTGTAGAACTGATCGAACATGATGTTCCTTTCGATGTGTGGCGCGCATGGGCGCGTGATTGCCAAATGTGCTGGTCAGGAGCCGATTTTGGATTGGTTATCGGAGGCACTGCTTGGGGTTCAAGCAATTCCAAAACCGGCTGCTCGACCAGTCATGTAGGAAATGCCAGGCAAAACCGGAATGGGACTGGTGGTTTTGCCCGGCCGGAGGAATCGGGGAGCGGGCCGCAGGGGTATGGGATTGGAAAGCTGCGGCCCGCGGAATGGAGACGGACTAGCGTGCGACGCGAGTGCCACCGTCGGCGGCTGATGCCACGGCTGCGATCTCGTCTGCGGTCACCAAGTTGGAATCGCCCTTGATGGTGAGCTTGAGGATCGAGGCCGCGATGGCGTAGTTGACGGCAGCCTGCGGGTCAAAGTCGTTGATGAGGGCATGGACGAGGCCGGCGTTGAAAGCGTCGCCGGCGGCAACGCCCTCGAGCACGTGTACATCGTGAGCAGGGGAGAACCAGTGCTCGCCGCTCTCGGCGTCAAAGAGCATGCCCATCCAGATGGAGCGCTCGACGCAGGAGATGTTGCGGACGACCGAGGCGACCTTCTTGCAGCCGTACTCGGCGCAGATCTGACGGGCCATCTCGACGTAGGTGTCACGCTCCTCGATGCCGTGGGCAAGGGAGCCGGAGACGCAAGTCATACCGAGGCCGGCAGGCGCGTCCTCGTCGTTGGCGATGCAGATGTCGATGAGCGGCAGGAGTTCCTTCATGGTGGCCTGAGACTTCTCGGGCGACCACATTTTGCCGCGATAGTTGACGTCGCACACGGTGGTGATGCCCTTGGCGCGGCAGGCGGTGAGCGCATCCTTGCAGGCGGCGGCCATCTCGTCGGAGACGGCGGGAGTCACGCCGGAGAAATAGAAGACATCGATGCCCTTGAGGATCTCGTTCCAGTCGAAGACGTCGCGCTTGGCCATGTTGATGGCAGAGAACTTACGGTCGTAGACACAGCCGTTGCCGCGCTGCGAGGCACCGACCTCAAACACATAGGAGCCAAGGCGGTCGCCCTGACGCACGACGCGCGTGGTGTCGACGTCGTAGGCCTTCAGCGAACGCAGGGCGCACTCGCCCAGACGGTTGGCCGGGACAACGGAGACGTAAGCGGCCTTGTCGCCCTGGTAGGCCAGGGAAAGAGCGGTGTTGGCCTCGGCGCCGCCGTAGCGGACGTCAAACTCGGTTGCCTGCTCAATACGCAGGTGGTCTTTGGGTGAGAGTCTCATCATGATCTCGCCGAAGGTAAGAACCGTTTTACCCATGGTCGCGCAGCTCCTTTTACTCGTGCGTACACCTTTGATATGGCGTTGGCACGCAGGTGCCAAGACGGTAGGGTGCGTCTTTGCACCTGCGTGCCAACGCTCGCCGAAATCGGTTTACGAAATCGGTTTCGTTTCGAGTTGTAGTATACTCACCTACAGCGTTTTGCAACCGAGATTTTTGAAAAAATGCCTAAAATGGCTCAGATCGCCGACAATTGGGAAACGGGGTGCGTTATGGCGCAGATGAGAATCAAGGACATTGCCGCCGAGGCGGGCGTGAGCCCGGCCACGGTCTCGCGCTATCTCAACAACCGCCCCGGGCAAATGACCGAGGAAACCCGTGCTCGCATTGCCGAGGTCATCGAGCGCACCGGCTATCGCCCTCGTGCCGCCGCGCGCAATCTGCGCAGCTCGCGCACCAACCTCATCGGCGTGATCCTGGCCGACATCGCCAACCCGTTCTCGAGCGCCATGCTCGAAGGGCTTTCCGCCAGCGCCGCCGCGCGCGGCTGCTCGCTCATGACGGCCATTAGTGGCAACGACCCCGCCAAGGAAGCGGAGTCGCTCACCAGACTTATCGATGCTGGCGTGGACGGCCTGGTCGTCAACACCTGCGGAGGTAATGACGAGGCGATCGCCGCGGCAGCGGGACGTCTGCCCGTTGTGCTGCTCGACCGCGATGTTGCCGACGGCGGTGTCGATCTGGTGACATCTAACAACCGTGAGCTCGTCGCCGGCTTGGTAGACGAGCTCGCCGCTGCGGGCAGCGAGCGTCTGTGCCTGCTCACCGAGGCAAGCGACGACAGCCCCGTCCGTCGCGAGCGCGCCGAGGCCTTTGCCGACGAGCTTTCGCGACGCGGCCTTGCGGGCGAGGTCGTCACCTTGGCCGACGGTGGCGCCACGGGTGTCGGTCGCTTGGACGAGACCATCCGCGGCTATGCAGGCAAAAAGCTCGGCCTCATTGCTGTCAACGGCTTGGTCTTCCTGCGCCTGACCGAGGCGCTAGCACAGCTGGGACCCTCATTGCCGGCTGGCCTCAAGATCGCGACGTTTGACGACTACCCCTGGAACCACGTGCTCTTTGGCGGCGTCACCACGGCCGCGCAGGACACCCTCACCATTGCCGAGCGCGTAGTCGAGCGCCTTTCCGAGCGCATCGACGTCGTTACCACCACCGTGGGCGAGGCCGCAAAGCTGGCGCCCAAACGCATCGAGATCCCCGGCCGCATCGAACACCGCGCCTCGACCTCGCGCTAACCGCTCGTTCGCAACTGCCTGTTCGCGCACGTTTTTTGAGCGCTTGATACGCTTTAACCCTGCGGAAACATTTTTCTGCGATAGTATCTGCGATATAGACCAGTCGAAACCCGCCCGAAAGAAAGGGGAGCGACATGAACCAGCAGAACATCGATTACGTACTCCGCTCCGTAGAACAGCGTGATATCCGCTTTGTGCGTCTGTGGTTTGTCGACATTCTCGGCCGCCTCAAGAACTTTGCCATTAGCCCCGAGGACCTCGAGGTCGCTTTTGAGGAGGGTATTGGCTTTGACGGCTCCGCTATCGAGGGCTTTGCCACGCCCGAGGAAGCCGATATGCTGGCGTTCCCCGATGCTTCGACCTTCCAGATCCTGCCGTGGCGTCCGAGCCATAACGGCGTTGCCCGCGTGTTCTGCGATGTCTGCACCCCCGACCGCAAGCCCTTTGCCGGCGATCCGCGCGATGCCCTGCGCCGCATGTTCTACAAGGCCGAGAAGGCCGGTTACCTGCTCAACGTGGGCGCCGAGCTGGAGTATTACTACTTCCCCGACGAGCACACCCCCGAGCCGCTCGACAACGTGGGCTACTTCGATCTTTCGGTAAGCGACGCCGCTCGCGACCTGCGCCGCAACACGGTCCTCACGCTCGAGAAGATGTCCGTGCCCGTGGAGTACACCTTTCACGCCGCCGGCCGCTCGCAGCACGGCATGAGCCTGCGCCACGCCGAGGCTCTGAGCATGTCCGACGCCATCACCACGGCCAAGCTCATCATTAAGCAGCAGGCCTACGAGAGCGGTTGCCACGCCTCCTTTATGCCCAAGCCGTTGGCGGGTGAGGATGGCAGTGCTATGTTCCTGTGCCAGTCGCTGTTCGACCACGACGGCAACAACGTCTTTTGGGGCGAGGACGACGAGAAGTACCACCTCTCCGATATCGCCAAGCACTACATGGCCGGCATCCTGGCGCACGCGCGCGAGATCAGCGCTATCACTAACCCCACGGTCAACTCGTATAAGCGCATCACCACGGGCGGCGACTCCGTGCCGCAGTACGCCACGTGGGGCCTGCGCAACCGCGCGAGTATGGTCCGCATTCCGGTCTACAAGCCCGGCAAGCAGCTGTCCACGCGCATCGAGCTTCGCAGCCCCGACCCCATGGCCAACCCGTACCTGGTCAACGCCGTCACGCTAGCGGCCGGTCTGGACGGCATCGAGCGCAAGCTGGAACTCCCGCCCGAGGCAACTGCCGAGACGCTCAAGCTTACCGACCGTCAGATGGTCGAGGCCGGCTACACGCCGCTGCCGCGCTCGCTCAAAGAGGCGCTCGACGTGTTTGAGGACTCGCAGTTTATGAAGGATGCCCTCGGCGAGCACATCCACAGCTTCTTCCTCAAAAAGAAGCGCGACGAGTGGCATAAGTTTGAGTCTACGATCACCGAGTGGGAGATCAAGCACTACCTGGCGAACTCCTAATCGCGCTGGCTTGTTCCAGTACGATT
Source organism: Collinsella aerofaciens (assembly GCA_008668795.1). Lineage (GTDB taxonomy): Bacteria > Actinomycetota > Coriobacteriia > Coriobacteriales > Coriobacteriaceae > Collinsella > Collinsella aerofaciens_AS. The sequence goes on along the minus strand of RQBM01000062.1, from coordinate 11,712 downwards.
GAGCTCATTTCTTTGGAGGCCGATATGTCCGATAAGAGTGCCCTGTTCATGGCGCGCACGACGCGCTTCCACGAGTTTGCCCGCAGCTTGACGACCACCTTGGGTGTCGAGGTGAGCCTGGCCACCCCCGATTCGCCGACTGCGGCGCACGACTTTGACCTGCTGATCCTCGATTCCGATGGCATCCGCAGCGACCGCATCGATCAGATTGCCAAATGGCTCGACGATCGCGGCGGCGTTCCCATGCTGGTGATCGTCGACGACGAGGCGCTCGGTACCCTGCGCCTGCCCAATCACGCGCATGCCGACTTTGTATGCCCCACGGCGACGCCCAACGAGCTCAAGGCTCGCGCGCAGCGCCTGATGGGCGAGGAGGAGACCGTCACCGCCGACGATGTGCTCAATATCGATAACCTCGAGATCAACCTGGCTACCTACCAGGTGACGCTCGATAACGAGCCCATCGACCTGACGCTGATGGAGTACTCGCTGCTGAGCTTTTTGGCGACGCACCCCAACCGCGCCTACAGCCGCGAGGTGCTGCTGCACCGCGTGTGGGGCTTTGAGTACTGCGGCGGCACGCGCACCGTCGACGTGCACATTCGACGAATCCGCTCCAAGGTGGGCCCGCAGATCGCGGCGCACATCACCACCGTCCGCGGCGTGGGCTATCTGTTTAAGGACTAGATTTCCGCCAAAAAGGGGACAGGCACCTTTGTGGTGGTTTTGACGCGGGTGCGGGTTCCTCTCGAATCTGCAGCAGAACTTAAGCCTTCCTAAAAGATTGCGTTCTCATACACTTGCGCCCGCATATTGGGGTACAACTCAACGTGAACAATGATGGCCCGCCACATGTTTGGCGGGCCTTTGGTTATTTGACGAAAGGATCGCAGCTATGAGCGAGTACGATTCCCAGCGTCCCCAGGATGCGGGCAACGCCGGCGAGACCCAACAGCAGCCGCGTGTGCAGGTAGAGTCGACGCCTGCCGATGGCAACAACATTCCTTACGTGCAGGCCTACGACACGCAGACCGGCCAGCCGCTGGGTGGCCAGCAGGTCGTGAACAAGCACACGGTGGTCAAGACCAAGACCAAAAAGCTGCCGATCTTTATTACGGCACTTGCCGGCTGCGCCTGCGGCGCCCTGCTGGTCATTGCGCTCATTATGAGCGGCACGCTCAACATTGGCGGCGGAAAGAATGCCGTGACGGCGGGCGCATCTGGCTCGTCGACGCAAAAGATTACGATTGATTCCGAGGACACCACGCTGGCCGAGGCCGTCTCTGCCAAGGCCCTGCCCTCCGTCGTTTCCATCACCGCTACTTCGAGTGGCAGCCAGAATGGCTCGCTTTCGCAGTCTGCCGACGAGTCGGATAGTTCGGGCAGCGTCGGTTCGGGCGTTGTGCTCGATACCGAGGGCCACATCCTCACCAACAACCACGTGGTCGATGGTTACGACCAGTACGTGGTGACCATGGACGACGGAACCACGTACGAGGCCGAGTTCGTGGGCAACGATGCTTCGAGCGACCTGGCTGTCATCAAGCTCAAGGATGCTGACGCCTCCAAGCTCACGCCGATTGAGATTGGTGATTCCTCCAAGCTCAACGTGGGCGAGTGGGTCATGGCGATCGGCTCGCCGTTCGGCAACGAGCAGTCTGTCTCCACGGGCATTGTGTCGGCGCTGTATCGCTCCACGGCCATGAGCTCTACCAACGGTAACACCATCTATGCCAACATGATCCAGACCGATGCCGCCATCAACCCGGGCAACTCCGGCGGCGCGCTCGTCAACGACAATGGTGAGCTGGTGGGCATTAATTCGCTTATCGAGAGCTATTCGGGCTCCAGCTCGGGCGTGGGCTTTGCCATTCCGGTTAACTACGCCAAGAACATTGCCGACCAGATCATCGACGGTAAGACGCCGGTGCACCCGTGCCTGGGCGCCACGCTTTCGAGCGTCAACGCGCTCAACGCCCGCACCAACAAGCTGAGCACCGATAGCGGCGCGTATGTGGCGAGCGTCGTTGAGGATGGCCCTGCTGCCAAGGCCGGCATCCAGGAGGGCGATGTCATTACCAAGCTGGGCGACGACGAGATTACGAGTGCCGATGGCCTGATCATCGCCCTGCGCAGCCACGAGGTGGGCGAGAAGGTCGAGATCACGCTCATGCGCGGCAAGGAAGAGAAGAAGGTCACCGTCGAGCTGGGCTCCGATGAGGAGCTGCAGAACCAGCAGCAGGATGACAGCGCGACCGACACCGGCAACGGCGGTATTACCGACGAGCAGCTGCGCCAGTATCTGGAGGAGCTGTTGGGCCAGCAGGGCCAGGGTCAAGGCTACGGTCAGGGCTACTAGCGAGCCGTATCGCACATACCGATGCCAGAGGGGCTGTCCCATCAACGCGGGACAGCCCCTCTCTACTTATTGATCCGTTGGGGACGGAGGAAAACGGGTCATTTAGAGCTGATAAGAGCATGGTTTGATTGCGCGACCCACCCCGGTCTGGCGGCTGCCGATTCGGTGCGGTTCGAAAGGGCTATTCGACCCCGTTGCGACCGGTGGTACTCTAGTATCCGTTTGAAATCGAGCGAAGGAGTGCCGCTATGGAGCAATCGAGCCTGTTTGGTGACGGCGTGGACATCGATACCGAAACGCCCACGACCGCGGAAGCCACCGCACCGACCGATGCCCGTGCCCAGGCGGCAGCGCGTGCGGCCGAGCTGCGCCACGAGCTCGATTACCACGCCTATCGCTACTACATGCTCGACGCGCCCGAGATCACGGACGCCGCTTTTGACAAAATGCTCGTTGAGCTGCAGGAAATCGAGGCGACCTACCCCGATCTGGTAACGTCCGACAGCTATACCCAGCGCGTGGGCGGCTACGTGAGCGAGCAGTTTACGCCGGTCACGCACATGGCACGCATGTATTCCATGGACGATGCCATGGACCTGGACGAGCTCGACGCATGGCTCCAGCGCACCGAGGATGCGCTCGGCGCCGGCAGCGTTACCTATACCTGCGAGTTAAAGATTGACGGCCTGGGTGTGGCACTTACCTACCAAAACGGCACCTTTGTGCGCGCGGCCACACGTGGCGATGGCACCACGGGCGAGGACGTGTCGCTCAATGTCCGTACCATCAAGGATGTGCCCATGCGCCTGTCCGAGCCGGCGCTCGCCCACATGGGCGCCGACCGCGAGCGCACCATTGAGGTACGCGGCGAGGTGTACATGCCCAAGGGCAGCTTTGTTCGTCTGAACGACGAGGCCGATGCCGAGGGCCGCGATCCCTTCGCCAACCCGCGCAACGCCGCCGCCGGCAGCCTGCGTCAGAAGGATCCCAAGGTCACGGCGCGCCGCGATCTGGCCACCTTTATCTATGCCATCGCCGATACCGACCCGCTGCACGTCCACAGCCAGCGCGAGTTCCTCGATTGGCTGCGTAGCGCCGGCTTTAGCGTCAACCCCAACGTGGCTCGTTGCGCCACACCCGCCGAGGTTCACGAGTTCTGTGCCCAGGCGCTCGAACATCGCGGTGACCTGGATTACGACATCGACGGCGTGGTCGTAAAGGTTGACAGCTTCCAGCAGCAGCTCGACCTGGGCTTTACCGCCCGCGCGCCGCGCTGGGCCATCGCCTTTAAGTTCCCGCCCGAGGAAAAGCAGACCGTCCTGCGCGAAATTCGCATCCAGGTGGGCCGCACCGGTGTGCTCACACCGGTCGCCGAGTTCGACCCGGTGACGGTCGCCGGCTCCACCATCGCGCGCGCCACGCTGCATAACATCGACGAGATCCGTCGCAAAAACGTGCGCGAGGGCGATACCATCATCGTGCACAAGGCAGGCGACGTAATCCCGGAGGTCGTGGGCCCGGTGCTCGACAAGCGCCCGGCCGATTCGGTCGACTGGCACATGCCCGAGGTCTGCCCCGTGTGCGGCAGCCCCGTGGTCCACGAGGACGGCGAGGTCGCTTACCGCTGCGTCTCCATCGACTGCCCCGCGCAGCTCAAGGAGCGCCTGCTCCACTGGGTGAGCCGCGGCTGCATGGACGTCGACGGCCTGGGCGACGAGATTGTCGACAAGATGATCGCCGCCGGGCTGATTCACGATGTCGCTGACTTCTACCAGCTCACGGTTGACGACATCGCCGGGCTGGACACGGGGCGCGCCTATGCCAGCTCAAACAGCAAAAAGGGCGTCAAGAAGGGCGATCCCATTCCGGTGGGCCTCAAGACGGCCGAAAAGATCATCGCCGAGCTCAACAAGTCCAAGAGTCAGCCGCTCGGTCGCGTGCTGTTTGCCCTGGGTATACGCCACGTGGGTAAGAGCGTGGGCGAGGTCATCGCCGAACGATTCCTGTCGATTGACAAACTTATCTTGGCGAGCGAAGAGGACATCGCCGAGTGCGAGGGCATCGGTCCCAAGATCGCGGCGAGCGTCAAGCAGTTCCTGGCCGTGCCCGAAAACCTTGCCGTGCTGGAGCGCCTGCGTCAGGCGGGCCTGTCGCTCGAGGTCGACTTGGGTGCCGCCCATGCGCAGGCCGCGGCCGATGCCGGCGTAGCGGGCGAGCTCGCCGACGCACAGCCGCTTGCGGGTCTGACCTTCGTGCTCACCGGCACGCTCGTCAACCGCACCCGCGACGAGGCAGGCGCGGCGCTCAAGGTGCTTGGTGCCAAGGTCTCGGGCAGTGTTTCAAAGAAGACGAGCTATCTAGTCGCCGGCCCCAAAGCGGGCTCCAAGCTCACCAAGGCTGAGCAGCTAGGTGTGCCCGTGTTGGATGAGGATGCGCTCGAGCAGATTCTTGCGACCGGTGAGGTGCCCCAGGCTTAGGACATCGATAATCAAATTAGAAAACCTCCCGGAAAGGTTGATGCTTTCCGGGAGGTTTTTATTTGGGCGTGGTGGCGGGCAGCATGATCTGCGTCATGTAGGTTGCTGAGGGTGACCCTGCGGAGCGGTGTCGTTCCGGAGTGATAGAAGATTCATACAAAGCAAAGGGGCCCCGCAGTGAGGTCCCACAACGGGGCTGCCCCATTGTGATGAGTTTTATACACTTTAATATTAACATTAACGTGTATACTGTGCAGTAAAGATATATGTTGAGAGGAGCCGTTATGGTTACCGTCGCGTTTTCGGAGCTGCGCCAAAACCTTACGCAGGTGGCCGAAAGGGTTGCCAATGATGGCGAGGAGGTTGTGGTCTTCAAGCGGAGCAAGCCGTTGTTCAAGATCGTGCCGCTCGACTATGAAAGCCCCGTTGCGGTGGAATATGACGCTGCTCAGGAGCGTGGGGGCGCAAAGCCGGCGTGCGGCACGGACAAGCCCAAGCGCGACGTGGGTACGATGTGGCATCCCAAGATCACCTGGAAGGAGATTCGCGAGATGCTCGCGGAGGATGAGGACTACCAGGAGTATCTCGATATCGTAGCCAAAATGCCAAAGGGAACGCCGCTCGATACGATGACGGTTGAAGATGAAAAGCGCGTCGCGAGGGAGCGCTACCTATGAGGGCATTTCTCGATACCAATTTTCTGCTCGATTGTGTGCTGCCGGGCCGGCCGGAGCACGCAGCGGCGCAAACGATCAAGGGGCTCGTCGACGTGGGGCTTATCGAGGGCGTTGTTTCGGCCTGCTCTCTCAAGGACGCGTATTACATTCTCACCAAACAGGCCGGCGAGGCGCGCGGGCGCGAGGTAGTGCGCGACTGCCTTAAGAGCTACTCGGTAGAGTCTCTCGACCAAGAGGCTTGTTTTGCCTCCGCCTATTCCGATGAGCCGGACTTTGAGGACGGCTGTATCCGTGCGATGGCCGAGCGTGCCGGCGTGGACTTTATTATCACGCGTGACCGCGCCGCTTTTGTGCGCTCGACCATCAAGACCTTCTCGCCTGCAGAGTTCATCCGTGCGTTTCCGATTCCGGAGGAGTAAAACCGCCATATCGAGGACTGTCTCCAGTGTTTAGCGAGCTTGTTGGGAGGCTCCTGGTCCAGTGACTGTTACAAAAAACGGCTATAGCAAATTTGTTGTACTTCGATCCGAGGACTACGACCTCATGGTTCAGGAACAGGCTAAGGCTCGTCTGATGGCTCGTATAGCTGTGGCCGAGCGGGAGCGTGCTGCTGGCATGGCGCGTGATGTCTCGATGACCTTGAGGCAAAATATGGCCTATAACGTCAAGATTCTGCTTTCAGCCGAACGTTTTCTGGGCAGTTCTTATTTGGACGGGGCAACCGGCACCGCGATCCGCGTCACTTGGGTCGCCGGGTCGTCGCTGATGATGTCGTCGATAAGGGCGATTTCGCGTCGTCCCGCTACGCTGCCAACTTGTCAAAAGCCCCGCGCCGGTTGAGCACGGTAAACGCGACAACACAGATGACTGCCGACAGAATCGACCCGCACGGCGAAGCGATGCCCATGGGAAACAGCGTGTCGGAATAGGCGTTCGACAGCAGCCACGCGCCCGGCACGCGAATGAGCGCCACGGCCAGCACGTTGTGCGCAAAGCCGATGTAGCTCTTGCCGTATGCAGCGAAAAAGCCGCTAAAGCAAATGTGGATGCCGGCAAAGATTGCATCGAAAATGTAGCTGCGCATATAGCCGGTACCGGCCGCGACTACCGCGGCGTCCTTGGCAAAAAAGCCGATAAACGCCGGTGCCACCAGCCACATCAGCACCGTGATCAGGCAGCCGTACACCACCGAGATGGTCATGGCGTCTTTGAGCACCTGACGCGCGCGATCGCCCTTGCCCGCGCCGGCATTTTGCGCCGTGAGCGCGCTGACGGTGGCGCCCATGGAACTCGGCACAATGAACAAAAAGCTGATCATCTTCTCGACCAGGCCCACGGCGGCGGCGTCGACGAGCCCTCGGTGGTTGGCGATGACGGTGATAAACATAAACGCCACCTGGATGCAGCCGTCCTGCACGGCCACGGGCACGCCGATCTTAAGAATGCTGCCGAGCACCTCGGGCTGGGGGCGCAGGTCGCTGCGCTTAACGTGGATGTTCGTGCGGCGGCTCTTGAGCCAGACGAGCGCGAGGGCAACGCTGGCCGTCTGGGCGGTCACCGTGCCGAGCGCCGCGCCCACGGGGCCGAGCCCCATGTGTCCGATAAACAGAAAATCGAGCGCGATGTTGATGATGCACGCCACGCCGATCACGTACATGGGCGAGCGCGAATCGCCCAGCCCGCGAAAGATGGCCGAAAGAATGTTGTATGCGGCGATAAACGGAATGCCCATAAAGCAGATACGCAGGTAGGCGGCGGTGCCTTCGACTGCCTCGACCGGCGTGCCAATGAGTGTCACGATCTGCGGGCACAGTGCGAGCAGGACAGCGGCCAGCACCACCGAGACGCCCATAAAGAGCGTGATGGTGTTGCCGATGGCGGTCTCGGCGCGGTCAAACCGGCGCGAGCCAACGGCGTGGCCGACGATGACCGTCGTTCCCATGGCCAGACCCACAAGCGTCACGGTAATGATATAGAGCGTCTGCGCGCCGTTGCCCACGGCGGTGATGCCGGCAGCGCCGCTAAACTGCCCCATCATGTACAGGTCGGCCATACCGTAGAGCATCTGCAAAAAGTACGAGAGCATATAGGGCAGGGCAAAGACCGCGATGGTCTTGAGGACATTGCCGCGTGTGAGGTCGTGTTCCATGGGCGGGGCACTTTCTGACTTGGTTCGTTTAGCTACCAGTGTAGTGAAAACCCTACAACGATTGTAGAGTCAAGGTTTGTGTCGGCAGTGGGGCGAAAAAAGTCACGCTCGCGTTCATTTCCAATTGAATACGGACGTGCGCCCTGCGAGCTTGGCGCCTGCGCTAGCCTTGCAGAAACCGATTTCGGAACACTTGACACCGCCGCACGGCGCGCCATAATACGTGGGTTTGCGAACAACGTTTGATGGGGGATGAACCTGCGTGCGCAATCTCAAGATTCTGTTTTCCTATCTGGGGGCATACCGCCGCGATGCCATACTCGGCGTGCTCTTTGTGACGGCCGAGACGGCGCTCGAGCTGTTTATCCCGGTCATCATGGCAAATATCATCGATGTGGGCGTGCCCGCGGGCGACATCAACTACATGCTGTTGCAGGGTGCGTATATGCTGGTGTGCGCCGCATTTTCGCTGGCACTTGGCTTGGGCTATGCGCGCACGTCTGCTCGCGTTGCCTCGGGGCTGGGCGCTAACTTGCGTGAGGTCGAGTATCGCAAGATCCAGACGCTCGCTTTTGGCAATCTGGACAACTACGACGCCAGCTCGCTCGTCACTCGCATGACCACCGACATCACCGTGATTCAAAACGCCGTAGGTAACGGCTTCCGCCCCATGGTGCGCGGGCCGGTAAATCTGGTCATGGGCCTCGTCTACGCTTTTGCGCTCTCGCGCGAGCTCGCGGCGGTCTTTGCCGTCATTCTGCCGATGCTCGCCATCGTGCTCGGTATCATTACCGTGCGCGTGAGCCCGCTCTACCGCCAACTCCAGACCTCGATGGACCACCTCAACGGCGTGGTGCAAGAGGATCTTACCGCCGTACGCGCCGTGAAGGCTTACGTGCGCGCCGAGCACGAGCGCGACAAGTTCGACACCGTCAATACCGAGCTCGCCGGCACGGCGACCAAGACCTTCGGCACCGCCGTGCTCAACCTGCCGGTGTTTCAGCTGTCGATGTACGTGGCTGCGCTCTCCATCCTGTGGATTGGCGGCCGCATGATTCTCGCCGGCAAGTTGGGTGTAGGCTCTCTCACGGGCTTTATGAGCTACGTGCTGCTGATCATGAATTCGCTCATGATGATTTCCAACGTGTTTTTGCTGCTCACGCGCGCTCTTACGAGTGTGGGCCGTATCGCCGAGGTGCTCGATGAGGAGCCCTTTATCGCCAACCCCGCGGGAGACCTCGCGATTGCGGCGCCAGCGGACGGCAGTATCGAGTTTCGCGACGTTTCCTTTAAATACCGCGCGGATGCAGCCGAGGATGTGCTCGAGCATATCGACCTTCGCATCGAGAGCGGCTCGACGGTGGGCATCCTCGGCGGCACGGGCTCGGGCAAGAGTTCGCTTGTGCAGCTGATTGCGCGCCTGTACGACGCCACTGAGGGCACCGTGCTTGTGGGCGGACACGACGTGCGCGACTACGACCTCGCGACCTTACGCGATGCCGTGGGCATTGTGCTGCAAAAGAATGTGCTGTTCACGGGCACCGTGCGCGAGAACCTGCAGTGGGGTAATCCGCAGGCGTCGGACGATGAGCTCCTCGCGGCTTGCCGCGCGGCGTGCGTGGACGAGTTCCTTGATCGCATCGGCGGGCTGGACGGCGAGTTGGGCCAAGGCGGCGCCGGTGTCTCGGGTGGCCAGAAGCAACGCCTGTGCATCGCGCGCACGCTGCTCAAGCATCCGCGCGTGCTCATTTTTGATGACTCCACCAGCGCGGTCGATATGGCGACCGACGCTAAGATTCGCGAGCACATCGCCCGGATTTCCGATACGACCGTGCTCATCATCGCCCAGCGCATCGCGAGTGTCATGGATGCCGATCGCATTGTGGTATTGGACGACGGTCGTGTCCACGGCGTGGGCACGCACGAGGAACTGCTAGCGGGCGACAACATATACCAGGAGATTTATGCCTCGCAGATGGAGTTTGCGAGGAACGCGGACGCCGGCGACGGCAGCGACGATGGTTGCGCGAATGATCCGTTTTCCTCCGTCGCATGCGGATCGCCCTTGGAAGGGGGTGAGCGTCATGCCTAAGACCGCAGCCCAAGCACGCCCGGCCGACCTCAAGCGCACTGTGCGCCGCTTGCTCTCCTACATGGGGCATGCCAAGTTCTCGTTGCTCGCGGTGGGCGTGCTCGCCTCTGTCGCCGCCATCGCGAGTCTTGCCGGCACCTATATGGTGCGCCCCATCGTCAACGGCCTGGCCGCGGGTGGGGAGGAGCTGCTTACCAAGCAGGTTCTCTTTACGGCCGTCATCTACGCCGCGGGCGTGCTCTCGGCCTTGGGTTACTCGCAGATTATGGTGCGCGCGGCCCAGCGCGTGGTGTCCGATATTCGCGGCGACTTGTTCGCGCACATCCAGACGCTGCCGCTCGGTTACTTTGACAGTACGCGCTCGGGCGACATCATGAGCTTTTTCACCAACGACGTCGACACGGTCTCCGAGGCACTCAACAACAGCTTTGCCAACGTGATTCAGGCGACCATTCAGGTGATCGGCACCACAGCCATGCTCATCATTCTTAACTGGCAGCTCACGATTATCACGCTCGCGTGCGATGTTGCCATTGTGCTGTACGCGCGCTACTCGGGTGCCCGCTCCAAGCGCTTTTTTGCCGCCCAGCAGGCATCGCTTGGCGACTTGGACGGATACGTCGAGGAGATGGTCTCGGGCCAAAAGGTCATCAAGGTCTTTAACCGCGAGGCAGCGAATGTCGCCGGCTTCACCTGCCGCAACGACGAGCTTCGCCGCACCGGCACCGCCGCCGTGAGCTATGCCAACTCCATGGTGCCCATGACCGTCGTGATTGGCTACGTCAATTATGCCATCGTCGCCGTGGCGGGCGGCATGCTCTGCATCAAGGGGCTCGCCGACGTGGGCGCGCTCGCGAGCTACCTGGTCTTTGTGCGCCAGGCGGCCATGCCCATCAACCAGTTTACGCAGCTTGGCAACTTCTTGCTCAACGCGTTGGCCGGTGCCGAGCGCCTGTTTGTGGCTATGGACCTTAAGCCCGAGGTGGACGAGGGCCGCGTGGAGCTGGTGCAGACGGGCGATGCCGCGTGGGCGTGGAAGATCCCCGAGGGTCAGGGCGTGGGCGCGTACGGGCACTTGCATGACGTGGCTGCCGTTGATGAGTCGGGCCGCGCGTTGGCCGCCGACGGTACCGAGCTCACGTGCGGCTTGGTTCCGCTTGCCGGCGACGTGCGCTTCCATGCCGTGGACTTTTCCTACGTACCGGGCACCCGTGTGCTCACGGATCTCAACCTGTTTGCCAAGCCGGGGCAAAAGATCGCGTTTGTGGGCTCGACAGGCGCCGGAAAGACGACCATCACCAACCTCATCAACCGCTTCTACGAGGTCGATGACGGCGAGATCACGTACGACGGCATCGACGTCAAGCACATTGCTAAGGCCAGCCTGCGCGGATCGCTCGGCATTGTGCTGCAGGACACGCACCTGTTTAGCGGCACCATTGCGCAGAACATCCGCTTTGGCAAGCTCGACGCGACCGACGAGGAAGTGCGCGCCGCCGCCGAGGCCGCCTGCGCCGACTCGTTTATCCGCCGCCTGCCGCGGGGCTACGACACACCGGTCACGGCCGACGGCGCCAACCTGTCGCAGGGTCAGCGTCAGCTGCTCGCCATCGCGCGCGTGGCCGTCGCTGATCCGCCGGTGCTCATCCTGGACGAGGCCACGAGCTCCATTGACACGCGTACCGAAAAGCTCATCGAGCGCGGTATGGACCGCATCATGCGCGGTCGCACCACGTTTATGATCGCGCACCGCCTGTCCACCGTCCGCGACGCCGACGCCATCATGGTCCTCGAACACGGCCGCATCATCGAGCGCGGGGTCGCGCGCGCAGACGTGGTGTAAGAGTGTCCTGAGGTCCGTCGCTGCAAGTCCCGATGTTACTCCTTCTTGAGGCCGTGCTTCTCGACTATCTCGTCCACTATCTCCCTGGCGCGCCGCCCGAGCGCGCGGCGCCTCC
>RQBM01000054.1:0-24894 GCA_008668795.1 Collinsella aerofaciens | reverse complement strand
GGAGGCGCCGCGCGCTCGGGCGGCGCGCCAGGGAGATAGTGGACGAGATAGTCGAGAAGCACGGCCTCAAGAAGGAGTAACATCGGGACTTGCAGCGACGGACCTCAGGACACTCTTACACCACGTCTGCGCGCGCGACCCTTGTTTTAGGGCTTGTGGCCAAAAAAGGGCAAATATGAGTACTGTCACCTTTTTAGTAGCAGCGTTTCTTGGTCGAAATCGGCAAAACTCGACTTGAAACTCCCTAATCACCGTCAGCTAGCGCCAAATTGGAAGTCGATGGTCACTCATTAACGTACAGTTCTTATAAATTTGTTCATTATTTTCCGCACCTAAAATGATACGCCGTTTGTGACAGTACTCACAAACGGCGTTTTTTGACCACGGGGGGTATCTGGCAGGGGGCCAGTAGCGCTCGGATCCGAGTTTCGAACGCATCCAAACCGGTTCTGGTGTCTTTTTTCGAGCTTTTACTCGTTCTTGGGCGCGGGGTGCTTGCAGACCACACTCATGTAGATCATGCCGAGCACGGCCGCGGTGACCGAACCGGCAAGAATGGCAGCCTTGGCGGCAAGAACCTCAAACTCGGCCGTCGGGAAAGCGAGGCCGCTGATGAGGATCGACATCGTAAAGCCGATGCCGCCCAGAATGCCCACACCGGCAATCATGTGCCAGTTGACGTTGCGCGGCAACTGGCAGGCCCTAAGCTTAACCAGGGCAAACGTCATGCCAAAGATACCGATCGGCTTACCCAGCAGCATGCCAAAGTACACGCCGAGCGTCACCGGGTCGGTGAGCAGCGTGCTCATGTCCACGCCCACTAGGCGAACCTGTGCGTTGACGAACGCAAAGATCGGCAGGATCACAAAGTTGACCGGCGTGGAGATCAGACGCTCCATGCGAATGAGCGGCGGGGTCACGCGGTGCATGACGCGCTCGACCTTGGTAGTCGAGACGGTAAAGTCATGCTGGCCCAGGATGTGTGCCTCGTCATCGTAGCGGTCATCGAGCAGCGGCAGGCACTCGCCCAACCAATCGGTGAGGCTATCGAGCTTGACGCCGCACTTGGCCGGGATGGTAAAGGCCAAGATGACGCCGGCGAGCGTAGCGTGCACGCCGCTCTTGAACATGCAGAACCACAGCAGCAGGCCCAGCACCGAGTACGGGGCAAGGCGGTAATGCTGCGTCTTGTTGAGCCACACGAGCGCGCAGGTCACAAGCGCGGCGGCGCCCAACCAAAACGGATTGGGGCTCTGACCGTAGAAGATGGCGATGGCGGCGATGGAAATGAGGTCGTCGGCGATGGCGAGCGTCGAGAAGAACACGCGCACGCCGTTGGGCACGCGATTGCCCAAAAGCGACAGCACGCCCAGCGCAAAGGCAATATCGGTTGCCATGGGAATGGCCCAGCCGTTGTGCGCGCCGGCATGGTTAAAGATCAGATAGATGCAGGCGGGAACGACGACGCCGCCCACGGCCGCCAGCATGGGAAGCATGGCCTGGCGCGGGTTTTTGAGCTCGCCAACTGTCATCTCGTACTTAAGCTCAATGCCCACCAACAAAAAGAAAATCGCCATGAGGAAGTCGTTGACGAATAGCTCAACGGTGAGACCGGCCGTAAGGTTGCCCAGACCCACATACAGCGGGGTCTCCAAAAAGTGATGGATGGCCTCGTAGGCATCGGTATTGGCGCAAATGACGGCGGCGATAGCGGCGAAGACCATGACGGCGGCGGAAATCGTGCCGTTCTCGGCGATGCGCTCCCAAATGTCATGGCGCTCAAAACGCTTGCGCTCACGGACGTTGAACAGCTGCTCGGGTGCTGCCATGGGCGGCTCCTTTCACGGGAAAGCTCCCGTCTTAAAAAAGCACGGCCCGCCCAAGTGGCGGCGCCGCGCTCTAACGTATTACGCTTGCATCTAGCCTACCCTGCACGACAAGCGCGCAAGCGTGGCCGAAAAGCGGAACCACAGGTTGAACATTATTTGCTCAACGGCACGGGCACGCCTATCCAAGAGACGACGCGGCGCCGTGCACAAAAAACGACCGGAGCACGGGGCTTCCGCGATCCGGTCGTGGCGTTTGGTCGACTAAACCTAGCAGGCGGCCATGATGGGGGCAGCGACCTGCTTCTTACGGGAGAGGACGCCCGGCATCCAGACGCCGTCGTGCTCGTCGGCAATGCCCAGGCCCTTCTGAGCAGCCTCGGTCTCGCCCTCGAGCAGGACCTGCGAGCCCTCCTCCATGATGTCGGTGATGCACAGGACAATGCCGTCGGCACCCTTCTCGGCGGCGTAGGCGCGCATGGCCTCGCGAATCTCGTCGATCATGCCGAGTGCGCGGGTCTTGTCGACAGTCTCGTACTGGCCGATGAGCAGCTTCTTGCCGGCGGGCTCGAACATCTTGATGTCGTTGCCGACCATCTCGGCTGCGGTGAAGGAGCCGGAAGGACGGGTGAGGAAGACCTCCATGCCAAACTTAACCGGGTCGACGCCCACCTGCTCGCCGAGCTTGGCGGCGACGGCGCGGTCGACATCGGTGGTGGTGGGGCTCTTGAGCATAAGCGTGTCGGTCATCATGGCCGAGAGCAGCAGCTTGGCCTGGACGTCGGAAAGCTCAACGCCGAGCACGCCGGCGAGCTTGGTGACGATGGTGCAGCTGGAACCCCAGGGCAGGCAGATGTAGTGCAGCGGGCCGGCGGTCTCGAAGTCGCCAATGCGGTGATGATCGACAACGCCAAAGACCGTGGCGTCCTTAAGGCCGGCGACGGACTGGGCGGACTCGTTGTGGTCGGTGAGGACGACGAGCTGACCGGCCTCGACGGACTCGATCACGCGGGGCTCGGCGATGCCGGCGTCGGCGAGCAGCTTGGCGGACTCGGCCGGAAGCTGACCAAGGGCGCAGGCCTCGTAGGTGTTGCCGGCATACTCAACCTGGTTGAGCAGCTGGGACAGGACGACGGCGCTCATGATGGCGTCGTTATCGGGGTTCTGGTGACCAAAGACAAGAACGTTTGCCATGGATATCCTCCACTTGATATGTGTACTTGGACGTAGCTATGGTAGCACGCCGATGCCGAGCCTTCGCAGACGGAAGGGTCACGGCATATTTTGGGGCAGGCATGGGGCCAAGACTGTCCCTTTTGCACCGTGTTGGTGCAAAGTAACCTGACCCCCTTGCACCAGCTATTTACCGGCGGCGCGCAGGGCTACGTAGGCGGCGCCGATGATGCCGGCGTCGTTGCCGAGCGAAGCGACCTTGATGGGCGTCTCGCGCGAGGCGGAAAGCGCGTAGCGCTGGAAGTGCTCGCGGACCTTGTCGAGGTAGACATCGGCCGAAGCGGACGCGCCGCCACCGATCAGGAACATCTCGGGGTCAACCACGTTAGCAATAAGCGCCAGGGCACGGCCGAGATAGTCGGCCATGGTATCAGCAGCTGCCAGCGCGAGCTTGTCACCCTCGCGGCAGGCCTGGAACACGTCCTTGGAATCAGAAGGCCCGGTGAGCTCGATGGGCTCGACGCCCGCCTTCTTACACTCAGCAAGGTAGTTGCTCACCACGCCAGTGGCGCTGGAATACTGCTCCAGATGGCCATGGCCGCCACAGCCGCAGGTGCGCTCCTCAGCCGGGTTCAGGCACATGTGGCCAATCTCGCCGCCGGCACCCACAACGCCCGATACCACGTCGCCGTTAACGATAACGCCGCCGCCCACGCCGGTACCGATGGTGACCATCACCACGTTCTGTACGCCCTTGGCGGAGCCGAGCCAGGCCTCGCCCATGGCAGCGGCATTGGCATCGTTCTCGTACTTAACGACCGCGTCGGGGCAGTGCTCCTGAATGGCGATCCTCAACTCGGGCAGGTTAATGGCAATGTTGGCCTTGACCTTGGCATCACCCGATGCCGGGATGGGGCACGGAACGGCCAGGCCAATGCCTGCCACAAAGGCGCGCGGAATCTTGGCCTTGGCGACCACCTGGTCGATAGCCTCGGTCACCGCGGCAAAGCCTGCGGCGTCAACGATGGGAGGCGTCGGCACACTGGCCTTGGCCAGCAGGTTACCGTCCTCGTCGAACAGGCCCTCCTTAACCGAAGTGCCGCCGACGTCGATGCCGATGTAGTACTGTTTAGGTTCCATGGGAGCCCACCTTTCTCGTTTAAACATTGCCTGTATGGTACCGCTCCCAAGGCAAAAACCTACCAAAAAGGGACAGGTTTGTTTTGGCAGGTTATATCTGGGGAAACGTCCGCCCGCTCAACGAGCAATGACGCTCAGCAACTCGCCAAACAAAAAGCGCCGGGAGAGGGAGACTCCCGGCGCCTGCAAAAGGGACTGGATTGTATGCGAACCGCACGATCCGTCGCGGCGAAAACGCCAGCTAGGCCTTGAGTGCCTGTAGCTGTTTGTGGACCTCAATGAGCTCCGTGGCCATGACGCGCATGGTCTCGGTGCCGGCCATCTGGTCCTCGGCGTGCAGCAGAATCAGCGGGGCCTCGCCGTTGCGCTCGCCATTGGCCTCCTTCTTAAGAAGTCCCATGTGAACATCGTGGCCGCCGTTATAGGCCTCGTCGCCCTGCTTAATGAGCTCCTCGGCGGCGTCGAAATCGCCCTCCTTGGCCTTCTGCACGGCGTTGATGTACATGCTCTTGGCGGTACCGACGTAGCTGATGATCTCGAAGCAGGTCATCTGCAGTTCGTTCATATCCTCCATGCGCTGCACCTAGCCCATCACGCTGACGCAGTGGTCGATGATGCCGGCGGCGTTCATGCGGCCATAGTCGACCATGTTGATGACCTCGACCGGGAAACGGCCGGCGGCCTCCTTCTCAAAGTCGCCCTTGGTGTAGCCGATCTGCGGGCCGAGCAGCAGGATGTCGCACTCGTCCAGGTGATCGTGGGCCTCATTCATAGGACGGGCTTCGACCTCGATGTCCAGACCACGGCTCTCGACCTCGGACTGCATCTTCTGGACCAGCAGACTCGTGGACATGCCGGCATTGCAGCAAAGCATGATCTTCTTCATGGTTTCCTCCTTATAACTGCGCGGCGCGCAGACGACAAACTGGATAAATCCTTGTGGTTATCTTTCCCCTGTTTTGCACGTTTAGGCAAAAAAGGAGATACGGGTACCGGTACCAAGCATCGGTACCCGCAAGGGTGGAATGGACAAACGCTAGGCGTTCTGCTCGGCGAGGGCCTCCTGCTTGGCGATGGCCTTCTCGGAGATCCTCATAAAGGGCAGGTAGACAGCCATGCCGATGACCAGCTCCAGAGCCTGCCACACGCCGGCGCGCCAGTCAAAGCCCGTAGCAAGCAGGGCGTTGATGACGGGCGGCATGGTCCAAGGCACCTGAGCGATGCAGGGGCTGATGATGCCAGCGCAGGTCAGGCCATAGGTGACACCGATGAACAGGTCGGGAAGAAGCACGAACGGAATCATGAGCGGCAGGTTGTACACGATGGGGTAACCGTAGATAACCGGCTCGTTGATGTTGAACAGACCAGGCAGGATAGCCATCTTGGAAACGGTCTCGGAAGCCTTGTTCTTGGAGAACAGGAGCGTGTCGAGCAGAAGCATGAGGGTGCAGCCCGAGCCGCCGATGAGGGCGAAGCTGTTAACGATCTGCATGTTCATGTAGTGATCGGGCTGGATGGTGCCACCGGCGGCAAAGGTAGCCATGTTGTCGACGATGAGCATGGTCAGGATCGGCTCGACGGTAGCGCCAGAGATGGTGGACTGGTGAATACCGACGCAGAACAGCAGGTTAGCAAGGGTGTAGATGAGGATAACAGCCCACGGACCGGCGTTCATGATGCTCTTGAGCGGGTTGGAGATGCACGTGGAGATGATGGTGCACAGATCGGTGCCGGCGCACACGGCGAGCAGGGCTGCGGCAAGAGCGAAGATCGCGAGGTTGAGCAGCATCGGGATCATGACGTTGAAGGAGTTGGAGACCGCGGGAGGCACGCCCTCGCCCAGCTTAACCTTGAGCTTCTCGACGCCAGAAATCTTGATGAAGAGCGAGACGGAAAGCAGGGCGATGATAATAGCCGAGAACAGACCGTTGGTGCCGGTGTTGGCAGTCGAAAGGGCGCCCGTGACCTCGGCGGAGGTGATCTTGTCGGTGAGCAGCGGGCTCGTGGCGGCAAGCGAGGCGGTGATCTGCTGCGGCATCATGATGACGAAAGCAGAGATAGCGACGACCACGCAAGCGAGCGGGTTATCGAAACGCTTGTTCTTAGCGAGGCTGTAGCCAATCAATCCGGCCAAGATAATGGCAGAGACGTTGAGGGTGCCCAGCGTAATTGCCGAACCCCACGTCTGAAGGTTGGCAAGGCCCGCCGCATCGAGCGGGAACAGAGGGAACACGACGTTGTTAATAAGAACCGCGATACCCGCAAGGATATAGAGCGGCGTGATGGTCGCGAAGGCGTCACGCAGGGAACGCAGGTGAACCTGGTTTCCCACCTTCGCAGAGACCTCGGCAAACTTGTCGAGGAAGCTCTTTCCGTTGTCACTGGCCATGATTGCTCCTAACTTTCAAATCCGGCCTTTTCCTATGCGCACGGTGGTCTGTCGCCCTCTGCCACCAGATGTGCCATGTGTTGCGCGCGGCGGCGCGCGGTCTGGGCGTTCGCCCGTTCGCTAATCAACCACGTGAGTCGTGGCGACCTGCTTGAGCCAAGCTGCCGACTTCTTAAGGCGGCGCTTGTAGCCGTCCATAAGGTCGACCTCGACAAAACCGTAACGGTTCTTAAAGGCATTCGCCCAAGACCAGTTATCGATGACGGCCCAATAATGGTATCCACGGCACTTGGCGCCCTCGGCAATTGCCTTGGCAACCCACTCCAGGTGCTGGCGTACAAAGTCGACGCGGTAGTCATCCTGGATGGTTCCTTCGGCGTCTCGGTTCTTGTATTCGTCCATGATGCCGATGCCGTTCTCGGAAACGAACCACTCAAGATCGGGGTAGTTCTTAGCGCAGTCCATGCCAAAGTCGTAGAGGCCCTGCGGGTAGATCTCCCAGCCGCGGCTCTCGTTCATAACGGCGTCGGGCCACACGTACTCGTCGGCAAAGTGCGGCAGACCGTACTGGTCGATCTTGCTCGCCGGCGCCTGAACGCGCGTGGGGTGGTAGTAGTTGCAACCGAGCCAGTCGACAACACCCTGCTTAAGAATCTCTTGGTCGCCGGCACGGAACGGAAGCTTAACGCCGCCCTCGGCCAGGCTGTCGAGCACGTCGGCGGGAAGCTCGCCCTTGGTAATGAGGTCGAGCCACCAGCGGTTGTTGATGCCGCTGGTCATACGCACGGCCTCGAGGTCCGCCTCGCTGGGGTTCTCCTTGGTGTAGACCGGGGTAAAGCAGTTGATCATGCCGATCTTGGCATCAGCGCGAACGGCGCCCTCGTCATAGGCCTTACGATAGTTGGCCACGGCCAGCGCATGTGCCAGCGAGATGTGATACTGCACGGTGCGAGCACGGTTGAAGTCGTGGAGTTGCGGGAACCACACGCCCTCCTGATAGCGCTGCTCGGGCTCGACGATGGGCTCGTTAAAGGTGAACCAGTACTTGATCTCCTGGCCAAACTCGTGGAAGGCGACGTCGGCGTAATGTGCGTAAGCCTCGACAACCTCACGGCTCTCCCAGCCGCCACGGTTAAAAAGGTAGGTGGGCATGTCAAAGTGGTACAAGTTGACAAACGGCTCCAGGCCGGCTTCGCGAGAGGCGCGGAACAACTCGTGATACCACGCGGCGCCTTCCTCGTTGAGGTTGCCGTCGGCATCGAGCAGACGGCTCCACTGGATGGAAGTGCGATAGGTATCCAGGCCCAAGTCCTTCAAAATGCGAAGGTCTTCCTGGTACTTGGCCATAAAGTCATTGCCGGCGTAAGAGCCAACGCAGTTGTAGAACGAGCCCAGATCCTGGATGGACCAGGTATCCCACAGGTTCTCGAGCTTGCCGCCCTGGTTCCACTGACCCTCAGTCTGCGGGCCGGACATAGCAGCGCCAAAGAAGAAGTCGTTGGGCAGCTGATACTGTGCCATCAAAGTCCTCGCTTTCGTGTTCTAGAGCTTCCGGTTGGAGACGGGTTTGCTTTGGCAGGTTATCCGGCGCGGGCGCGCACCGGTCATACCGATATCCAACCCGCCAAAACAAAACCGTCCCCAAACGGTCGATCCTGTTCTGCGGAAAGATTCCGTTCGTTGCTTAAACTATAGCGCTCTAATTCTAAAAGTAAAGCGTCTTTTTCTTTTTTCTTTCTCGAGCTTCTTAGATAAAGGTTATATGGGTGCCTTGTTAAGGGTTATACTTACTTGCGTATTGATATATGTCGGAAAGGAGGTTCAATGATTCCCAAATACGAGGCGATAGCTGCAGATATTCGTCGAAGCATCGAGGATGGCACTCTTAAACCGGGCGACAAGCTTCCCACCGTCGTTGAGTTCTGCGAGCTCTATAGCGTTTCCAAAATCACCGTCAAACGAGCTATCGAGCAAATCACCGAGGAAGGTCTTATTACCAGCCGACGCGGATCGGGTACCTACGTTAAGGACACGGCGGGACTTCCCGGCCAGGCGTTTTTCCAGGGCAAAAACGACCGTGCCCAGGGCTTTTCGTATGAGCACCGCGGGGAGAAGGTGACCTCGGTGGTCTACGATTTCTCGATTGTTAATCCACCAGCGGACATCGCAGCCCAGCTGGGAATTGCCGAGGATGACTTTGCCTATCACATCGTGCGCGTGCGTCAGGCCGATGAGAAGCCCATCGTTATCGAGTACACCTACATGCCCCTCGAGCTGATTCCAGGCCTTAAAAAGAAGGACCTGTACGGATCGGTCTACCACTTCATCCGCGAGCAATGTGGGCTGAAGATTTCGAGCTTCCACCGTACCATTCGCGCCGTGGCAGCAACCGAGGAAGAAGCCGAGCGCTTGGACACCAAGCCTGGCTCTCCCCTGCTCGAGCTCACCCAGATTGGCTTTTTGGACAGCGGCGCCGCCTTTGAGTATTCGGTCTCGCGCAACGTTGGCGACCGCTTTGAGTTGCACAACGTAACGTTGGCATAGGTTTTTGTAGTCATCCGGGCGCTCGCTTTGAGCTGTTTTGTGCAGCGCCCGCGCAACACAATGGGGGTATGAACATGTCCGATTTGATTAAGCTGACGCCGATCTTCCACGAGAAGATCTGGGGCGGTCGCCAGCTCGAAACCGTATTTGGCTACGACATTCCCGATGGACCCATCGGTGAGTGCTGGGCCATCTCGGCCCACCCCAACGGCGACTGCCAGATTGCGGAAGGCCCGTATGCAGGCCACACGCTGTCGTGGCTGTGGGCCGAGCACCGCGAGCTCTTTGGCAACTGCGAGGGCAAGGAGTTCCCACTGCTCATTAAGATTCTGGACGCCAAGGACGACCTTTCGATCCAGATTCATCCCAACGACGAGTACGCCGCCAAGCACGAGAACGGCAGCCTGGGCAAAACCGAGTGCTGGTATGTGCTGGACTGCGAGCCCGGTGCCACGATCATTGTCGGCCAGCGCGCGCACGACCGCGCCGAGGCCGCGCAGATGATCGAGGACGGCCGCTGGGACGACATGCTCAACGTACTGCCGATCCACAAGGGCGACTTTTTCCAGATTGATTCCGGTACCGTGCACGCCATCAAGACCGGCACGCTCATTTTGGAGACGCAGCAGTCGAGCGACGTGACGTATCGCCTGTACGACTACGACCGTCCCGGCACCGACGGCAAGCTGCGCCCACTGCACATTGAGCAGAGCCTCGACTGCATCGACTTTGATGCCCAGGCTCCGACCGACGGCACGGTGACCGCGCCCGAGGTGAACGGCGTGACCGAGCTCGAGTCTAACTCCTGCTACACCGTCGATCGTGTGCGCGTCGACGGCAGCAAAACCCTCGACCAGCGCTGGCCCTTCATGTGCCTGTCGGTCATCGACGGCGAAGGCACCGTCTGCGGCGACCCCGTCCACAAGGGAAGCCACCTGCTGGCCCCGAGCACCGTCAGCTCCATCGACCTCGAAGGCAAGATGGAACTGATCATCTCGCACCTCTAGGTCGCACCAACAACCCAAACGCAACAAGGGGCTCTCCCGTTCATCAACGGAGGAGCCCCTTGCCATGTCTAAGTATTCAGCCCACCCGGCTCTCCAGATCAAAAAGCGAACGAGCAGAGCGACGTTCGCAAGCAACGTTATCTAAGGACCCGGGCGGGCGTATGGGGCAACATCGATCGCGAGTTCCGCACGCAAAGGAGAGCACTTAATGTGCTCTCCGTCTTGCGCAGGACTGCCCGAGCAGGCGATGTTGCCCCATACGCCCGCCCAGGTCCACCGGGATCACGACAGCTTGACGATCGGAGCAAAGCCCTTCATAAGCTTTTTGGTCTGGCCGGTCTTTTCGAATTGAACCTCGATCATGTCTCCGGCGACCGAGATCACGGTACCCGTGCCAAAAGTCTTGTGGCTCACGGTATCGCCCGCGGCAAAGTCCTGCGATGCGCTGGCACGATCGACCTTGCGCTCCACCGTCGGGGACACCTTGGAAGACGGCTTTTTGGCTCGCGACGCGCCCGAACCAAAAGTCGAGGCAACACGGCCGGCGTCAGGCGAAACCCCACGATGGCGCTCGGTCCCGTAACTGCTGCCGCCAAAGAAATCGTCAAAGCTCGATCCGCCGCGCGAACCGGAACCGCCGGTCGAGCGCGTATGCGAGCCAAACACCTTGCCGCCGTACATATCCGAGCCCATGCCCGAGCCAAAGGTGCCGTGACGGTCGCCGCGCTTCTCCCAGCCCGTGCCCTCAAAACCGGCAGAACCGATGCCGCTAAACTCGATATCCTCAAACGGAATCTCGTTGAGGAAGCGCGAGCGCGGGTTGGCAGAGGTCGAGCCGTAGGTGCGACGCGTGGCCGCATAGGTCAGGAACAGGCGCTTGCGAGCACGCGTGATGGCGACGTAGGCCAAGCGACGCTCCTCCTCGAGCTTGCCCGGATCGTCACTACCGCCAAAGTCGTGCACGTGCGGGAAGATACCCTCCTCCATGCCGGCCACGAACACCGCCGGGAACTCCAGGCCCTTGGCGGAGTGGATGGTCATCATGGTAATGGCATGCGTCTCGCCGGCCAGGGAATCCAAGTCGGAGCGCAGGGCCAGCCACTCCATGAGCGCCGGCAGCGCCTTACAGGTGAGCGGACCGTAGGTGCGCTCGATCTCGTCGGCATGCACGGCACCCGCCGGCATCTCCGTCGGCGCGGCATACGCGTTGCCCGCGATGGCGGCGGCCAGGGCATCCTGCGGAGACAGCGCCGGAGCGGCCAAGCTATCGAGCGGATTGGAGCCCGCGGCGTCACGCGCGCCAACGAGCGCCTCAAACGAGGATACCGGGGCAGATGGCCCCGGTTCGGGCGCAGGCGCGCTCACCACGACAGGCTCGGGCTCGGCGCTAGCAGGCACATCGGCAACACCGGCAGCGCGCAGCTCTTCCAAGCTCTCGAGCGTACCTTCGATATCCTCGTGCGTCTCCTCAAATTCGGCGGCGACGCCCAGGAATTCCTGGATGTTCTCGGCGCGGCTCTCGGACTCCATGGTGCCCTCGGCGCGGAAAGCCTGCAGCAGGCCCGTCTTATCGACGATCATCTCGACGACGTCCTTGAGCTCGCCGTCCATGCGGCGACCCTCGCGCACCAGCGCCACAAAGCTCGACAGGCCGTTGCGCACCTTGGCGCTAAACATGCCCGTCTCGGCTGTTGCGATCTCGCAGGCTTGGAAGAACGAGCAACGGTTGTCGCGCGCCAGCTGCTCAATCTTTTGGATCGAGGTGGAGCCGATGCCGCGGCGCGGCGTGTTGATAACGCGCTTGACGCTCATATCGTCTGCCGGGTTCACGATCATCTTGAGGTAGGCCATGACATCGCGGATCTCGGCACGGTCGAAGAATCGCGTGCCGCCCACGATCTTGTAGGGCACGCCTGCGCGCAGGAACATATCTTCGAGGATACGCGACTGGGCGTTGGTGCGGTAGAACACAGCGATATCGTCGTAACTCGTGCCCTTGGAGTGCAGCTTTTCGATCTCGCCGGCAATCCAGCGGCCCTCGTCGCGCTCATCGCTTGCCTGGAAGGCCTGGATCTTCTCGCCGTCGCCCTCGGCCGTAAACAGACGCTTGTCCTTGCGTTGCGAGTTGTGGCGCACCACGGCGTTGGCGGCGCTCAGGATATGACCCGTAGAGCGGTAGTTCTGCTCCAGCTTAACGGTCTTGCAGTTTTTAAAGTCCTTCTCAAAGTCCAGGATGTTGGTGATGTCGGCGCCGCGCCAGCTATAAATGGACTGGTCATCGTCGCCTACGACCATGAGGTTTTGGTACTTGGCGGCCAGCAGGTTGGCGATCTCGTACTGGACGTGGTTGGTGTCCTGATACTCGTCGACGCTAATGTAGCGGAAACGCTCTTGGTACTTATCGAGCACCTCGGGGCGGGTGCGCAGCAGCTCAAGCGTGCGCACGAGCAGGTCGTCGAAGTCCATAGCGTTGGCGGCGCGCAGGCGGCGTTCCAGCTCCAGGTAGACCTGCGCGGCCTTTTTGTCGTTGAGGCTGTCGGCGGATTTGAGCATGTCCTCGGGGCCGATCATGGCGTTTTTGGCCGAACTGATCTTGCTGCGGATCATATTGATGGGGAATTGCTTTTGCTCGATACCGAGCGCCTGCATAATATCGCGCACCATGCGCTTGGAATCGTCGTCATCGTAGATGGTGAACTGACCGGTGTAGCCCAGCAGATCAGCGTCCTCGCGCAGCATACGCACGCACATGGCATGGAAGGTGCACACCCACATGCCACGGGTGCCGCTGGGAATGAGCGCCGCCAGACGCTCACGCATCTCGGCCGCGGCCTTGTTGGTAAACGTGATGGCAAGGATCTGCCAGGGCTTAACACCCAGGTCGCCGAGCATATGTGCGATGCGGAAGGTCAAGACGCGGGTCTTGCCCGAGCCGGCGCCGGCAAGGACCAGCAACGGACCCTCGGTGGTCAGGACCGCCTCGCGCTGGGCGGGATTAAGGCTGTCGAGGTCGACGAGCGGCTTGGCGGGCTTGGGCGCCGGCGCGGGAGCGTCGTAGATGTCGAGCGGAACGAGCTCGGGCTCCGGCGCAGCAGGGGCGGTGTATGCATCGAGCGGCACGGGTTCCGGCGCGGGCGGCACAGGTACCGCGACATTCTTTTCCCAGGGCAAGGGCTGGGTCATGGGCGACTCCTCATCTGACGGACGGCGCGCCTGCGGGCAGCGCCATAGTTTGAGCCGTACCAGTATACCGAGCCGCGCGGACACCGACGCAAATCACACCACGACTCCGTGCGTCACCGTCAGGCCCGCCCCAGCGAATTTGGCGCAATGGGGTCAGGTTAGTCTGCACCATGTTGCTGCAAAGCAACCTGTCCCCATTGCACCAATCAGGGAGCCACCGATGTCACGGCAACGGCAGCGAGCGGCGGCCAGAACGAACAAATTGGCATGAAAAGAGGGCGGCATAGACCTTTTGGTCATGCCACCCTCTTTGAATGACAAGTTGTCGTTCTGGCCGCCGCGCAGCGTCAACCAAGTTACAGGCCGAGCATAGGCTCCAAGACGAAGAAGTACGCAAGCACCACGATGCCCAGAATGATGCGGTAGACGCCGAAGCACTTGAAGTCGTGACGGCGGACGAAGCCCATGAGCCACTTAATGGCGATGAGCGAAACCACAAAGGCCACAACGCAGCCCACGCCCAGGATAGCGACCTCGTTGGCGCCAAAGGTACCGCCCTTGATGAAGTACTTGACCAGCTTGAGTGCACTCGCGCCAAACATGACGGGAATGGCCAGGAAGAACGTAAACTTGGACGCCACCGAACGCGTGCAGCCCAAAAGCAGGCCGCCGATGATGGTGGAACCGGAGCGCGACGTGCCCGGAATCAGCGAGAGCACCTGGAAGCATCCGATGCCCAGTGCGGTCTTCCAACTTAGGTCCTCGAGCGTGGTGATGGAACCAAAGTCCAAATCCTCGTCATCGCCCTCATCCTCAGCGGTAGCCGCGGCGGGCGCCGCAAAGTGCGCACCGGCGGGACGTCCACCCGACACCACGGCACGCGAACCAAACGAACCGGCAACGGCCATTTCCTCGCGCTTGCTCGCGCGCCAGTTCTCGATCACGATAAACAGCACGCCGTACACAATGAGCGCCAGCGCCACGACGGGAGCATTGTAGAAATGCTCCTCCATCCAGTCGTTGAGCGGCAGGCCGATCGCCGCCGCAGGAATGCAACCGAGCACAATCTTGCCCCACAGCACCCAGGTGTCGCGACGGCCCTCCTTGCCCTTGCTGGGCGAGAACAGATTGAGCTCATGGAAGAACAGCACACAGACGGCCAGAATGGCGCCGAGCTGAATCACGACCAGGAACATATTCCAGAACGTCTCGCTCACGTTCATCTTGACGAACTCGTCCACCAAGATCATGTGACCGGTCGACGAAACAGGCAGCCATTCGGTGATGCCCTCGACCAGGCCCATGAAGGCAGATTTTAGAAGCTCGATAATATCCAAAGGGACCCCCTCGTTAGACACCCGCCGATATTGTTCTGCGGACGGTGCGGGCGATGTCCCATTATCAACCGTTGGCGGCGCGCCTGCGCCTACCCTTACCAAAAAACTCGCCCGTTCACAGAATTGCGAGCGGTCAAACCCAAATCCTTGGGTATAACTGCAACAAGATAAAGTGTCCGGCGGCCAACGCGCTCGCGCCCGCCCGATGCACGAGCCCCGCGCCCGTGCGATAGACCAAGGAGGAAACCATGAACGAGGGCTACACCAAGGTATTTGTTTCACTCGACGGTACTGAGCAGCAGGATTTTGTGCTCGCACGCGCCATCAAGGTCGCCGCGAACAACGGCGCCAAGCTGATCATCGGCCACGTCATCGATTCCACGGCGCTCGAGAGCGCCGGTTCCTATCCGGTCGATCTGGTCAACGGCCTAGAGGAAGCATTTAAGAACTCCATCGCCAAGCAGCTCGAAGAGGCCAAGGCCAATCCCGATATTCCCGAGGTCGAGGTCATGATTCGCGCCGGCCGCATTCGCGAGACGCTCAAGGACGAGATGCTCGACGTGGTTAAGCCCGACCTGGTGCTCTGCGGCGCCCGCGGCCTGTCCTCGATCAAGTATGCGCTCCTGGGTTCGATTTCGACGTTCCTGCTGCGCAATACGGACTGCGACATTTTGGTTGTGAAGTAGCGTTGCTCCCACCGGCCGCGGGGCCTGCGGGGTTTCCACGGGCACGTCCTCGCCGCGTTGCGGCTGCGGGATATGCCCTTAGGAAACCCCTCCCGGCCCTGCGGCCTTCGCAGCCTTACTTCAGCGAGTTGGCTGATAAAAGATGGCGTGCCGCCCCGTTTGGGGTGGCACGTTTTGTTTGGGCGGACGTCTGCCGCGTGCGTTACTCGAAATATTGGAACTTATTCGTTGAAAACGCGAATGTTACGACGAAGCCTTCGCCGGAGTCGGATGCCGCGGTGACGTCGATACCCATCTTGGAGCACAGACGCGCCACCAGGTAGAGGCCGATGCCCGTTGCGCGCTTGGTGGTGCGGCCGTTGTCGCCGGTAAAGCCCTTCTCGAACACGCGCGGCAGGTCGGCCGCGCTCACGCCACAGCCGTTGTCGGCAACGGTGAGCTCGATGCGTTCGCTCGCCAGGCCCTCGTCCAGCAACGCGCCCGAAAACACGATCTTTGCGCCGTCCTCGCGCGCATATTTGATGCTGTTCTGAATAAGCTGGCCTAGAATAAACTCGAGCCACTTCTCGTCGGTAAAGACCTCAAAGTCGAGGTTCTCGCACACCGGAGCCACGTGCGCCGCGATAAGCTCGCGCGCGTTGGCTTTAATCGCGCCCGTCACCAAGGTCTTGAGATTCCAGCGACGAATCAGGTAGTCGCGCTCCACGACTTCCGAGCGCGCATAGTACAGAGCTTGGTCGATATAGCGCTCCACGCGGGCAAGCTCGCGTGCCAGATCGTCCACGCGCGACAGGTCGTCTTCGCTGCCGTCCAGGTTTTCCAAAATCAGATGGGCTGCCGCCAGAGGCAGCTTGGCCTCGTGGACCCAACTCTCGATATAGTCGCGATAGTCATCGGTCTGGCGCCTGCCTTCGGCAACCTCGTCACAAGCGGCTTTGCCCACCCGGCGCAAGACCTCGTACTCGAGCTCGGCCTCGGCATAGGTCGGGCATTGCACCATCTCCTGCACCCATGCGGGACTCTCGAGCTCCTCGGCCGCACGCTCCAGCTGGCGCAGAAAACGACGACGGCGCGCGTACTCGATCACGATGCCGAGCATACCAAAGATATAGGACACGCCGACCGCCACGACCACGATAGAAACGGGTGCGCCGGCGACCGTCAGCACAAAGCAGCTCAGCAGCACGCCGCACGTCCACACGGCGACGGGAAGCAGCGCATCTTTGAAGAATTTGGCAAACGACATAGCCGGCCCCTAGACCGAATAGCCCTGGCCGCGGTGCGTCGTCAAATACCCCTTGATGCCGATTTTTTCGAGCGTGGTGCGCAGGCGGTTGATGTTGACGGTGAGCGTATTGTCGTCCACGAAGGCGTCGGAGTCCCACAGGTCCTGCATGATGGCCGAACGCGAAACGATCTTGCCCGCGCGGCTCAGAAGCAGCGAGAGGATACGCAGCTCGTTTTTGGTGAGCTCGGTACTGGTGCCGGTTTGCGCGTTGGTGACCATGGAGCGTGCAAGGTCGAGCTCCAGTCCCTTGTGTACGAGCGTGCTGCGCTCGCCCGCCGCCGCGGTGCGACGCAGCAAGGCATTGATGCGCGCCACGAGCACACGGGCGCTATAGGGCTTGGGAACAAAGTCGTCCGCACCGAGCGTCATGGCCATGACCTCGTCGATCTCGGTCGTGCGCGACGTGAGGACGATGATGGGAACCTCGGATTCGCGGCGAACCTCGTGGCAGATATGCTGGCCGTCCTTGACGGGAAGCGTGAGGTCGAGCAGCACCAGGTCGGGCGCGGCGGCGAGAATATCGCGCGAGACATGCTCAAACGATTCGCAGGCCTCGATTTCAAACCCGGCGCGGGCAAGGATGTCGATAAGCTCACGACGAATGGGCTCGTTGTCCTCAACGACATAGATCAGCGCCATGTGTCCTCCCATTTCGCGTAACATGCACCTTTCACACTATTATGCCCACAGCGTCGCAGCGATACGACCCCGTGGGCACCTAATGTGACAAAAGCGTTCGGTAGTCTTGAGAGAAAATAGGGGCCGACCGGTCCTAAACCGATCGGCCCCATCACTTCGACCTCGAGCCTCTACTCGAGCGTACGCATGTATGCAGAGATGGAATGATTCTTTAAGGCTCTGTTAGACCAGGATTGACATGCATGTGTCCCCACGGTGCCATATCGTTGACCCCGTAGACCGCGATGATGGGGGCAGCATGAACGCCGAAGACCTGGTCCTCAACTTCAAGAAGGGCATGGCGAACCTCAGCAAGACCGAGCGCCGCCGCGCTATCGAGTCCGTCAGGGACGTGATCCGCGCGGCGGCGTTCGACGACGCGGCCGGCTCCGCCTACGAAATCGAACGCTGCCCGCGCTGCGGGTCCGCCGCGGTCGTGAAGAAGGGCAAATCGAAGAACGGCGAGCAGCGCTACCTCTGCCGGGGCTGCGGCAGGACCTTCGGCATGGGCAGCGAGCGCATCCTGGGGACGAGCAGGCTCCCGAAGGAGACCTGGATGGCCTACGCCGAGTGCTTCGTTCTCATGCTGCCCCTGCGCGAGTGCGCGGGGCGCTGCCATGTCTGCCTCAAGACCGCCTACACCATGCGCCACAGGCTGATCGAGTGCCTCTCGGCCTACTCGCCCTCGTTCAAGACCGGGCGGGGCTGCGGCTGCGAGCTCGACGAGACCTACTTCCCCGAGTCGTTCAAGGGCAACCACGCGAAGGGGTCGTTCACGATGCCGCGCCCCTCCCGGCACCGCGGCAAGCAGGTGCACAGGCGCGGGCTGTCGCGCGAGCGGATCTGCGTCATGACCGGCGTGAACGACTCGAACGAGACGTTCCTCGAGGTCACGGGGCGGGGCGCCCTTTCGAGGGGGCGCGCCATGGACGCGCTGAGGGGCCGCATCGCGGCCGGCTCGGTCGTCGCGACCGACAGGGCGGCCGCCTACGTCGGCGTCCTCGCCGAGCTCGAGGTCGCCGCGCACGCGGCCTACGACCCCAAGGACCGCTCCGGGGGGACCATCAACCGGGTCAACACCGTCCACTCGCTCCTCGGCGCCTTCATGGAGCCGTTCAGGGGCGTGTCGACGAAGCACCTCGACGCCTACCTCGCCTGGTTCAGGTGGTGCCGGACCTTCATGGCGACCGATTCCGGCGCGGCCGGGCGCACGGTCGCGCGGCAGCTCGCGCACGGCGTCTGCAGGAGCCGCGTCCGCGACATGTTCAACGTGGAGCCGCCCTACATGGACTACTGGGCCGCGCCCGCCGCATAGAGGCGGTAGAATGGTCGCACCGCGATACACGAGGAGGGGTGAGGCCATGCCGTCGAACATACCGGCCACGACGATCCGCATCGACCCGGAGGTCAAGAGGGAGGCCACGGCCATCCTGGACGAGCTCGGCCTGTCCATGTCCACCGCCGTCAACGCGTTCCTCAGGGCGCTCGTCCGGGAGGGCGGGATGCCGTTCGAGATGAGGGTCAAGACGCCGGCGCCCGACGGGGAGACGGCGAGTTAGCCGGCAGGTCGGCATGAAACGGCAGGGCCAGGCGAGCAACTCGTCCGGTCTCGGGCGCATCGCCCCTTGCCGGATTCAGATTCGACAAGGGGCGACCATTGTGCAATCGCAAGAAGATGACGGGGCGGAATGTCAATCCTGGTCTAACAGAGCCTTCTTTAATCCCCGTCCCAGAAAAATCATTTAGCGACGGGCGCGGAGCTTTTCGTAGCCGTCGGCGAAGAAGGTGACCATAGCAGCGTCCGCCTCGGCGGCATCGGTATCGTCGGCGGGAACCACGCCGTGCTCGTCGCTCACCAGGAACAGCGCGCCCTTAAGCTGCGCGGGAATGTCTACGCGCGTGACCGGGATGCCCTTGGTCTGGGCCAGCTGCTCGATGAGCGTCGCCGTGCCGCACAGAAACTCGTCCGCCGGCGCCACAAAGGCGAGCTCGCCGTTGTTGACAGCGGCGAGCAGCTCGGGCGCCACGCCGGTTTCGTCGGCCTCGGAGCGGGCCTCGGCGGAGCGGGCACGCAGCGCCTTGGCCGACGTATCGGCGAGCGGCTCGTACTCCCCCACCGTCATGGCGGCATTGCCGTTAACGTCGATCACCAGCATGAGCACGCCGTCGCGTGCGGTGTAATCGCCCTCGGCAAGCGACCACTCAACGTGCTGTTTGGCCCAGCTGAGCATGTTATGGGTAAGCGGCTCGCCCTGCACCAGGCGCTCGGACAGCGCACGAATGTGGCGGTTGAGCATGGGCACCTTTTTATTGGACATGCGCCAGCGGCAGATAAGCGCGGGCTTGTCGAGCGTGAACTTCTCGACCGCCTCCTGATTGGCGCAAAATTCCTCGTACGCACGCTGATCCTCGGCATTGCCAAACAGCTCGGCATCATCAATCTGGGGCATGGTCATACCTTTCGTGTTAGTCATTCCGTCCTCTTATACCAAAAAGACGGCCCTCCAAACGGAGCGACCGTCTTTTGCAGAGATTATTTTGTCCCGGAGCGAAACTTAGTGACGGAAATGCCTGGCACCGGTGAAGACCATAGCGATATTGTGTTCGTTGCAGGCCTGGATGCTCTCGTCGTCGCGCTTGGAGCCGCCGGGCTGAATGATGCAGGTCACGCCGTGCGCGGCAAGCACGTCGACGTTGTCGCGGAACGGGAAGAATGCGTCGCTTGCGCAGGCAAAGCCGCCCTTCTCCACGCCCTCGCGCGCGCAGAAGTCCTCGGCACGCTCGCAGGCCAGCAGCGCAGAATCCACGCGGTTGGGCTGACCCGGGCCCATGCCAATGCCGGCCTTGCCCTTGGAGACCAGGATGGCGTTGGACTTAACGCCCTTGCAGACCTTCCAGGCAAACTCGAGCTCGGCCATCTCGGCGTCGGTGGGCTTGCGGTCGGTGGGGAACGTAAAGGTCGCGGGATCCTCGGTCACGTGGTCGACTTCCTGCACCAGCATGCCACCGTCGACGGAGCGCAGCTCCACCTGGGCGCCGTGGTCCACGCCGCCGGTAGCCAGCACGCGCAGGTTGGGGCGCTTGGCCATGCGCTCGAGCGCCTCGTCGGTGTAGCTCGGGGCGATGATGACCTCGACGAACTGCTTGTTCTGATCGGCAAAGTGCTCAACCAGCTCAAAGGGAACCTCGCGGTTGCAGGCAATGATGCCGCCAAAGGCGCTCTTGGGATCGCAGGCGAAGGCGCGGTCGTAGGCAGCCGTGATGTCCTCGGCAACGGCGGAACCGCAGGGGTTCTGGTGCTTGAGGATTACGCAGGCCGGCTCGTCGAACTCGCGGACCAGGTTCCAAGCGGCGTCGGCATCCAGATAGTTGTTGTAGCTGAGCGGCTTGCCCTGGATCTGCTTGGAGCCCACGAGCGGGAACTGCGAGCTCGCGGTGTTCTCGCAGCCCTCGGCAAAGCGATAGACTGTGGCTTTCTGCTGCGGGTTCTCGCCATAGCGCAGGTCGTCGACCTTCTCCAGCGAAATCTCGAGCTTGGCAGAGGTGTCCGCCACGTCGCTTGCCTGGGCGGCGAGCCAGCGGGAGATGGCCGTGTCGTAGGCGGCGGTGGTCTGGTAGACCTTCACCTGCAGGCGACGACGGGTGGAAAGCGTGGTGCAGCCACCGGTCTCGTGCATCTCGGCCAGGACGGCATCATAGTCGGCCGGGTCGGAAATGACGGTAACGCTCGTGGCGTTCTTGGCGGCAGAGCGCAGCATGGAGGGGCCACCGATGTCGATGTGCTCGATGGCGTCCGCGAAGGTGACCTCGGGGTTGGCGACGGTCTTCTCGAACTCGTACAGGTTGACGACGACCAAATCGATCAGCTTAATGCCGTGCTGAGCCGCCTCCTGCATGTGTTGCTCGGAATCGCGGCGGGCCAGCAGCGCGCCATGAACCTTGGGGTGCAGGGTCTTAACGCGGCCGTCCATCATCTCGGGATAGCCCGTGAACTCCTCGATGGGGGTTACGGGAACGCCCGCGTCCTCGATGGCACGAGCCGTGCCGCCCGTAGAGATGATCTCGACGCCAAAGTCATCGACCAGCGTCCGTGCGAAATCGACGACGCCCGTCTTATCGGTAACCGAGATCAACGCGCGTGCGATCTTCACATCAGATCCCATGCAGTCCTCCTGTCTGGTACGCCGCCGTGCTCTGTGAGTCGGTGATACGTCGATCTGCAGCGCTCGCGCAGCGGCATTGAAAATACTGATTTAATGTAGCGCATCGAGCGCATCGATGCACCCCGCAACGGGCGCATGTGCAGAAAAAGTTTGCGAGCAGAGGGGATGGGCCCGGTACCGGGCACGGTGAGTTCATGGAACACAGGGGCACCATAATTCGATGCCAATGGCGTGGTAGAACTGTGCTCGATATGCATCCGCAAAAGAAAGAGGCACCATGGTCTCGCGGGTTCTCTACCGACCGTTTGATACCGAAGACTTCGACGCCATCGCGCTGATTCTGCAGCAGCTTTGGCATAACAATTCGGATAACGATGAGTACAACCGCCTTGAGGCCGCGTGCGACCTCGCCTATTGCCTTTCGTCGTCGACGTTTTCGCAGGTTGCCGTAATCGACGGTCAGGCGCGTGGCATTTCGCTCGCGCGTGCGGGACAGAGCTCCGGCGCCACCGTCAGGGAACATTGGATGGATACCGAGCGTGCACTGCTATCGCAGATGCGTGAGCTAGAGCCCGATGCGTGCGCCGAGTATCTCTCGTTTGTGCGCGCAACCATCCGAACCAACAACCGCCTGCTCGAGAGCGGCCCGTTGCCGCACGACAACGAGGTCACGCTGCTTGCCGTGGATCGCGATGTCCATGGCCTGGGCGTTGGCACGGTTCTGCTCGATGCCGCGGTCTCGCACCTGTCCTCGCTTGGAGCGACGAGGGCGCACCTGTACACCGACTCCAACTGCTCGTGGAAGTTCTACGAGCTGCACGGCTTTAAGCGCACGGCCACGCACCGCGCCAACCGCGAAGAGCGTCGTCACGACATGCCGCGCGAAAGCTTTCTCTACGAACTCGACCTAACAGCCTAGCCCAAGCAGCCACACCTAGTCATTTAAGAACGTCCCCAATGACTGATCCCCAACAACTAGTCATTTAAGTCTGTCCCCAATGAGTGGCCTAGGGGGTTTGTAGATAGCCGTGGTCAAAATACATCAAATATGAGTACTGTTACCTTTTTAGTAGCAGCTATTCGGGGCATTTTTGATGCTTATAGGCATGACGACCAGCTGCACGAGCTGACGTAACTCCCCAAATGTTCAATAAAATGGGCTCCTAACGAGAAGTACTCTCATTAGGAGCCCATTATTATGTGCAAACATATGTGACCAACGCAGCAACAGTACTCATATTTGGCATTTTTTGTCCACTGCCCCTTGCGCGAAGGTCCTCAGCGGAAAGTTTGACCCGTTTCGATGCACAAAAATGGGATGAATCTTCCCTGGCAACCGCCCAGAAAGATCCACCCCAAAGCAAGCGCTCGCTAGAACGTTCCGCCGCCGCCTCCGCCGACGCCGCCGCCTCCGCCGCCCGAGAAGCCTCCACCTCCGCCGCTACTCGAGCTATCGGAGCTCGAAGCCAACTCGCGGATGGTCTCGTGATACACATCGTTGAACGAAACGAGCGGAGACTCGTTGCCGTAGTGATGGTAATACCACCAGTAGCAGGGGTAGTTGTCGTAGAAATCGTCGCTGTTGCGCAGGTCCGCAGGCACGGCCTCGGCCAGCTGTCGCAGCACTTCTTTCGAAACGCCTAGGGCAACGCCCATCACCAGCAGGTTGTTCCACAAGATCAGGTCGCTGGGGATAGCCTCCTTCAGGCGCGTAAAGTCCTCGAGCCAATGCTTGAGCGCCTTGCAGCGAGCCGCCACCTCGGCGCCCTCCGGCGTGTAACGGCGGAAGGTGCAGCTCAGGACAAAGCCCACGATCGTGACGGGGATCGAAATCACAGCGGCACCGACGTTGGCGTCCGCAAAGTCGGTATAGAACAGAGAGCCCAAAATGCCAAAGACAATGATGATGCCGAGAACCAGGCCGGCCACCATCGCGATAGTGCCATCCGATGCGATAAACTCGCGCTCCTCCAGCTTGCCCTTAACCGTGCTCTGATAGTCCTCGAGCTTGTCGCCAACAGATTCAGTACGCTCGCTGGCATACTCCTCCAGCTCGCTAAACGTGCGCGAACGGACGCCGTCTTTATCGGGCTTAACGCCAGCGAAGAAGACCTTGAGCACGTCGCGATCGATGCCGTCCTTCTTGGCGGCCTTCCAGGCCTCGTCGGTCACTGTGATGCGATACGTCTGCTCCTCTTTTTCGCGACGGAGCAGACCCTTCTTCTTGGTCTCGGTCGCTTCTTCTAGCTTGATCACGCGGTCGTCGGTCAGCTTCATCAGTGTGGCGATATATGCCTGATCGGGCACGCCGTTCCAGCTCATAAGAGCTGCAAGCACCGCGGGATGGTCGGCGGAGGGCACATCGCGGAAGTACTCGTCCTGGAAGAGCGGCTTGGGCTTGGGCCTGCGCAGCTTGAGCATCACGATCACACCGGTATAGGCAACCGCCACGACAACACACGCCACGGCGATCGCACCGGCAACCGCACGCGCGTGCTCACGGCGGGCGTTAGCTTCGTCGGCCCATTCCTTCTCTTCGCTCAGGATCGTTGACATGCGATCTTCGCCCGAAGCGGCAAGCTGCGGCACCCAGTCGCTAGGGAAGGCGATGCGTGCCTCGGCGAATTCGCCCTGGTGCACGCAGGGAATGGTATAGGTGACCATGGGCTCGTCCTCATCGAGCGACACGTCGCCCGTCAGCGGACCATGGCCCCATGCGCGGAAGTTATCGCCCTTGACGGCCGCCGTCCCGGCAGCGGCATTCGCGAAGCACACTTCCATCTCGACGTCATCGGAATCCGCAGACCAGCCGTCACCCACGAACTTCCAGTAGAGCTCGGCGGTATCGGCCCAGTTCATAACCGCACCGGTCATGGTGTAGCTCACGTAGTAGATTGCGCTGTCGCCGCTCTCGTGAGGGCTGAACACCTTAATCCTTACGCCGTCACCGGTCTGCTCGACCGTGTAGACGCCAGAGTCGCCCTTGTTCGCGCTATCGACTTTGTTAAACGCGGTGTCCTCTTCCTCGACACTCAGCACGTCAACGCCCGCCGTGCCGCCCTGCTGGTTGGTGCCCGTATTGATCTCCCAAAACACGCCGTTGATGTCGTCGTCGAAATCAAACTGGCGTCCCTCGACAACGGTCAGCGATCCATCGGCCTCGACCGTGGCACTGATGTAGGTTTGGGTCATGGAATACCCGTCGGCACGTGCAACGGCGGGCAACAGCAGCAGCGCGCACGCGACGAGCGCGCAAATGGAAGCAAATCGCGCAAACGGGCAGCGCTGCCGACAGGTCTTGGCAACGGGGGCGTTCATAGGCACATCCTTTGTCTGTGATACCAGTAGCGTCATTGTCCCACGTTTGCGGGTTCATGTGACGAACATCTAGGTCAGCGGAGTATTAAACGGGACGAAAGTCACGCCCGCGACCGGCACCTGGGGACGTTCCTTATCTGCCGGCAATCTGGGACACTCCTT
>RQBM01000080.1:0-9228 GCA_008668795.1 Collinsella aerofaciens | reverse complement strand
GGAGCACGAATGGGGCAAGAGGAGGTACCTGGACATGTCGAAGCTGGAGGAGATGGACGAGCTGAGCAAGAAGGCGGAGGGCTAGAGCAAGGCGGGGCCGAGGCCGCCTCGATCAATTTGCGAAAGAATCTTGACGGTACCATGCCGAATGGGTCTTTTGCGAGTACGAGTCCAACGAGGATAAGCAGTACGGTATTGACAAATTTTGCCACGAGCTTGCCATCTCAAACTATCGCATGACAAGTTACATGGAGTTTGACAAGGGGTATGACCAGTCGATAGATAGTATCTAGGGTGCTGAGAGCCGCTTCACGACTTACGTGAAATTGATAGGCAGCGTATCGTCTAAAAATGAAGGCCTGTCATGAATCTAAGATAATTGAGTCATAATCAAATTGTTTCCCAACGGTTTTCCAACTGACAGCCTTCGGTAAGTCTATACTTCAGTTATGTTAATTGGTTAAGTTAGGGAGTGCTGTATGCCCATTTGCCATGACGGATATATGGGCACTGCCCCCGACCTCTCTGGAAGCATTTCGAAGAATCGATTCAGAAACGAACTTTTTTGGGGTATCGATCGTTTGCTCACATGTTTGGATTCCGGAATTGATTCATTTGCTGTTGTCTTTGACTATCGTTGCGATATAGAACTACATTTAGACGATCGCTATGAGTTTTATCAGGTTAAAACCGGCGGAAAAGGAACATTTGGAGTCACTTGGGCTACACGGCTTCCAAAAAGGGGCATCTCAATTATCGCTAGACTTTATGAGCTTGACGATGCGTCTCAGGATTGC
The DNA here is from genome assembly GCA_008668795.1 of Collinsella aerofaciens. Taxonomy (GTDB): domain Bacteria; phylum Actinomycetota; class Coriobacteriia; order Coriobacteriales; family Coriobacteriaceae; genus Collinsella; species Collinsella aerofaciens_AS. The sequence continues at coordinate 8,431 of RQBM01000080.1, read as the reverse complement.
CCTATAAAACTTGTGATAGTTGGCAATAGGCCCTTCGTAAAAAAGGGCGGTTCATTCGATTCACCAGGAGAAGTTCTGTTTGCGACCCTTGAACCCGAGGATAAACAAAAGATCGAACAGGCTGTCACGCGCGACAACAAAGGGATGACTCCTGATTTAAATAAGGCGTCATATTTACTTGTCGCTATGAACCTTGATAAACCGCAGGATTCTGTTCGCGGACACCTTCTGTCTACTTATAATAAAGTCATGGGATGTGAGCCCAAAAAACCTATGGCGCTATGCGAAGCGCTTGAGGGTTTAGTTTCAGATCGCGCATGCAATGAGAAACAACAGCCTGATTATGAATCTGTGATTAGTAATAAGGGTATTAGCGGTGAGGAAGTCAGGAGGCTCTTCTCTATTTATGAAGATAGGGAAGAAACTCCCCAAGGCCTCGTAAACGAATGGATAAAAGAGCAACCCCCTCTAATGCAGAATTCATTACGTATTGCATTGCAAGAGTACACTTCAACAGTCATGGAGCCACAAGCTGAGTCGATTCTAAATATTGCAAATTCGTTACTTAAAGAGGCCGATCCGTCGATGAGCCCTAATGAGATAGCTGAGACGGTTGGACCTCAGCTTATATCCAATGTAGGTCCTGAAATTAGCAAAGAGCTTGCAAAGATATATGTACTGATCGCTACGTTTAAGACTGCTCTAGAAGGGTAACGCGCCATGGCACGAATTAACTTCATGAAACTTATCATTGCGTCCCCTTCGGAAGAAACTGCAAAGATCATTTGCTTCGAATCAGACTTAAATGTCATAACGTCAAATAGAAAAAGGGCAATGATCTTGGTAAATCGGTCATCACTAAAAGTCTATATCACTGCATGGGCGCAGACTGCAAATTTGATGACAAGTTCGACGTAAACAGTAAAGTATTTATTTTAAAGTTCTCTTATGGTTCTGAACTATATACGATTTTCCGAAGCCGTGGACAATTCAAGTTATTTGATGAGCGGCTCGAATTGCTTTGGACTGAGACTCATAGGCATTTACTTGCAGAAAAGTTATACGATCAATTTGGTTTCGCCATTTGGTTGACCTCGCGTGCTTCGGGGAAAACTGAAATTGCATCGCCCGCTTATTCCTATGCGCCGTATTTTGTAGACCAAAATCATTATGACGGTTCGCATTTCAACTCGTTTAATAACATGGGGGAGTACAGTTCGTATAAGTCCGATTTGATTTACGAGTTTGCAGGCGCCTATGATCACACATACCTTGATTTAACTGCTCAGAAAACGGATATTGAGCACCGCCTTACACAAATTGAAACAGATTTGAAAGCCAATCGTTTAATGCGAGAGCGTATTCAAAACGAGCTCGAGCAGCTTGGCTACAGCGCTGATATGCCCTCACTTAAAAGGGATTGTGACGAATTTGAAGATGAATATAAACGCTTGGCTACCGGTCTATCTAAAATCCGTAAAAATTTGTATCAACTAAAATCAGATAAGACAGAAACGGAGATGGCTTACGCCGGTTCCCAAAGAGTAGTTCGTAAGCTATGTTTGAATGCCAAATCGCTTCGGACGGGAAAATGTCCTCTTTGCGAGCAAGATATTTTTAACACCCTAATGGTTCGGGTTAATTCCTCGATTTCCCACGAAGACGCACTTCTTTTAAGCAATGATCTTGGGCGCGATATTAACGAATTGGACCGTAAGATTGCCACTGAAGAAGAGAGATATAAATCGAAATTATCCGAGCTTGCTGTGCTGAAAGCGAAAATGAACCTAGTGAAGCGCGATAACTTAACAGCAGTCCAAATCGAGGGTTTCGTTCAACTGAACAAGCGACTTCTTGAAGAATGTGCTGAATTCGTTACCACACTTGAAGAAAGCCGTAACGATCTTGATAAGATTAAAAAACAACTCAATTCTTACAGCAGTAAGAAAAGCGAAATCGACAAACGTTTTGTTGAGTTAACACGTGAGCATATAACGGAACTCAATCTTAGATCAATTGATAAAGCAAAGATTAAAAATGTTAATTCAAAGATTGAGGCGGGCGGCAGCAATGCCCCCTTAGCCACCCTTGCGTGGTATTTGACGCTATTGGATTTGAAGAAAGAATTTAATGAACAACTGGTAGAACTTCCAGTTGTTCTAGATAGCCCGTTGAATATCGAAGCGGATGATGAAAAATACTATCGGCAATACAGCCTGATATTCAGCACTTTTATTTACCAGGGTCAGATGATCGTGTCAGGGCTTAATTTAGCCGACTCTGAGGTTGTCCCTCGGAACGCAAATATCATTATTCTCAATAATGAGAAATATCAACTCCTCAACAAAGAGGATTATTCTGAATGCAAGAGTGTAGTCTTTAAATGCTTGGAAAAGAATTAGCTTACGAGACAGTCGGAAAAGAGTTCTTCCTTTCGCCGATTGGCAAAACGATTTACACCTAATTATTGGCGCTCTTCAGGGACATTTCCTTTGATTACAGCTTGATCTCGCTAAACTAATAACTGCTGCTACCAGGGCATTTTCTGGTGCACATTCTATTGGCTCCTGCGAAGATCGGAGCGGGTATGTTTGCTGCCGAGTCCCACACCAGCCGTCATTACATTGCGATTGTTGCCATGGCCTGCCTATGCGTTTTGCTAGGCGGGCCTTCTTATGCCGCGGGCGCGGAGAGCCTCATCATCGCGGGCGCGACGTACTACGAGCCGGGCGCGTCGGGCCCCGGCTGGGCCTGGACCGATGCCGACCATCTGGAGCTTAACGGCTACGCGGGCGAGGCCATCGGCGCCGACGGCGACCTGGTGCTGACGCTTGCCGGGCAAAACTCCGTGACGGAGTCGCATGCGCCCGATGCGGACATCACGCTGTGCGGCATGGAGGTGTGGGGCAACCTGACGCTTCGCGGTGCCGGGACCCTGACGGCGACGGGCTCGCAGTGCGGGGTCCACGTTTCTCAGGCGCTAGCGGTGGAAGGCTGCACCGTCGATGCGAGGGCAGACGGGGCCGATATTACGGACGAGGCGGTTGCCGGCGTGATCGCAGGCGACATGGCCGTGCGCGGCGGCGGGCGCGTCGTTGCCGCGGGCGCCGGGACCGGAGCGGGCGTGCGCGCCTACGGCGTGTATCTGCAGGATGCGGGCCTTGGCGTTGGTGCGGCCGGCTGCCGGCTTTCCGTCGATGCCTCGTGGCTCGATGCGACCGGCGCCGACGGCGGCGTTGCGTGCTTGGGCGGGTCGCTTGCGTCCGCGCGGTTTGTGGCGCCTGCTGGTGGGGTCTTTGGTGCTAGTGGCGTGGTGGATGCCGGCGATGCGTTGGCACCGCATGTGGTGGTTGAGCCCGATGTCGCCACACCTCCGGCGGGGGAGACCGAAGGGGTCGATGTGCCTGGCGGTGGGGCGGACAAGTCTCCCGCCGATACTAGCCCTGCTGCCGCAGAGCCCACCACAGGGCCCACGGCAAATCCCTCGCTGAAACCCGCGGCCGCGACAACCAAGTCAACAACGACAGTAACCAAGACCACGGTCGCCAAAGTCCCCAAGCCCAAGGCTGCCACCGCGACAACTGTGGCACTCCCCAAGACCGGCGACAGCAACTGGATCACCGCTTCCGTGACGCTTTTCCTGTTGGGAACAGTGTTTCTAGCTGCCGCATGTCGCTGCTGAAGCACCCATTTCGATAAGCAATGTAGAAGACCATATTCGTAACGACGCATTAGTAGAATAGTTTATTACGACAATTGCTCAGGATTTATCTAACATGAACCACGAATCTGATCATACAGTTGACGCTGCCAAAAAAGAATTAAACGCCGGCCTTCTTGAGCTGTTCGAGCGTTGCAGCTATCTGTACAACGAGGCATTTTATGCCAACACGGAACTAGCAATCCTTCGCGAACTGTCTAAAGCATCTTCTGACTATGAGAATGAAGTAATTTGCGCTGGCTGCTTCTTCAGCTTTACACAACTTGCATTAACCGAATCCTGTTTCATGAATTGCGCGCGGTTATTTGATGCCAAAAGCGACATCAGTATTGGGAACTTAATAGAAGAAGTCTCGTCTCATTCTACTGAAATCGACGCACTTGCAATCTCTATATTCAGTGATCGACCAAACTTTGACAGGCTTAATCCAATCGTTCACCCATTGGCAGAGGACGAGGAGCGTTTTTACCCCAAAGAGGTTGAGTCTCAACGCTCAGATGAAAAACTGTTCGGAGATCATTACGGAATGGTTACCGTGTGTATAACCACTCATGACCTTTCCAATTTGTGGAAAAAACGACTCAACGGTCTCAGTAAACTAACTGACATGCTTCGCGATCAGCGAAATAAGGTTTTCGCCCATAGCGACATGGAAGCACTGAATTATGATGAGCTAGTTAAGCGACTTCCTTTAACTTGCAGTGAAATTCAAAAACTAATCGACTTCGCACTCGATCTGACAATCGAATTATTAGCCAAAATTACTGGTATTGAAAAAGATCGCTTGCCCAAGAACTGCAACGATATACAAGGTCTCCTAAAATATGTGGAGGTTGGCATGGAGACTGTTGAGCAGCATTTGGGTAATCTATAGAATTCAAGCGCTTGCAAACAGTTAAGCAGGCAAGCGCTTGAATCTGAGTACGATCCTTGACATAAAGTCCGACTTTCGCACAATGACGGTTTTCCATGCCAAAAAGACACTGAAGTGTGAGGTGTTTCAAATCTCAGTAATACAAATAATCAGCAGTTCAGGTCTTATGGGAATAATTCAATTCGCATCACGTTGCATCTAAGCGGCTGTTTATACTTGGATATAAACACTAAGGAGGCAGCAATGCTTTGGAGCTATGTTCAGCTAGATGACGGCACTCAGTTTGCCTACTCAGAAACACGAGACGACGGGACCGTTCGCGTAGCCGTCGAGCGCCCGGTTGATTTTGGTTTTGACCATGCAGAATGCTTTCTACCTGCGGTCAAATGGTTTAACGTCGAAGGATTTTCTACTGACGAACTGGATTTTTTGACCGAGTTCGTTAGATCAAACGCTCCGTTTATCTTCGAGCTTGCAGAACGGCAAAAAGCTGGACCGGCGGTGGCATAATGCCTCGAATTCTTGTTTTTGGACAGTATGTTCTGTTCTTTTGGATCGCGGAAAACGGAGAACCCGTTCACATCCATGTAGGGGTAAAGAGGGCGGCTGCTAACTCGACTAAGTTTTGGCTCACTAAAAATGGCGGATGCACACTTGCGAACAACGAGAGCAAGATTCCGGCTAAGGATCTCAGGGATCTTTCAAAACTAATCACCATGAACCATCGATACATTTGTGACAAGTGGCACGAAACCTTTGGTGAAGATTCCCTGACATTCTATTGCTAAACCGCAATTGAGCCATGATTACGCTTGTCAACTCATGATTGCCGATGTTGACGGGCGGGACCTTCCTGTTACGCCGCTAGTGCTCCAATCGTGCTGTCCGACAGCCCGGAACCCAAAGAAAACCAGTACTACGCCTGGATCCAGGACCTCGTTGCTAGACGCCGCACGCTCGACGATCTAGCCAACGAGCTGAGGTGCCATTGCATCGTGATCTCCGACGATGCTTCGCACGTATAGAATCAAAGCATCCGCACGCCTGTCATTATCTTGATTGGAAGCCACATGGAGATCCCCAGTACCCTGTGCAGCAATGTATACGACTTTGCGTTTTGCCCCGAGCCCTGTTACGAGGGCTTGGCCGACCTCGCCGACCCCGAGGACTGGGGTCCCGGCAATCGCATCCTCAAAAACTACCTGTCGTTTTCGTTTAGCCGCGCGGTGTTCCTGACCGAGCGCGACGTGGACCAGACCGCCCCATCCAACTTGCCGCTGGTGTTCGACGACGACCGCTGCCTATTCGACACCGGCCTTTACACGCGCCGCTACGAAACCATCTACGGCCTGTTTGAGCCCAACACCAAGCCCGACGCGCGCCAGCGCTGGTTTTTGAAGGGCTTCTTTAAGGAGAGCGACCCCATGCTGGTCTCGTTTGAGTACCTGCCGTGCCGCGTGCGCTTTGCCGAGGATCCCTCCGAGCTAGTCTTTGACTACCGCCTGCCCATCCGCTCCAACATCGACCACATTCTGAGCGATGAGGAGAACCTCACGCGCATTCCCGCCAGCCTGATGGGGGAGGACAACTCGCTGCTGCTGCGCCGCGCTTTTGAGGGCGCCGTCGTCGAAGCCGCCCGACGCGCTGCCGCCAACTACACGCTCGCGGTGCCGCAGTTCTACGGCGGCCGGATCCAGCTGCTGCTGCCGCTGTGCCTGACCGGCGACAAGCCCGAGCTGGCGCTGACCATCCAGCGCAGGACGGCTTCTACGCCGCGCGCACCTGCCTCACGCTCGACATGGCCTACAACAACGCGCGACTCATCTGCCGTCCTGAGACGTCGTGGATCAAACGATAAAGGGTGGTTGAGCTGTGGATTTGTCGGCTGCCCTGATTGCAGTGGCGCGGTCTGCGCCCACGAATTTAAAATCGAGGGCAAAAAGTTCTTGGTAAACCGCGCACGGCTATGTTAGTATCTCTTTTGACGAAAGGCGACGGGCGATTGGCTCAGGGGTAGAGCATATCCTTCACACGGATGGGGTCACAAGTTCGAATCTTGTATCGCCCACCATCAAAAGCGCAGGTCAGAGGTGTTAAGCCTCTGACCTTTTTCTTTTTTGACACCAAGGGTGACTCCAAAACGAATCGTAGTCGTATAAGGCGTCATTTTTTTCGCACCCTTTTTGCTGACGCCATTGCATGTTTTGTATAAAACGCATGCGTATTTTCATTGAATTCCCCATGTGATCCGCGCGCAAATGTGGAGACAGGGACCACATGCCCAAAGCTCCTTCCAGCGGTTTTCTATCACACGACGGTTTTTCGGCGGAACTCGGCATGCTTTTGTCAGCATTTGGTTTGCTTCCCGTACTTACCCGCATGATGCCCCGGTAGATAATCGGCCATGCCCGCATTCCGCACGGCCTACGGTCGAAACCAGGGGAGGCCACATGGACGAAATCGTCTGCGCAAACACCGCATTCCGCTACTGGCGCTGCCCACCGCAGGTGCATGACCTCTACCCGCGCCTACCCAGCTCCGATGACGGCTGGCGGGCCCTATCCCAAGCCCCTTTCGTAACCGATGTCCTCAAGACCCCGATTATCGCTGTTGCTTCGCCAGGTTGTTGTAATCACCACTCGGGATTGCGCTCCACTATTCGCTGGGAAGGGGCTTCGGATACCGGCACAACAACCGACACTCATTTAGGCTTTAGCGTCACCAATCCGCTTAACACGTTATTTACTATGACACGCTTTGTGTCCCCAATAGATCTCGTACTGGCTATGTACGAACTTTGCGGCTGGTTTTCTGTTTTCGAGCCGACCCCCGCTGTCGAAATGCAGTTAAAAATCGCGTTAAAGGAGAATCGCAATTCCAGCACGCAGAATCTGTTCGAACTTGGAGAAGGCGAAGACGAGATTCCTTGGAAACGAGTTTATGCCCGCACAACCGTAAAGGTCCCAGTAAATGAAGGCCAAACGAACAATCGCGAGGATGGAAGAGAGGTTACGAAACTCAAAGGTACTTCGCTTTGGATGAGAAAGCCACTCATCGAACTGAGCGACTTGCATCGATTCGCCGAAAAGGTCAAAAGTCAAATGTGGGGAAAGCAGTTTTATGATGCCGCTCAGCAGGTTATCGGCATTGCTGCATCTCCACTCGAGGTCGCGGGGGTCCTGCTTCTAAGTCGTTCTCGACGTCTAGGTGGTTCAGGATTCAGATACGTATACCTCAACGATTTAACCCCTCTATCCGAGGAAGCCCAAAGCATCGCAGGTCAAAAGGTTTGCTACGGTGACATCGTGATTGTAAACCCAATCCTAATGAAGGCAGCAATTATCGAAATCCAAGGTGAGGTCATCCATGGGTCAGGCGCGGTACTTGACCAAGATGCGGAGCGCATGACTGCGCTCCAGAGCATGGGTTTCGATGTGTTCTTGGTAACCCACGATATGCTTAACGACAAAAAACAGCTAGACGCCATAATCAAAAGCGTCTGCAGTCGTTTGGGGATTCGATATAAAGCCAAATCCGAGGCAATGAAGCGCGCCGAGACGCGACTGCGAGCAAATGTTCTGTGCAACTGGTTGGAACTCGGAAATTAGCCGGCGACAAGGCGCTAGAACGACCTAGTTTTCCTGCTAGTGAATTAGTATCATTTCAAAACTATGCCGGATTACGGGGCTGGACCCGGACCGGCCGTCCATACCCTGCATTTCGCTGAATGCGCAAGTCGTCTACCTGCGGTTTTGATTTTACCGATTACGGCATGCTCGGGGGTTCCCGGCCTGGCCCCGTAAACCGGCATGGTTTTAAAATCGCCGGGTCGGCGG
>RQBM01000017.1:0-2566 GCA_008668795.1 Collinsella aerofaciens | reverse complement strand
GCCGTAAAGGCCACGCGCGCGGCGCGGGTTGCGCGGGGCTGAGTGGCGCGGGCTTTTTTCCCAGTGGCTGGATGATGTAGTCGCGTGAGTGGTGCGTCAGCGGTGGTTTTTATCAAGTCACTAGGATTTTTGGCGGGTGAGGGGGGGCTGAGCGGTGGGATGTATCCAGCCTGGTGGGGATTGTGGCTTGTGGGGTGGGGTGGGGGTGTTGTTTGACGGAATATGGCGATTTTATTGGCCGTATTCCCCCTGTTCATGCGGTGGATATGTTGCGGTCATCATATGGCGATGAGTGTTCATCTGTCGTTCTTCTGTAGTGCGGTGTGCGTTGGCTTGCGGCACATAGCGTGAGCAGTGGAATCGAAAGATCCAAGCAATGCAGCCGCGGAAAGGTTCCGCGCAGCCGGAAAACATGGTCGAAACGGGCGTTACCTAACGGGCGCAACCGAAACGGCAGGTTGGACGGCACGGAAGAAACTGCATGGAAGAAAGAAGAAACATGAGCAAGCACAAGGCTCTCACGGGCGCAATCGCGGCCCTCGCCTCCGTCGCAACGCTCGGCGCGCTCGCCGCACCGGCGCTCGCAGCTGACACCACCTACAGCCCCAACGGCAAGCCGGTCGCGGAACTCGCCAAGCATGGCGGCGCGCAGCGCATCGCCACCATCGGCAACAAGAACGCGAAGAACGTCGTCCTGTTCCTCGGCGACGGCATGGGCGATTCGGAAATCACCGTCGCCCGTGACTATCTGAAGGGCGCCAACGGCCACTTCGACGGACTTGACGCGGTCGGCCAGCCGAGCGCGCTTGGTGACGTGCAGGCTGGTACTGGCCAGTACACCACCTTCTCGGTCGGCAACGGCAGCAAGGACAGCGCTGTCGGCAAGGATGGCGACGGCAAGCTGGTCGCCAACCCCAATCCGGGCAAGCTTACCTCCGTCACTGATTCCTCCGCATCCGGTTCCGCATGGGCCACCGGCACCAAGACCTACAACAACGCCGTTGACGTTGATATTTACGGCAATCCGCAGCTGAACCTCTTCGAGCTGGCCAAGGCGGCCGGCAAAGCCACCGGCAATGTGACCACCGCCGAAATCCAGGATGCCACCCCGGCCGTGCTGGAATCGCATTCGTCCGAACGTGCCTGCTACGGCCCACAGGGCAAGACCGACGGCACGTCCAACAATGCCTCCAAGCAGTGCCTCATCAACCAGCTTAAGGAAAACGGCGGCATCGGCTCCATCTCCGAGCAGCTGCTCGACACCCGCGCCGACGTAACCATCGGCGGTGGTTCCAAGTACTTCCGTCAGACCGTGCAGGGTGGTGAATACAAGGGCAAGACCGTGTGGGAACAGGCCAAGGAAATGGGCTTCCAGACCGTCGAGAACGATCCGGCCGCGATGAACGCCCTGCAGTACAAGGACGGCCAGCCAGTGCTCGCCCTGATGAGCGACGGTAACATGCCGACCAAGTTCAACCCGTCCAAGGCCACCGCCAAGGATCCAGCTAAGGACGCCAACCCGACCGTGTGCACCCCGAACGCCGACTGGCTCGGCAATCAGGGCTCCTCGCTCAAGGACATGACCAAGAAGGCGCTCGATTTGCTGAATGACAACCCGAACGGCCAGAAGAACGGCTTCTTCCTGCAGGTCGAGGGCGCCTCGATCGATAAGCAGGACCACGCAGGCAATGCCTGCGGCCAGATTGGCGAGACCGACGACTTCGACCAGGCCATTGCCTACGCCATGCAGAACGTGGACCTCACGAACACGCTGGTGATCGTCACCGCCGACCACGCGCACACCTCCCAGATCCTCAACGCCCAGCCGGCTTACGCACTGTCCACCGTGCTGAAGACCGCTGATGGCAACAACATGGTCGTCTCCTACGGCACCGCCCAGGAAGATTCCCGCGACATCGACGGCGGCTACAACGGTGGTGACATGGAGCACACCGGCACCCAGCTGCGTATCGCGGCTTCCGGTCCTGGCGCGCAGCGCGTCATCGGCCTGACCGACCAGACCGACAACTTCTACACGATCGCCGGCGCCTTGGGCCTGGCCACTTCCGCCGAATCGCAGAAGGCACTGTCTGACAACGGCACTGTGAAGGTCTCTGCTGCCGACGGCAAGTTCACCGCGGACGTCGACGGCTTCAACGGCGACGCTGTGCTCGGCTACGAGCTGAAGGACAAGAACGACAAGACCGTGGCCGCGTCCGATTCCTCCACTCCGCTTTCCGGCGTGCGCGTCAAGACCGCACAGACCACTCCGATCGCGCTGGACGGCGTGACCGAAGGCTCCGAATACAAGCTCACCGTCACCGGCCGCCAGTCCGGCAAGGCCGTGACCGTCGACTTCCAGGCTCCGGCCGCCAACTCCGCCGACAAGAACAACGGCAAGCCGGGCGCTGACAAGAACGGCGTAATCGCTTCCGGCAAGGTCAACAACGATACGAAGGCCGGCCCGTTTGGCGCCGCACTGCTCGGCAAGACCGGCACCGCTGTGCTGGCTGCGGCTGTTGCGATCGCCATGCTGGTTGCCGTCGCGATGCTCATCAAGACCGCG
>RQBM01000114.1:0-3820 GCA_008668795.1 Collinsella aerofaciens | reverse complement strand
GGTTCCGAGGTTTCCGCACTGCTGGGCCGTATGCCGTCCGCCGTTGGTTACCAGCCCACGCTGGCAACCGAGATGGGCGACCTCCAGGAGCGCATTACCTCGACCAAGACGGGCTCCATTACCTCCGTCCAGGCTGTCTACGTCCCCGCAGACGACCTGACCGACCCGGCGCCTGCCACGACGTTTACGCACCTCGACGCCACCACGGTTCTTTCGCGTAGCATTTCGTCGCTCGGCCTGTTCCCGGCTATCGACCCGCTCGCATCTTCCTCCGACGCTCTCGATCCCTCGATCGTCGGCGAGGAGCACTACCGTGTCGCCGTCAAGGTCCAGGAGCTCCTGCAGGAGTACTCCGACCTTCAGGACATCATCGCCATTCTGGGTATGGACGAGCTGTCCGAGGAGCAGCGCCTTACGGTCAACCGTGCCCGTAAGATTCAGCAGTTCCTCTCGCAGTCCTTCCACGTCGCCGAGAAGTTCACCGGCAACCCCGGTGTCTACGTCCGCGTCGAGGATACCGTCCGCTCTTTCGCCGAGATTGTCGACGGCAAGGCCGATGACCTGCCCGAGCAGGCTTTCCGCTATGCTTCCACGATTGAGGACGTGCGCGAGCGCGCCCGCAAGATGGGGGAGAAGTAGGTTATGCGTATCCGCATCGTGTGCCCCGTGAGCTGCGCCTATGAGGGCGACGCTGCGTTTGTGTCGATTCCGTCCACGGATGGCGAGTTTGGCGTCCTGCCTGCTCACTCCAGCGAGATCTGCACGATCGACCGCGGTTACGTTCGCGTTTCCGATAAGGCCATGGGCACTGTCGACCACACGTTTGCCGTGGCCGGCGGCTATGCCCAGGTTGCGGACGATGTCGTGACCGTTCTCGCCGAGCGCGCTTGCGATTTGGCGACCGTCGATGCCGACAAGCTTAAAGCTGATATTCAAGGTTTTGAAGAGAAGCTGGGTAATTTGTCGGAGGATGATGCACGCCGCGCCTACCTCTATAATGAAATCGCATGGTGTAAGCTCAAGCTTGCCCAATAGTCAAACGATTTAGCGTTCGACCATTTGCGAACACATCATGCCCGGGATGGCTCAGCCATCCCGGGCATGCTTTTTGAAAGGGTAGACCTTGGATATTATCCGCGTTGAGGGTGGCCACGCCATCGGAGGCTCCGTGCCCGTTTCGGGCGCCAAGAACTCCGCACTCAAACTCATGGCGGCAACGCTTCTGGCGCCGGGCAAGACGACGCTGCAGAACGTGCCCGATATTTCCGATGTCCACGTGATGGGCAAGGTGCTCAAGGGTATGGGCGCCACGATCGATGTCCTCGACGAGCACACGCTCGAGATTGATACCTCTCAGGTCGATTCTTGGGAGGCCCCCTACGAGCTTGTTGCCAAGATGCGCGCTTCCACCGCCGTCATGGGACCCCTGCTGGGCCGCTTCCATCGCGCCAAAATTGCCATGCCGGGCGGCTGCAACCTGGGTGCTCGCAAGATCGATATGCACATTCTTGGTCTCGAGGCCCTGGGCGTAGAGTTCGATACCGCCCACGGCTACATCAACGCTAATGCGCCCCAAGGTCTGCGCGGTACCACCGTCACGCTCGAGTTCGCCAGCGTCGGTGCGACCGAGAACCTCATCATGGCATCCGTGCGCGCGCAGGGCACCACGGTTATCGACAATGCCGCCCGCGAGCCCGAGATCGTCGATCTCGCTAACATGCTCAACGAGATGGGCGCCAAGATTGTCGGCGCCGGTACGCCCGTCGTGACTATCGAAGGCGTGGAAGAGCTCCATCCCGTTACCCATCGCGTGGTGGGCGACCGCATCGAGGCCGGTACCTTTATCGTTGCCGGTGCGTTGATGGCCGACGATCGCGGTGTCGATGTCACGGGCTTTTGCCCCATTCACTTGGGCATGGTGCTCAAGAAGATGGAGCTCATGGGTATCGACTGCGAGCGCGTCGAAGATGGCGTCCATGTGAACCGTGCCGAGCGTATCAAGCCGGTCGACATCCAGACGCTTCCGTTCCCCGGTTTCCCGACCGACATGCAGGCGCAGATTATGGTGCTCTCCGCCCTTGCCGACGGCAGTTCCGTTATTACCGAAAACATCTTCGAGAATCGCTTTATGTTTGCCTCTGAGCTGGTGCGCATGGGTGCCGACATTCGTATCGAGAGCCATCATGCCATGATTCATGGCGTCAAGGGCTTCTCGGGTGCACAGGTTACCTCGCCCGATCTGCGTGGCGGAGCGGCCCTCGTCGTAGCGGGCTTGATCGCCGACGGGACGACCGAGGTTTCGGCCATCCATCACATCAAGCGCGGCTACGAGCAGTTTGTCGAAAAGCTGCAGGCGCTCGGCGCGCATGTCGAGCATGCTACCGTCCCCGATCCCGCCATCTACTAATACAGGTTGCCTATGTTTAATAAAAAGCCCCTCGCGGATACCACCGCCCGAAGACCCTCAACTGGTGCGCAGGCCAAGATCTACAGTCGCGATAACGTGGCTCGCTATTCCGAGCGCGCTCGTCAACGTCGTCGTAGCCACACGATTCGTCACGTCGCGCTCATTGTCGTGCTTGGCGTGCTGCTGAGTGCCACTACCGCTGCCGGCCTGTGGTTTGCCACCATTATGGGCAAGCTCGGCGATTCTAATGTCATTACCGACAATCTGCGTCGGGTTCTGGTTGACACCGATGAGGCAAAGGATCCGTTCTACGTGCTGCTTCTTGGCACCGACGGCCGTCCGGGCGAGGATACGTATCGTGCCGACTCGATTATCCTGGCACGCATCGACCCCACGCAAAAGCAGGCGACGCTCATTTCCGTTCCGCGCGACACCAAGGTCGAGTACAAGGGCGAGACCATGAAGATCAACGCCTGCCATACCGTTGGCGGCGCCGAGGCCATGGTCGAGGCGGTCAACGAGCTGTGCGGTGTTCAGATTTCCCACTATGCCGAGGTCAGCTTCGACGGTATGCAGGCGCTGATTGATTCGGTTGGCGGTATCGACATTAACGCAACCGATGATGTTGACGACCCCGAGCACCTGGATATTAAGATTACCGCTGGTCAGCAGCATATGGACGGCGCCACCGCCCTTACCTATGCCCGCTGCCGCTACACCTATGCCGACGGCGATTACACGCGCATGCGCCACCAGCGTCAGGTACTTGGCGCCCTTGCCAACCAGATTCTCAATAACTTCGATGCCACGAAGATCTTTGGCCTGGTTAATTCGCTGTCCGATATGCTCGTAACCGATATGAGCGTTCAGGATATCGTGGCTACGGTCAACGCCATGCGCGGTATGGATGTCGACGGTATCTACTCGGCCAACCTGCCCTCGTACGCCGACGACAGCACCATGATCGACGGTGTGAGCTACGTCTTTGTCTACGAGGACGAGCTCAAGGAAATGATGGAGCGCGTCGACGCCGGCAAGGACCCCAAGGGTCCCAACACCATGGGCCTTTCCGACGGTTCCAGCTCTACGATCGGCGACCTGAACAACAACACGTCTGACGACTACGCAAACGGTACCGCAACCTCATCGGTCAGCTCTGACGATTCCGATGACTCAAGCGATTCGAGCGATTCGGACTACTACGAAGAGCCCACCGGCGACGGCAACGGCTACGAAGCCAACTACTAAGTTACGGCGTTTTACCAAACGCCGTAACGGCTCGACGCTGCGCGCCGCCCAAGGCGACAATTTGTCATTCAAAAGGCAGGGCATGACCAGAAGGTCAATGCCCTGCCTTTTTCATGCCAACTTGTTCGCCTTGGACGTCGCTCGCTGACGTTGGCTCAACCTGCG
>RQBM01000176.1:0-21574 GCA_008668795.1 Collinsella aerofaciens | reverse complement strand
GGCAATGGGGGAGACGGCGTTGTCCATTGGTGCCAATACCTTTGCGTTCTTTACGCGCAACCCGCGCGGTGGCAAGGCAAAAGACCTTGACATGGATGACGTGGCGGCTCTGCGCGAGCTTATGGCGCAAAACGACTTTGGCCCGCTCGTGGCTCATGCCCCGTATACCTATAACCCCTGCTCAGCCAAAGAGCGGGCGCGTGAGTTTGCCCTGGAGGCCATGGCAGAGGACCTACGGCGCATGGAAGCACTGCCCGGCAACTACTACAATTTTCATCCCGGTGCGCATGTAGGACAGGGGGCAGACGTCGGCATTCAGATGATTGTTGATACGCTGTGCCAGGTGATGTTCGAGGGACAGCAGACGACGGTATTGCTCGAGACCATGGCCGGCAAGGGCACCGAGGTGGGCCGTAGCTTTGAAGAACTGGCGTGCATTATCGAGGGCGTTGCCGCCAAGTGCCCAGAGCTGTCCGATAAGCTGGGCGTTTGTTTGGACACCTGCCATGTGAGCGATGCTGGCTACGACATCATCCATGATCTGGACGGCGTACTCGACGAATTCGACCGCGTGGTGGGTATCGATCGTCTGCATGCCGTACACATCAACGATTCGAAGAACCCTTGTGGCGCCCATAAAGATCGTCACGAGTGCATCGGCAAGGGATACCTTGGCAGCGAGGAATTTGGTGGCGGTATGCAGGTTATGCAGAATATTGTATCGAATGGTCGCTTGCGCGCATTGCCATTCATTTTGGAGACACCGAACGAACTTGCAGGTTATGCGGCTGAAATCAAACTGTTAAGGTCATTGCAGCAGTAATGGCTGCCATAAAGTGGGACGCTCCATTCACGTTATGGGTTTGTTTCAATCAGTTTTCTAATTGCAGATTCTTCCAAGCGGGTGCATAATAACCCTCAGTTTTTGCAGACCTCTGAATCACGTGGGGTCATTGGAAGGAGACTGATTATGAAGCTGAAGAAGCTTGGCGCATTTGCCGCCACGGGTGCTATGGCGCTCGCCCTCGCTCTGACGGGCTGCGGCTCGTCCAACGCCACCTCTGGTTCTAATGCCGGTTCCAGCAGCTCTGACGACGCTAAGGTCGAGAAGGTCGACGGCTCCAAGGAGTACGCGCTCGTCAAGGACGGTACGCTGACCGTCGGCACCTCTGCTGAGTACGCTCCGTTTGAGTACAAGGATGACAACGGCGATTATCAGGGCTTTGACCTTGAACTCATCAAGGCTATCGGCGACAAGCTGGGCCTGGATGTCGAGTATGTCAACAATGACTTTGACACGCTGGTTCCGGGCGTCGCTTCGGGCGCCAAATATGACGTCTCCATCGCGGCTATCACCGACACGCCCGAGCGCGAGAAAGAAGTCACTTTCTCCGATTCCTACTACATGGACGATCAGGCTATCGTGACCAAGGTCGATAACGCCGACATCACGGCCGACAACTACAGCGAGAAGCTCAACAACGCCGATGCTACCATCATCGTCCAGTCTGGCTCGACCGCCGAGTCCTTTGCCCAGGAGAACTTCCCCAAGGCCAAGATTGTCCCCTACAAGGACGCCACCGAGTGCTTCAGCGCCCTGCAGTCCGATAAGGGCGACGCCGTAGTCACCAACCGCTCCGTTGCCAGCCAGCTGACCGCCGAGCAGTTCAACACCTGCCAGACCATTAAGCAGATTAGCACCGGCGAGGAGTACGCCATCGCCATCAACCAGGGCAACACCAAGCTCAAGGACGACATCAACCAGGCCATCAAGGACCTGACCGACGACGGTACCGTTGACGCCCTCATGGCTAAGTACAACATCAAGTAAAATAGCTACTTGATTGCTCACGGGCCCTTTCCGTTTTGGCGGAGAGGGCCTTTGCGCTTCTCTTGACGGAGAGTATTTCCGTCTCGTTTTGCCGGCAACTTCTACGATAGGAGCCACCTTGTCTCGACTGAACAAAGGGGCCGCGGAGCAGCGTTTTCCACTGCCCGCCTTGCTCCAAAAGCTAGTCTGCGTCATGGCCGTGGCGCTTGCGCTGGTGTGTGTGGGGGCATATGCGCCCACGACCGCCCAGGCGCTTGAGACCGCAAAGATTACCGCCCGACCCAACACCGGTTCGGGCAGCGCTGTGGTCGGCGGTACCGAGACGCGCATTACCTGGGAGGTCCAGGCCGATGCCGACGAGGAGCTGAGCGGTCTTTCTTTGACGTTTGTCGACGGCACGACGTTTGGTACCGATGACACGCGATTGACGATGCTCTCGGGCGAGGACCTCATGGATCGTACGCCCATGAAACCCACGTGCAAGGCTGATGGCCAGACGCTCAAGATTGACTTTGGCGAGACGGCGCCTGCCGGCGGCTTTTTCCGTGTCGAGGTTTACGGCGTGACCTTCCCCGTCGAGGGCGGCGATGAGGCCTTTAGCGGCACCTACACTTTGGCCGATGGCTCGACCAAGAAGATCTCCAAGATTCCGTCGGTGGAGATCAAGGGCGTGACGGCCTTCGATAACTTCCTGGCCGATCTTAAGGAGCAGCCGTGGGTCGAGGCCTGGAACTCCAATATGTTCCTGCGCCTGTTCTTGAACCCGGTCATTTTGGTCCAAAGCCTGCCGATCGTCTTTAAGGGCTTCCTTATGTCGCTTTCGATCGTGCTTGTGGCGTTTCCGCTGGCAATTCCCTTCGGTTTTGCCCTGTCGCTCATGCGCATCTCCAAGTCGCGCATCCTGCGCTGCCTCGCCGGCATCTATGTGAATATCATCCGCGGTACGCCGGCGTTCCTGCAGATCTATATCGCGTTCTTCGGTCTGCCGTTGGCCGGCGTCAAGGTTGATGACTACGTGCTTGGCGTTATCGTCATGGCCATGAACTCGTCTGCGTACCTATGCGAGATCTTCCGTGCCGGTATTCAGTCGATCCCCAAGGGCCAGAACGAGGCTGCGCGTTCGCTGGGCATGAATGCCTTCCAGACGCTGCTCTACGTTATGATTCCGCAGACGTTCCGCAATGTTTTGCCTACGCTGACCAGCGAGTTTATCTTGCTTTACAAGGATACGTCGCTGCTTGCCGCCGTGGGTGTGGTCGAGATCGTCATGAACGCCCGTACCATCGTGGCCACGACGGGCTCCATTACACCGTACGTGGTTGCCGCCCTGTTCTATCTGGTCATCACCCTGCCGCTCGCTCGCTTGGTGAGCGGTCTTGAGGCGAGGCTTTTGGGCACGGCCGAGACCAAGAAGAAGCGTCCCGCAAAGAGCGCCGGACAGGTTGTCGCGACGCCTGCCGATCACATCGCCGGTCTGTAAGGAGGTCCTATCATGAGCGAAACCAATAACTCGAACGAGGTCGTCGTCAGCATCAAGAACCTCCAGAAGGCCTTTGGCGACAACGTGGTCCTGCGCGACATAGATCTGGATGTGCACAAGGGTGAGGTCGTTGTGGTCTTGGGCCCCTCGGGCTCGGGCAAGTCGACGATGCTTCGCTGCATCAATCGTCTGGAGCATCCCACGAGCGGCTCGATTATCGTTGAGGGCGTGGATGTGTGCGCCAAGGGTGTCGACCTCAACAAAGTGCGCACGCACCTGGGCATGGTCTTTCAGCAGTTCAACCTGTTCCCGCACCTGTCGGTCAAAAAGAACGTCATGCTTGCGCAGCAAAAGGTGCTCAAGCGCAGCAAGGAAGAGGCCGAGAAGATTGCCATCGAGGAGCTGACCAAGGTCGGCCTTGCCGAGCGTATCGACTTTATGCCGAGCCAGCTCTCGGGCGGCCAGCAGCAGCGCGTTGCCATCGCCCGCGCCCTGTCGATGAACCCGCACGTCATGCTCTTTGACGAGGCCACCTCGGCGCTCGACCCTGAGCTCGTGCGCGACGTCTTGGGCGTCATGCGCGACCTGGCACACGACGGTATGACCATGATCGTCGTGACGCACGAGATGGGCTTTGCCCGCGATGTCGCCGACCGCGTCGTCTTTATGGACGGAGGCGTCATTGTGGAAGAGGGTACGCCGAGCGAGGTCTTCGACCACCCCAAGAGCGAGCGCACCAAGGCGTTCTTGGGCAATATCTCGTAGCCGGTTGATGTAACTGCCGTTACAAAAGAGCGGGGCTGGACTTGAATCCAGCCCCGCTCTTTTGTAGGGATGGGGATGCGCTTTGATGCAGGCTCTCTTGGAAGCCCTGGGTTCGTTACGCGAGCTCGGCTCCGAGGGCCTTGCAAGCGGTCTCGCCCTCGTCGTCGGGCGCGTCGTAGCAGATGGTGGAGTCCACGACGTTGACGCCGGCCTCGTCGGCGTCGGCCTTCCAGTTGTCCATCCACTCGCCCTCGGCCCACGAATAGGAGCCAAAGAGGACGACCTTCTTGTCGCCGAGAGCCTCCTTGACCTCGTCCCACATCGGCTGGAACTCATCGTACTCGAGTTCCTCGGAGCCCATGGCTGGGCAGCCGAAGGCGAAGGCATCATATTCGGTGGCCTTGTCGGCAGAGAAGTCGGCGCAGGAGATGACCTCTGCCTCGGCGCCGGCATCGGTTGCACCTTCGGCAACGAAGTTTGCCATGGCCTCGGTGTTGCCCGTGCCGCTCCAGTAGACGACGGCGATCTTGCTCATGTTGAGTCCTTTCAGTTGTGCGGCAGGTTGCCGCGGCTTCTATGTTCTATCGGGTTGCCTGGGCAAGTTGCGCCAAGCTGCAGCCCTGCTGATAGATGTAGGTAAGGTATTGCGTGCATGCACGATAGGAATCGAAGGTCGTGAGCGCCTGTTCGACGTTTGTGTATACCTTCCAGGCGCCAAAGACCTTATAGTTTTCGCCGTGCTGGACGATAAACTGATGGACATCTTCGTAGGGATAGCCCAAAAAATAGCCAATTTCGTGGGGGAGCTCGCACATGCACCCCGTATCGCAGTGCCTATTTCGCGCGAGTGCGCAGACACTGCCGTCATAGGCGCTTTCTGCGGCATTGCTGCTTGCCAGCGTGATGCGCGCGGCGAGATGCACCAGGGATGCGGGCAGGTTGTGGACATCGTAACCTTCGGCGACAAGCGCCGTCGTGGCGCGGGGGTCGGAGAGGTATCGCATGAGGTCCGCAGGGCGGTACACATAGATGAGCGCTCCGCAGGGGCGCCAGACCAAAACGCTCATATGGATCCCGAGCGGCTGGAGCTCGCGGTTGCATTGGGCTATGACGGCGAGCAGGCGAGAGCGTCGCTCTTCGATTTGAGCGACGCCGAGTTTTCCGTTTTGGTTGGCGTAAACGCCGGGATAGGTAAAGAGCGAAGCCGGCTTGATACCTGCGAGCGTAGGGGAGCAGTTGCGCACGACAGCCGTTTGGTATGTTGGGATGTCAATGGTTCGAGTCACGTTGCCCCTTTCGAGTCCTCACTTGTTAGCCTAGGAAAACTTATACACGAAAGTAAGCCATGGTCAACAAAAAAGTTTGAAGCGGGAAACTAATTGACCGAACGGACATGATTTTGGGTTAAGATGGGGACACCCCATGGGGGTATCTAGATAGGGCTACTTGAAAGGGGAACGCATGAGTGACTTGCTCAACCCTGCGGATCTCATCGTGCTGGCCGTCATTGCCGTCGGCATGTTTTTTGGACTGCGTCGTATTGCCGCTTCGACACACGGGAAGAGTTGCTGCAGCGATGGCGCGAGCGGTAAGAAGGCCAAAAAGGTTGTTGTGGTGGATACCGATGCGTCACACTACCCCTATAGCGATGAGCTGCTCATCGGCGGCATGAGCTGTGACGGCTGCGCTCAGAACGTAGCCAATGCCCTTAATGCACTGGATGGCGTGTGGGCAACGGTGACGTATGCGGACCACACGGCACGCGTGCGCTCTAAGCAGCCGGTTGATCGCGGTGTCCTCGAGACGGCCGTGAAAGACGCGGGCTACTACGTCATGACGCTGTAAGCGCCGTCTTGGATGCATTTCCTTGTCTAGGCTCGTCCGCGCAGCTCGATGTCTTGGATATCGTCGAAGTCGATGGCGATATCTTTGAGCTTGAGGAGCCTGAAGGCAGGGAGTACCTCGTCAAGGATGCCGGTGCGGGAGCGATAGCCGTACGTATCGTAATAGGTGACGCGGACCAGGTCGCCACGTTTGAGACCCTCGAGCTTTTTAGAAAGCACGAGGGCTTTTTCTTCCGTGAGTTCACGTTTTGGCTCGACGGTGATTTCCTGCTTGCGCACGAGTTCGTAGTATCCCGTGAGGGCGGCAAAGGGCATAAACTGTGCGGCGCGGTTGGCGCGCACGGCACCGTTGGCTGTGAGGTTGGGGTCGGCGGCGCGGCGTCTGCCCTCGGGGTCCGCCAGGCGCTCGAAGGCGGTCGGCGGGCGCACGGGCTGTTGTTTGGGTTTAGGCACGGTGTCCTCCAACTTGGTCGTTGCGTTCGCGCGCGGTGGCGCCGGCGGTAAAGCTTAATCCCTTGACGAGCGCGTTCTTGCCGTACTTGCCTTTCACAGCCAGGACGGCGCGCGCCAGGTCGCGCTCGCGCTCATCGGCCTCGACATCGCTAAACAGATCGATAGTGGCAAATTCCTCGGGCATGAGGTTGCCAAAGCCCAGGTTGATTCGCTTGACCGGTCGTTTAGGGTCGACCGTTTGCGCCCAAAGGTCATCGAAATAGCCCATGATCTTCTTAAACGAATTGGTGCGCTCGGGCAGCTTGCGCGAGGCGTTGGAGTGTGCAAAGAGCGCGGCATAGCCACCACGCGGTTTGCCGCCATGCTCTCCCACAAAGATGCCATCGATTGCCTGCGCTTCGCGCACCAGGCGACGCCTTTCGTCATCGCACTGGACGGGCTTGGGCGCACGGGGTGCGAGCTCGGGGCCGGCGGTTGCGGTGGGTTCGATGCTCGACGTACTCGAGCGCAGGTGTCCGCATCCGTCCACATATTGTGCAGTACCGCTGGCATCAAGCCTGCGGATGTCGGCGCGCTCGCTCGCGTAGCCCACAAAGAGCGAGATGCTGTCACATACCACGTGCTTATCGACCAAGTCCAGCACGGCACTGTCGACCATCTCGCGCAAGACGGTGTAGGCCTGCTCGTAGGCATAGCCTTTCGAGAGCACCTGTCCTGTAGTGGTCGAAGTTGCTTGCGGGCGATAGGCTTGGATATCGGCGATGGTTGTCGGCTCGCGTCCGAAGGCGTGGTCGATGAGATACTCGGCATTGACGCCGAGCTCGTCGTAAAGCAGGTTTTCGTCGAGCGCCGCGACGCCCATCAGATCGTAGACGCCGTATTTTTCGAGTCGTGCTGCCACGCCGGGGCCGATGCCCCAGATATCGGTGATGGGACGATGGGGCCAGATTTCCTTGCGAAAGGTCTCGTCGTCGAGTATGCCGATGCGGCTGGGTACGTGCTTGGCGGTGATATCGAGTGCAACCTTGGCCTGGAATAGGTTGGGGCCGATGCCGACCGTCGCCGTGATGCCGGTGCGCGCCAGGACCTCGTCGCGCAACATGCAGGCGAGCCCTTCCGCATCGGTGTGATAAAGGTCCAGATAGGGTGTCACGTCGATAAAGCACTCGTCAATTGAGTAGACGTGAACGTCTTGCGGACTGACGTATTCCAGGTAGATACCGTAGATCTGCGCCGACACCTCCATGTAGTGCTGCATGCGCGGTACGGCCTTGATGTAGTCGATGCTATCGGGAATCTCAAATAGGCGGCAGCGATTGTGAATCCCTAAGTCCTTCATGGCCTGCGTGATGGCGAGGCAGATGGTCGTGCGTCCGCGCGATTCGTCGGCAACGACCAGGTTGGTGGTGAGCGGATTGAGCCCACGGTCGACGCATTCGACGCTGGCATAAAACGTCTTGAGGTCGATGCAGATGTAGGTGTGCTGCCCGCCCGCCATCCGAGCCCTCCCATCAAACACATGTTCTTATCGAATACTTGTTCGATAATACCCGCTCGTCCGGACGTCGTCAAAACCTGTCAAAAAGGGACTGGTTTGTTTTGGTGAGTATGGTCGTGCGGTTGGATCGGGTTTTAACGCAGCTCTAAAGAGTGCGAAACAGCTCGGAAAACCTCGCTTCGTAGCATGAGCCTAACGATTGATACCGCCTACGCGCACGGAAGGGTTGTGGGAAAGATGGTCAATTATGGGTTTGGTATGCCGACGCGCCTTGTTGCGGATGGAGACGTGGCTCGCTGGTGCGGACGATTGGTCGCTCACTACGGTGGCACCAAGGCGCTGGTCGTGTTGGGCGGTGACAAGCATACGCGCGATGAGCTTGTCTCGGCGGCACTTGGCTCGCTTGATCGAGCCCTGCTCGAGCGCGTGCTTTTTCGCTGCGGCTCGTTTGAGGGCGACGGGGGAGACGAGCTGATCGACGAAGCCGTGGCCCTGGCGACCGACGAAGGCGTGGACTTTGTCCTGGCGATTGGCGATGCCGATACTGCCGGCTTTGCGCGTGAGCTCGCGCGTCGCATGGCGGCGCTCGATGCCGTCGAAGACGGTTTTGTCCCTTATGGATGCATTCTCTCGGAGGGCAAGGTGCCTGCTGTCGTGGGCACCGGTGAGGTTCCCGTTTTTGCCATTATCGCGCCCGAACTGCTGGAGGGTATCGGGTCTCCTCTGCGTGAGTTGCTCGGTAGCGTCTGCGCCGCGGCCTAATATTTGCCATAAAAGGACGGGTTATTTTTGGTTGGTAAAGCGTTTGACCTGCCAAAATAAACCTGCCCTTTTTTGGTCGGTCGCCGTTCGGGGGCCGATTGGCAACGCTCGCTGATTACGGTCTTGACCTGCGTTAGAATAGGGGCATCTGATTATCCGGGCGCATGGAGGAATGCGCCCGTATGCTGAGGAGGACTTTATGGCAACTGTTGCCGCACCTATCGACGCTACGTCGACCGCCGCTTGGAAGGCGCTCGAGGCCCATCAGGAGAAGCTCGAGGCCGAGGGCATCGACCTCAAGGCCTGGTTCGCTGCTGACGCCGACCGCGTGAATAAGTTGAGCTTTGACGCCGGCGACCTGCACTTCGATCTGTCCAAGAACCTGGTGACCGATGAGACCGTCAAGCTGCTGTGCGATCTTGCCCGCGAGGTGAAGCTCGAGGAGCGCCGCGACGCCATGTTCTCCGGCGAGCACATCAACACCACCGAGGACCGCGCTGTTCTGCACACCGCACTTCGCCGTCCGGCAAGCGAGAAAGGCCAGCTCATCGTTGACGGCCAGGATGTCGTCGCCGACGTGCACGAGGTCCTCGACCGCATGTATGCCTTCGCTGAGCGCGTGCGCTCCGGTGAGTGGAAGGGCGTAACTGGTAAGAAGATCGAGCACCTGGTGTCCATCGGCATCGGTGGCTCCGATCTGGGCCCGGTCATGGCTTACGAGGCTCTGCGCCCCTATGCCGACGCCGGTATCGACTGCCGCTATATCTCCAACATCGACCCCAACGACCAGGCCGAGAAGCTCCGCGGTCTGGACCCCGAGACCACGCTCGTGATCATCGTCTCCAAGACCTTCACCACGCTCGAGACCCTCACCAACGCTCGCGAGGTCAAGACCTGGATGCTCGAGCAGCTCAAGGCTCAGGGTGCCATCGACGGCTCCGAGGAGCAGAACGCCGAGGCCGTGGCAAAGCACTTCGTCGCCGTTTCCACCGCACTCGAGAAGGTCGAGGCCTTCGGTATCGACCCCGCCAACGCCTTCGGCTTCTGGAGCTGGGTCGGCGGCCGCTACTCCGTCGACTCCGCCGTGGGCCTGTCGCTGATCGTCGTGTTCGGCCCCGAGCGCTTCCAACAGTTCCTCGAGGGCTTCCATGCCATCGACGAGTACTTCTGCAACACGCCGCTCGAGAGCAACGCCGTCGCGCTGATGGGCCTGCTCAACGTCTGGTACGTCAACTTCTTCGGCTCCAAGAGCCACGCCGTGCTTCCGTACTGCCAGTATCTGCACCGCTTCCCGGCCTACCTGCAGCAGCTCACCATGGAGTCCAACGGCAAGCACGTCCGCTGGGACGGCAGCGCTGTGACCTCCGATACCGGTGAGATCTTCTGGGGTGAGCCCGGCACCAACGGCCAGCATGCCTTCTATCAGCTGCTGCACCAGGGCACTGTGGTGGTTCCGGCCGACTTTATCGCCTTCGCCAACACTGCTAACCCCGCAACCGACAGCGGCCAGGATGTCCACGAGCTGTTCCTGGGCAACTTCCTGGCCCAGACCAAGGCGCTCGCCTTTGGTAAGACGGCCGATGAGGTACGCGCCGAGGGCACGCCCGAGCAGATCGTCCCGGCCCGCTGCTTTGAGGGCAACCGTCCGACGACCTCGATCTTCGGTGACACGCTGACCCCGTTCGCGCTCGGCGAGCTCATCGCCCTGTACGAGCACATCACGTTTGTCGAGGGCACGGTCTGGGGCATCGACTCCTATGACCAGTGGGGCGTTGAGCTGGGTAAGCAGCTTGCCAAGCAGATCACCCCTGCCTTCCACGATGACGCCGCCAAGGCCGAGCAGGACGCTTCGACCCAGGCGCTCATTGAGTTCTACCGCGCTCACCGCAAGTAGTCGCTGCTGTTAACGCATCGCGTCTTATAGTCAGGGGCCCGTATCCTATCGGATGCGGGCCCCTTTGCTTTGCCGTGGTCCCGGGGCGCACGGCCTTTGTGGAACATCGCCGGGGCGCCGCGCGCTGCGAGAACCCTGCGCCTAGATCTCGGTCTCCGCATGGCCTCGCTGCGCCTCGGGCAGCTCCCCGTAGAGCGGATGGTCTTCGAGCCTAAAGCGCTCGACCTGTTCGGGAATGCGACCGCGTACAAAGAGCCACGAGCGATCGATCGGCGTCGCCATGAGCGTGCTGGGCAGCGCGTCGGCGCGGTCAGAAAACACCCGGGCGCTCTCGGGATCCTGGAACGCCAGCACCAGATGCGTGTCGCAGTTGCCCATGATGGAGCGTGCGCGTGCCTCGCCATAGAGCGCATCGAGCTGGTTGGTCGACTGCAACAGCAGCGTTGCCCAGATGTTGCGGCTTCGGATAATCGAGAGCACGTTGTCGATCTGGGGGATCTGCAGATTTGCGAAGTCATCGAGCATAAAGCGCACGGGCACGGGCAGGCTGCCGTCGGGCTGCCTATCGGCCTCACGAATGAGGCCCATAAACGCTTGCGTAATAAAGAGGCCGGTCAGCGGATCGAGATTGCGGTCAATATCGCTCACGGTTACAAACAGGGCGCAGGGGGTGTGTCCCATGGAAGCGAAGTCCACCTGATGGCACTCACGATAGAGCTGTGCCGCACCGTCGAACCCCAGACACATGACCTTTTCGGCAAGGATGCCGACGATGCTCGCGTGCATGCGCTCGGCATTTTGCGTAATGGCGTAGCGCCGCCATAGCGAGAGGGCATAGCTTTGGGGGTCGGTCGTGATCAGGTCGTCAAACAATCGACCCGTGGCACCGTCCTGCAGGTGCTCGATCAGCTTGATGACCGAGCTGATCGTCTGCTCGTCGGCGGGCAGCTGTTCGGTGACGTAGGCGATAAGACACGACAGCAGGTTTGCCGCCGCATGATCCCAAAAAGGCTGGTTGTTGTCCTCGATGGGGCAGATGGCCTTTGCCACCGAGAGGATGTCCTGCTGGTTGGGCCTGCCGTCCGCCTTGCGGCGAATGTGCCTCAGGGGGTTGTAGCCGCAGCGCTCGATGCCGGGCGCAAGGGCCGGGACGGTGTTGAGGTCGGCGAAGTTGAGACATTGCACGCGGTAGCCGTGGGCTGCCAGCACGGGTCCCACTTCGCGACAGAGCGTACCTTTGGTGTCGAGCACGATGTAGCTTGCGTTCATTTGCAGCAGGTTGGGCTTGAGGACGTTTCGGGTCTTGCCGGCTCCCGAGGGGCCGATCACAAGTGCGTTGTTGTTGAGTCCCGTTTGGCGGGTGTCGCAGGAAAGCGTTCGATCCTTGGCGAGGATGGTGGACGATGCGGACTTAGATGCGGCGAGGCGGCTGGCGAGGTTAGACATGGGCGACCTCCTTGGTGGTCGAGAGGATTTCGTGGGCAAAGCCGAGCTCGACGGCGCGCTCGGCCGAAAGGTAGGTGTCTTTTGCAGTGAGGGACTGGATGCGCTTGGGCGTGAGGCCGCTGCGGTCCGAGAGGATTTGCGTGAGGGTCTTGCGGGTCTGCATGAGACGCCGGCTGGTTTCCTGCAGCGCAAGTGCCGAGCCGCCTGCCCCCTGGGGGATCAGCGGGTCGTGAATCATGAGCTCTGCATGGGGCGCCATACGGCGATCGTCGCCGCCCATAAAGATCACGGCGCCCATGGACGCGGCGAATTCCAGGCAGACGGTGCGGATGGGGCACGATGCGAGGCGCATGGCGTCATAGATCGCAAGACCCGATCGCACGCTTCCGCCGACGCTGGCGACAAATATGGTGATGGGGCGGCTGGGGTCGGTGGCATCGAGCAGGCGGATCTGCTGGCATAGGTCGTGGGCCATCGGGGTTTCGATGTTTCCCATGACGGAGAGCTCGCGACGGGCGAGCATCTCATCGTAAATGCTGGTGAGCGTGATACCTCGGGCGGATTCACGCATGGTGAGGGGGCTGATGATGGGGGAATGATTGGTGTCCATGAGGACTCCTTTCTGTTGGTTGTGTTGTGGAATAGGATTGTTGCCCGCGGAGGGGCTGGCGAGCTACAGGGTTCGTCCGAGCCTGAGATCGAGCTCGGTTGTGGGGCAGGCTGCCTGTTCGTGCGGCTCGCAAGCGCCAAGGGCTCCAAAGCGATAGAGCGTTGCGGCGGCCGTGGTGTAGGCGAGCCGCAGCTGATGCTCGACAGGGGCGCATCCGTCATTTTTGTAATGAGCCGCGTAGTACTGCGCGATGCTGGCGTTCATCTCGCTGCCATTGCGATGGCGCTCAAACTGGCGTCTGCAGGTTTCGATGATCTTTGCTACCGACTTGGGTGCCGTCGCGGGAACAAGGGCGAGATAGCCCTCAAATAGCTCGTTGATGCTCAGGAGGCACAGCAGGTCGATCAGCGTTCTTATGGCTACTCCCTCGGCAGAAAAGTGCGCGGTCATGCGGTTATATCGGTTGCGGTCGACGATGGCCGCATGGGGTCTTGGAGTTTTCTGCCCCGTGGTCCCGGGCTTTTGCCGCGCCTGTGTATTGAGCTCGACGTTGCAGCGCTTGAGGCCGTCCAACGGAAGGAACAGTGCGGTGCGCAGGGTGTTCCGCTTACTTTCGAGTTCATGACGCTCGTCGGGTTCCCATTCGAGCTTGAGTTTCGTGTCGAGCGCCGTAAGCATATGGGCTAGGCAGCCTACGGTAAGAACGTACGAATCGTTGTCGCGTTTTGGGGCATAGGGGTCTGTCAGCTTGCGAATGTCGGGGTCGCCCATGATCTTTGTGCAGCGCTTCAGCAGTTGAGGGTGGTCGGCCAAGATCGTCGCGAGCGGTAGCGACGCGTAGTTCTTTATGGTCGCGGCGGCAAAGGCGGCGTCATATTCGTTTGCATATGCTCGCTCAATGCGGGCATCCAGAATGCTTTTCTTATCGCCGTCTTCAGCGTGGTGGTTTGTCATAGCTTCTCCAATCGGTTGATGTTCGTGCTGTTTGTTGATGTGTTGGTTGTCGTGAGTGATGTGCTTGCCGTGGGTGATGTGCTGACGTTGGGGTGCTATGCGGTTTTCAATGAGCCCGTGAGGCAGTTGCTGCAGGGGCGGGATGGAACGGCCCATGCAAGGCGGAAGGCATCGTGCTCAAAATCGAGACAGCAATGCCCTGGGTGCCTCACATGTGGCAGTTACCTCATTAAGTTGTCATTGCGTTTGGGGTTGTACTTTGCCGATCTTCCTTCTCTTACACGCTAAAACTCAAACTTCATATGCTCGATCTACTTAAAACCGCAACGGCGGTCTTTTATCAACTTATATGTCGGAACGCGTCTTTGCAAGTACTTTTTTGCCTTTGTTTCAAATGGTGTGGTTTTGCAACCGTCACGCGCCACGCTATGCGAACGTGCCCCTTTTCTGTTGTCGGTCGGATACGATGAGTCGCGTGACGTCGTCAGAGGTCGAATTCGACCGCTAACGGCGTTGTGCAGCTCATCATTTCTGGTCGCAAACAGTAAAGGGGCATGAGGGTGTATTGAGGGGGGATGTCTTGCTGTCGGCATCCGCGTGCGGTGCCATTCGCTGTCTGTAAATATACGTTTACAGCTAATTTCATACCACTTGTCGGAATGCGGACGCTGTCCTTGTATGTCGGGCGTACATTGAACGTGGTTTTTCGCGTGAAACCACGAATCGGTTGTCAGTCCTGAACAAGGAGGCCCAGCATGACACTTGCCAAACCCATCAATAAATACATCGACTATATCGATGCCCCCGAGGACACGTTTGAGCAGTATGTCGAGAAGGCGTTAAAGTACAACTTTCGCTGCGTATTTGCGAACCTTCAGGAGTACGAGACGGGCCGCGCCATGCTCGAGGGCTCTGACATCATCCTTGCCGGCGCCATCGACTTTCCCCAGGGCACTATGACGCTTGAGGAGAAGCTTGCGAGGTTTGAGGAATACGCTGCGTGTGGCTTTACCGAGATTGACTACGTTTTGAATCAGGGGTCGATCGAGAACCGCGATTTTGATGCCATCGAGCGCGAGATGACTACCATTGCTGATTTTTGTCGCGCGCATGGCATCACTGACAAGGTAATCGTCGAGATGTGCAAGCTGGACGGCGACGACGCCGCCAAGCGCCGTGTATGCGAGATCGCGCTGGAGGCCAAGCCGGGATTCCTTAAGACATCGACCGGCAGAAGCTTTGGCGGTGCTAAGCTCGAGGACGTGCGGCTGATGCACGAGGTGCTCGGCGATGCCGTGGCAATCAAGGCGGCGGGCGGTATCCATAATTACGAAGAGGCTTGCGCATTCATCGAGGCCGGCGCCAGCGCGTTAGGCGCATCGGCGGGCATCGCGATCGTCGAGGGCGCACCGACGGATGAGCGTCGCTAGCAGACGTATTTGACCTGAGCGATAAAGCTTCACGACCACACGCCGTTCATGTTCGAGACAATATGACATTTTTCCCGTTGTAAACGGAGTCGCGATGGGTGTTCTGTATGATGGCTCAGACAAGGTTGTTCAATGACAGGGAGGCATATATGGCAATCAAAGCCATCGCGATGGATATCGACGGTACGCTCACCAACGATCAGAAAGTGATTAGCCCGCGTACGCGCGAGAAGCTGCTCGCGGCGCAGGAGTCGGGCATTAAGCTCATTTTGGCTTCGGGCCGTCCCGCATGGGGGCTGCACGCCTTGGCGCAAGAGCTCGACCTTCAAAACCATGACGGTCTGCTGGTGGCCTTTAACGGCGCACACGTCGTCGATGCCCAGACCGACGAGGTGCTGTTCGATCAGGCTATGCCTGCCGACGAATTGCATCGCCTGATTGATCACCTGCGTAATTTTGACGTGATCCCTATGATTTCGCTCGGTCGCGATTTGCACGTCGAGGACTCGTACCATTGCATGATCACGCTGCCTGACGGCTCGCAGAAGAATATCGTCAAGTATGAGCGCGACGCGTGCGATCTTAAGATTCGCGAGGTGGAGAGCCTGCATGAGGTCGTTGATGCTTATCCCGTGGACAAGCTGCTGACGGCGGGCGATCCGGCCTACCTGCAGGCGCATTACGAGGAGATGTATGCGCCCTTTAAGCAGACGCTTTCGGGCATGTTTACGGCCGACTGGTACTTTGAGTACACGGCGCCCGGTATCGACAAGGCCCGCGCACTCGAGGGTGCCCTGCCCAAGCTCGGCATCGATGCCAGTGAGGTCGTATCGTTTGGCGACGGCCAGAACGACAAGTCCATGATTGAGTGGGCCGGCACCGGTGTTGCCATGGGTAACGCCGTCGAAGAGGTTAAGGCTGTAGCCCAGATGGTGACCGCCGATAACAACGAAGACGGTATTGCGGTGGCGTTGGATAAGCTGCTGGGTTAGAATCGCCGATAATGCATGGTTCGGGCGCCTGCTTACAGGCGCCCTTTTGTTAGGGAGGGTGCCGTGTCCGCATTTCCGTTCGACGCCGTTATCTTTGACATGGACGGCGTCATTGTCGATACCGAGTATTACTACCTGGGCGAGACTGCCGCGTTTGCCAAGGAGCTTGGGCTTAACCTGACTCAAGAGGAGTTGAATGGGCAGGTTGGTACCTCGCATCAGTTCTTCCTGCATATGCTGGTCGATTGGTTTGAGCGCGCCGGTAAGGGGCATTTTACTGGCGAGGAAGCGTTGGCCCGTTGGGATGAGTGGGCGCATGAGCGTCCGCGCGACTATCAGACTTTGATTAACCCAGGCGCCGTGGATACGATTCGAGAGCTGCCGCGCCGGGGCGTTCGCGTGGCGCTTGCCAGCTCGTCTCCCATGGATAGCATCGAGGAAGTGCTCAATGCGTGCGGGCTGTCGGATGCCTTTGAGTATGTGGTGAGCGGCGAGCAGTTTAAGGAGAGCAAGCCCGAGCCCGACATCTACCTGCATGCGCTGGACCTGCTGGGGCTGCCCGCGAATCGCTGCTGCTGCGTTGAGGATTCCGTTCCGGGCATTACTGCGGGTAAGCGAGCCGGCCTGACGGTCATTGCCAAGCGCGAGGAGCGCTTTGGCTTTAGCCAGGATGCCGCGGACAAGATTATCGACCAGCTGCCGGAGCTACTCGCGCTTTCTTAGGGGTGCGGTAGTTGCGCGTTTTTCGGGTCTGATGAGTAAATACCCGACATTTTGGTGCGGCACCTAGCATACTTTAAGCTAATGCGGGCTTAAGGACTTGTTGAATGCCCTTAAGCCTGTTTTAGACTTAATCGTGCTTGGAGAGGGTATATGCCACCGACTGAAGGGCTAACTGACGGTAAAGCAGCGATACCGCTGTACCAACAGGTTATTGATATCATCAAAAACGAAATCAACTCCGGCGCCTACAAGGCAGGCGCGCGGATACCCAACGAATTCGAATTGGCTGAGAGCTATAAAGTTGGCCGCGTTACCGTGCGGCGCGCTATTGAGGAGCTCGTCCAGCAGGGCTATCTAACGAAGCGACAGGGGAAAGGCACGTTTGTCAATGCCCCCAAGCTCAAGCGCAAGATTCGCCAGAAGGATGACGTTCAGAGTTTTTCGGACGCATGCCGCGTTAACGGAATGGAACCGGGGGCGTGTGTCATTTCGAGAAAGATACTGCCGGCGGATTCCACCGAAGCACAGTTCTTTGGTGTTCCCGTTGGAACTGACTTGATTTGCGTCGAGCGCGTGCGCACTGCCGATGGCGTCCCTGTCATGCTCGAGAACAACATATATGTTTACGAGGACAACGCCTATCTATCAGCGGCACCTCTATCGAACCAATCCATTTTTGAGTTCGTGCGCAACCGGACGGGCCGCACGCCCGCGTTTACCGACCCGTGCACGCTCGAGATCGCGTGCGCGTCGCCCGAGGTCGCTCGACTGTTGGCAGTTCCCGTTGGCGAACCCTTGTTTTATATGGAAGCCTTCTTTTTCGATGAGCAGCGGCGGCCGTTTATCATCGGTCGTCAGCGGATCGTTGGGTCTCGCTACGTTTTTGACATCTAGGACATTGCGAATGGAAACGCCTGGTGGATCATCTCACCGGGCGTCTCCATACCGTTCACGGCGCAAACGCAACCGTTCAACCGCGTTGCGGCAATCAGTTTGAAATTATCTTGATGAAGGAAAAAGCTGCTGGTAATCTATGGGACGTCATAGAACGTTTGCATTATGCAAACGTTGAAGCGAGATGCGATGCAGTCTCGAGTTCTTTGGAGGTATCTATGTCAGATACGAAGGCGAAGAAGACAAACAGACGTTTTAAGTTCAAATTACCGCATGTCTATACGATCATGTTCTTGCTGATCGTTGTCTTTGCGGTCCTGACTTGGATCGTTCCCTCTGGTCAGTATCAGCGCAAGACGATTTCGACAGCGGCGGGCGAGCGTGAAGTCGCCGTTGCTGGAACCTATGAACAGGTCGATAAGAACTACACCGATTCCGAGACCGGCGAGACCATCAATCTGGGCCAGGATATCTTCGCGGTTCTGCAAGCGCCCACCAAGGGCATCCAGGAGGCTGCCGACGTCGTTGCGTTCGTCTTATTGATTGGCGGATCGTTCGCGATCATCACCAAGACCAACGCTTTGAATGCCGGCATGAGCCGTGTGATTAAAAAGCTCAAGAACAAGGACATCCTCATCATTCCCATCACGATGACATTGCTGTCCATTTGCGGCACTACGTTTGGTATGTCTGAGGAAGCCCTGCCGTTCTATGCCATCTTCATTCCCATCATGATGGGTATCGGTTATGACTCGATGACGGCATTCATCATCTGCTTCCTTGGTCCTAACCTGGGATATTGTGCTTCGACCATCGACCCGTTTAATGTTTTGATCGCCCAAGGCATCATTGGCATCGAGGGTAATCCGCAACTGTGGCTGCGCGCTGTTTCTTGGGTCATCTTCACTGC
Source organism: Collinsella aerofaciens (assembly GCA_008668795.1). GTDB lineage: Bacteria > Actinomycetota > Coriobacteriia > Coriobacteriales > Coriobacteriaceae > Collinsella > Collinsella aerofaciens_AS. The sequence goes on along the minus strand of RQBM01000176.1, from coordinate 3,088 downwards.
CGTCGGTATCGCATGGGCCATGCGCTACGCCATGCGCGTCAAGAAAAACCCCGAGTCGTCCATTGTGTACGAGGACGATAAGCTCAAGCGTATTGAGTTTTCCGTGACCGATGCCTCCATCGAGGAAGAGTTCACTATCCGTCAGAAGCTCGTGCTTATCGATTTTGCTTGCGGTATGGGCATTATCGTCTGGGGTCTTGTTACCCAGGGCTGGTACATGAATGAGATTTCCGCCGTGTTCCTTGGCATGGGCTTGCTTGCCGGTATCCTGGGCGGTCTTGACCAGCAGACAATCGCAGAGGAGTTCGTTAAGGGTCTCGCCGACTTTGCGTACGCTGCCATCGTTATCGGTATCGCTCGCGGTATTCTGGTCATCGCCGAGGGCGGCATGATCATCGACACCATCCTCCAGGCGCTCGCTACCGCGCTCGCCGGTGCGCCCGCTGCCGTCTACACCACGTTTATGTATATCGTCCTTGGCCTGCTCTCTTTGCTGGTTCCCTCGAGTTCTGGACTTGCGGCGCTCACCATGCCCGTCATGGGTCCGCTGACCGAGCTTATGGGCCTCAATCCCGAAGCTGCCGTTACCGCGCTCCAGTTTGCTAATCAGACCATCAACACCATCAGTCCCGTGGCGGGCATGACGGTCGCCGGCCTTGCCGTGGCTAAGATTTCGTTTGGCCAATGGTGGAAGACCATTTGGAAGTTCTTCATCTTCATGGTCGTCTTTGGCCTGATCGTAACGGCAATCTCTGGCATGCTTCCGGTGTAGGTGGTTGTGATGTCTGATTGTTTGACGGTCCTGACGTCTAAGAGCGTCTTTACCGGTACGGGGGACCTGCCGTTTGAAGGTTTCGTAGCGGTCCGTGGCAATCGAATTGAGGCGGTTGGCACCAAGTGCGAGGTAGCTTCGTATTTGACCCAGGCGGACGAGGTAGTTGACCTGGGCGACCGCACCGTCATGCCCGGCCTGATCGATGTGCATACCTTCTATACGGGCTGGGCACTGCGGACGTTGGGGTCTGATCTGTCCGGCGTCGCTGATGCCAAAGAGGCCGTGTCGCTCTTGCGTGCATGGAAAGATGATCATCCGGATTGCGCGGCGGCTTTTGGCCACAACCTGCCCGAAACGTTGGCATCGGATGCCGAGAACGCAAATACGGCAGCTGTGTTTGACGAGTTTTTTGGTGATATCCCTGTCGTCTGCTTTACACCGGGCGCGGAGACCTGCGTTCTCAATGCTGCCGCCAGTGCGCGATACGGTTTTACACCGCAGGCGTGCTATGCCGAGAAGATCTGGCGCATGATGAGCGATTTCCTCGCGCTGCCCGAGGTGCGTGCGGGGTATTCGGACTACATGAGCATGCTTAACGAACGCGGCGTTACCGCCATCAAGGAGATGGCGTTTGATGATTATTACGGCTTTGCCGACGAAATGGCTCGCCGTGAGGAATCTGGTGAGCTGACGGTTCGCGTCTCTATGATGTCGCAGCCGGTGGGCGCCGGTGCAAATCTGGCATATGCCCGCGAGGCGCGAGAGCGCTTCCGGGGACCGTTCGTTCGTTTTTCTGGCTTCAACCGTATGACCGATCGCGGCGTATGGGCGGGGCTTGCCGAGATGATAGACCCCTATGAGGACTCGGCCGATGCGGGCGCTGCCGGCAAGACGGTCGTCGAGGAGCCAGAGTGGGATCTGATTGAGAACGAGCTGCGTGCAATTGATGCTGACGGCTTCCGATATTCCTTGCATTGCCAGGGCGATGGCGCCGTTCGTCGCACCGTGGCGCTCTATGCCTCGCTGCCTCGAGACGAGCATGGACGGATGCTTCGCCGCCATGCGATTACCGATCTCGAGAACTCTGACCCGACCGATCTTGTCGAGTTTGGCAAGTTAGGTGGAATTTGCGAGGTCTATCCGCAGATTCTAACGCTGGACCGGCGCGAGGATTGCCTGTCGATGATGCGTCGACAAATTGGCGAGACGCGGCTTTTGCACAGCTGGAATCGCCGCGGCATGGAAGATTCCGGATGCACAGTGTGCTGTGGCACGGATTTGCCGCTGTTGATTCCGAGCTTGGGCGAGTCAATCTACAGTGCGTGCGGCGGATACTTCGACGACGGACTGCCCGTGAATGAGGTCAACACGCTGACGCTTGTCGAGCTCTTGTGCGCTTGGACTGCCGGGGGCGCGTACGACCTGATGCGCGAAGATGAGCTGGGTACGCTTGAGGTTGGCAAGCTTGCCGATATCTGCGTGCTCGATCGGGATGTGTTCGACCTCGATTATCGCGACGCACGCGATCTTGCGGTTGATATGACGATGTCGGACGGACAGATCGTGTTCGATCGAAATAAGGAGGCATAAGATGTCTGAATCCAAACCGACGCTGCGCCGCGAGCAGATTGCGGGCATGAATATCCACTACATCATGTGGTCGCTCGATTACTTCCTTGATGTGCAGCAGCGCTTGGGCTTTGAGTCCATTGAGCTGTGGTGCGCGGAGCCGCATGTGACGCTCGACCACACGGGCTACTTTGAGGCTGAGGTCCTGGCGAAAAAGGCTGCAGACCGTGGGCTTAGGTATCGTACTCTGTGCCCCGAGAATGTTGTCTATCCTTGGCAGTACTGCGCACGCAAACCGCTGCATGAACAGCGCAGCCTGGCGTACTTTAAGCACGGCATTGAGCTTGCCGAGGTACTTGGGTGCGACCGTATGTCCGTCAACTCGGGCTGGGGCGACTGGGACGAGGACCGCGAGGAAGCCTGGAAGCGCAGCCGCGAGCACTTGTCCATTCTGGCTGAGTATGCCGGCGAGCACGGTCTGGTGCTTACGATGGAAAGTCTGCGTCCCGAGGAGAGCAACCTTGTGACGACGGTTTCCGATGCGAAGCGCATGATTGACGAGGTCGCGAGCCCGTACTTACAGCCCATGGTTGATACAACCGCGATGGGCGTTGCAGGCGAGACGCTCGAGGACTGGTTTGCCGCCTTTGGTGATGGGGCAATTCACGAGATGCACTTTATCGACGGTGACCCGTATGGCCATCTGGTGTGGGGCGATGGCAAGCACGATATGGACGCCTTCGT
>RQBM01000136.1:0-11661 GCA_008668795.1 Collinsella aerofaciens | reverse complement strand
TCGCGAGCCCTCTGTTGTCGCCATCGACAAGAACGACGAGCGCATCCTGGCGGTCGGTATCGAGGCAAAGCGCATGCTCGGCCGTACGCCCGGCAACATCGTGGCCGTTCGTCCCCTGAAGGACGGCGTCATCGCCGACTTCGATGTTACCGAGGCCATGCTTCGCTACTTTATCGACAAGGCTTCCGAGAAGCGCTATCCGTGGACCCCGCGTCCGCGCGTTGTCGTTTGCGTTCCCTCCGGCGTCACGTCGGTCGAGAAGCGTGCCGTCTTTGAGGCTACGATCCAGGCCGGCGCTCGCCAGGCCTACCTGATCGAGGAGCCCATGGCTGCTGCTATCGGCGCCGACCTGCCTGTCGAGGAGCCCACCGGCTCCATGGTCATCGACATCGGTGGCGGTACCACCGAGGTTGCCGTTATCGCTATGGGCGGCATCGTCGTCTCGCAGTCCATCCGTATTGCCGGCGACGAGTTCGATCAGGCCATCCTCACGCACGTTCGCGATGCCTACAACCTTGCCATCGGCGAGCGTACGGCAGAGGACATCAAGATCAAGGTCGGTTCCGCCGTGCCGCTCAAGGACGAGCTCGACGTCGAGGTCAACGGCCGCGACGTGATCACCGGTCTGCCCAAGACCGTGCGCATCGAGAGCGAGGAGATTCGTCGCGCGCTCAACAAGCCGCTCGACGAGATGGCCAAGGCCGTCAAGGACGCACTCGACGCTACGCCTCCCGATCTTGCCTCGGACCTTATGTACTACGGCATTTTGCTGACTGGTGGCGGCGCGCTGCTGCGCGGTCTCGACGTGCGCCTGCGCGATGAGACCGGTGTTTCGGTCAACGTCAGCCCCACGGCGCTCGATAACGTCGTTAACGGCTGTGCCCGCGTGCTCGAGGCCAATGCGTTTGATGGCGGCTTCGTCCAGACCAATGCTTAATTTCCAAAAGGTGGATTCCATTTGGCACGATCTTCGGGTTTCTCCACAAATCTGAATACCAAGCGACAATCAACGGGTATGCGCCCGTTGATTGTTTTCAGCCTGATTTCGGTGTTGCTGCTCACGTTTTACATCCGCGAGGGCGAGGCAGGGCCGATTCATGCCGTGCGTTCGGGCGTAACGACGATTACCTCTCCGGTGCGCTTTGTGGGCTCGGCTGTGGCGGCTCCCTTCAATGCGATTGGCAACGTGTTCTCTAACCTAACGGCGTCGCAGGACACGCTCGACGAGCTCAAGAAGCAAAATGAGGAGCTGACCTCTAAGGTCGCCGAGCTTTCTGAGGCTCAAAAGACTGCCGAGCGCCTGGAGGGCCTGGTCGGGCTGCAATCGACCTACAACCTCAAATCGACCGCAGCTCGTATCGTTGGTGCCTCCGGCGATGCCTGGACCTCGACCGTTACCATCGACAAGGGCTCTGCCGACGGCCTTACCATCAACATGCCCGTGACGAGTTCTGCCGGTGTTATCGGCCAGATTATCGAGGTATCGGCCAAGACCTCTACCGTGCGCCTGATTGGCGACGAGAACTCGGGCGTGTCCGCCATGGTGCAGGACACGCGCGCCCAGGGTATGCTGCAGGGTCAGGCTGACGGCACGCTGCGTCTTGAGTACGTGAGCGTCGACTCCGATGTTAAGGTTGGCGATATCATCGTGACCTCTGGCATCGGTGGCGTGTTCCCCAAGGGCCTTCCGCTTGGCACCGTCTCGTCGGTTGAGAAATCGGCAAACGACGTGTACTACACCATTGTGGTGCGCGCTCAGACCACGGCCGAGAACAACGAGGAAGTGCTGGTCATCACCTCGCTGACCGACGAACAGTCGGCCTCGGATGAGGACGTGAGCACGGCCAACAGCACGCCGCAGGGAACGTCGCGCGATGCTGCGACCAAGACGAAGGACGAGAGCTCGGATGACAGTTCCGACACGTCCGAGACGACCGATTCTGGCTCGAGCGAATAGGGGGCATGTCCATGGATCTACACGAGCAGGGGATGAGCTCCCGCACGTTTGTAATCGCCGCCATTGTGTGTGTGCTGCTGCAGGCAGGCCTGGCACCGCAGATCTCCATTGCGGGAGGTCGCGTCAACTTCATGATTATCCTGGTGTGCCTAAGCGTGTTCTCGGGCGACCCGACCCGTGCCGTCGTGTGCGGTTTTTGCAGCGGCTTGTTTTATGACCTGTCCGCTGCCGTGCCGGTGGGCGTTATGTCGCTCCTGCTGACCGTGGGTTCTTTTGCCCTGGTGCACAGCGCCGTCGGTCAGACGGGCGGTACCCCGAGTGCGCGCGGCGTCACCGTGGGCGCCTTTGCGCTCGTCATTAATGTGATCTACAGCATCATCTTGCTGTTTATGGGTTTGGAGACGAGCTTTGTCGTGGCGATCTTCGGCCATGCGCTGCCGTCCTCGATCCTGACGGGTCTGGTTGCCATTCCGTTTTTGATGTCCGGCGTCGTGCCGCAGTCCGGCTATGGATTCTCCGCACGTGGCGGACGCCAGACGGGTATGCGCTTTAAGCCCAAGACCCGCAAGCTCAAATAGGGGAGGCCCGTAGATGTCTTCCCAGATGACGGTTATTATCGCCGGTATCGTGCTGGTTGTGGCCATCGTGGTCGCGCTGGTCATCATGCGTCGAGGCGATTCCCGTTTTACCTACGATACACAGCATGGAACGGCCCCGCGCGCCACCGAGGGCGAGGGCAATACCGCGGCGACCGCCTTTAAGGGCCGCTTTTCCATCCTCACCACGGGTGTGGGCGCGATGTTTGCGGCACTTGCCGTCAAGCTGTGGGGCATGCAGATGGTCTCGTCGGACTATTACGAGAAGCAGGCCAATAGTAATCAGACTCGCACCGTTACCACACCCGCTGTGCGCGGCCGCATCCTCGACCGCAATGGCGTGGCGCTTGTCCAGAACCGTCCCTCACTTGCTGTCGTGGCCTACCGCGACCTTGCCGAGGATGAGGTTCTGGTTCGCCATCTTGCCAACGTGCTTGGAATGCCTTATGTGGCGGTCCTTCGCAATATTCAGGACAATACAGAGGGCGCTCAGAGCCTGCATACCATCGCGACGGACGTCCGTCGCTCCACGGTTGCCTATATCAAGGAACACGCCGGCGAGTTCCCGGGCGTCAAGATTGCCGAGCGTACCGAGCGCCAGTATCCATACGGCGAGACGGCATGCCATATCTTGGGCTATACCGGCACCATTACCTCCGAGCAGCTCGAGGCCCAGAATAAGAAAACCTCTGGCGATGATGATGCTTCTGCTGGCAAGATTACGTACCAGTCGGGCGATATCGTGGGCCAGGCGGGCGTTGAGAGCTACTACGAAAACCTGCTGCAGGGTATTCGTGGCGAGCAGACCGTCAAGGTCGATGCCTCGGGCAATGTGACCGGTCAGGCCGGCGCCGTGCCCGCGAAGGCCGGCTCCGACATTAAGCTCACGCTCGACCTTAAGATCCAACAGGCCTGTGAGACGGCGCTGGCGAGCGCTATCGAGCTTGCCAAGACCACTGGCTACAGCAATGCCGGCAACGGCGCTGTGGTGTGTCTCGATCCCAACAATGGCGAGATCCTGGGCATGGCGAGCCAGCCCAAGTTCGATCCGTCCGTCTTTATCGGCGGCGTCTCAAATGACGTGTGGACCGAGCTCAATGATGACAAGGGTTCGCACCCGCTGCTCAACCGCGCCATTAGCGGACAGTACATGTCGGCCTCGACCATCAAGCCGCTCTCGGCACTGGCCGGTCTTGAGTTTGGAACCTACACTTCAACGCAGACAACCAACTGCACGGGTTATTGGACGGGTCTGGGCAAGGCTTGGGGCAAGCGCTGCTGGCTGACGTCTGGCCACGGCACCATGACGCTGCAGTCGGGTATCGCCAACTCGTGCGACCCCGTCTTCTACGACATGGGTAAGGCGTTCTTTTATGACGAGCAACATCCCGAGGGCCTGCAGGAGGTCTTTCGTCGCTGGGGCCTAGGCAAGACCTGCGGTATCGATCTGCCGAGTGAGGGCGCGGGTCGTATTCCCGATGCCGAGTGGAAAGAGTCATACTTCACCGACGCCTCTGCCGAGGACCGCAAGTGGAATGCCGGCGATATGACCAACATTGCTATCGGCCAGGGCGACATCCTGGTGACGCCCCTGCAGATGGCGTGCGCCTATATGGGTCTTGCCAACGGCGGCAAACAGTACGTGCCTCACGTATTTTTGTCTGCCGTGTCGCGCGATGGCGACGGCGATGCCTATAAGTACAATGGCAAGGGCAAGAAGAAGCGCCTGGAGGCCAAGATCAACAGCGATTCGGATTTGGCTCTTGTTCGCAACGGCATGCACGACGTGATTTACACGGCATCGACGTCCCTGGCGGCGCACTTTGGCACCCTGACGCCGCAGGTATACGGCAAGTCGGGCACGGGCGAGAAAAGTGGCGAGGACGAATACGCGTGGTTCTGCGCCTATGCACCGGCCGATGATCCCAAGTATGTCATCGCTACCGTCCTGGAGCAGGGCGGCGGTGGCTCAGATACCGCGATGCATGTCGTGCGCGACGTGCTCGGCGTGATTTATGACGAGCCCGATACCTCTTCGGCCTCGGGCGATTCTTCGGTTCGATAGGAGGTTGCGATGGATTTTTCTCCGGCGGATCTGTTCCGTTCAACCAAGACCGGCTCTCGCAGCAGCCTGGACCGCGTCAACAAGCAACTTTCGGCCTCGCGCGGCACGTTTCGCCAAAAGGTGCATATCGGTGTGCTCGTGGCTACTGTGGCGCTCGTCGCCTACGGTGCCATCATTATCTGGTCGGCTTCGCAGTTTAAGGCCGATGCTTCGTTCTCGCGCCATTTGCTGGGAATTGGCATCGGAGCGGTGCTGGCGGTGCTCGTCTGGCGAACCGACCTGCGCGGTATTTCCAATTTCTCGACGGCGTTGCTCGTCATCGACCTGATCGTGATCTTCTCGCCCAAGATTCCGGGTCTGTCCTATACGGGCGGTCTGGGCATGACGGGCTGGATCAAGATTCCCGGTATCGGCTTGACGTTCCAGCCGGTTGAGCTTGCCAAGCTCATCACCATCTTCTTTATTGCTACGCTTGGCTCGCAGTATAACGGTCGCATCGATACCGTTCGCGACTACGTCAAGCTCTGCGGCATGCTGTCCATTCCGTTTTTGGCCGTCGTTGCCATGGGTGACCTGGGCTCGGGCCTGGTCGTGCTGGTTTCGGGCGCCATCGTCATCTGCATGAGCGGTGCACGCCGCGAATGGGTGCTGTCGACCCTGGCCCTGCTCGTGGGCCTGGTGGCCCTCGTCCTGGCGCTTGATTCGGTCTTTGATTCGTTGCTCGGCCACGATGTGCTCATCAAGCAGTATCAGATGAACCGTCTGACGGTCTTTATCGACCCCGATAATGCCGATTCGGACGATGCCTACAACCTGCAGCAGTCGCTTATCGCCGTTGGCTCGGGCGGCTTCTTTGGTAAGGGCCTGGGGCATGCGACGCAGTCGGCCGGCGGCTTTCTGCCTGAGTTCCACACCGACTTCGTCTTCGCCTTCCTGTCCGAGACCTTTGGCTTTTGCGGTTCCTTTTTGCTCCTGTGCCTCTACGTGCTGCTGATCTTTTCGACGATTCGCGTCGCCTTTAAGTGCGAGTCGCTGTTTTTGCGTCTTTCGTGTGTGGGCATCGTTGGCATGTGGGCGTTCCAGACTTTCGAAAACATCGGCATGTGCATCGGCATGATGCCGATTACCGGTATTCCGCTACCGTTTATTAGCTTCGGTTCGTCTTCGATGATGATTCAGCTGCTGACGGTGGGTATCGTACAATCCATATGGCGGCATCGTTCGGGCGCCGCGTAACCGCTGGAGGGGTTTGCTATGAAAATTCCCGTAGATAAGCTGACCCGCGCTTTTAAGATGGGCGCGTCCGTTAAGAAGGATTCCGATACGCCGGTGCGCGTCTCGGTCTATCTGGATTCGTCCGCCTCGCGCTTTCTGGCCGAGACGGTGCGTGACGCCTTTGTGCCGCAGACGACCTCGGGCATTGTGCGCGTCGAGCGTCTGGGGGAGGAGCGAATTGCTCCAAAGACCGATACCGATGTGGTGCTGGTGCTCTCGTGTGGTTCCGACCGCTTGGAGAGTGCCGTGCAGGAGCTCGTGATCGCCGGCGCGCCCGTGTGCGTGCTTGCCGAGTCTGCTGTGGAGGTGCCGTTTATCGAGGAGTCCACGCCCATGCTCGGCGTGGTAGCGGCAATCGATAAGACGTATCTGCTCGAGACGCTTGCCCGCTGGATTCTCGATCGCACCGACAAGGAAACGGCTTTTGCGGCGAACTTTGCCTTCATGCGCATCGCGGCGGCCAACCGTATCATCACCTCGTGCGCGCTCACCAATATGGCGACCGGTGCACTGGTGTTTTTGCCGGGCGCCGATTATCCCGTTATGGCGCTGGCGCAGGTGGGCATGCTCTTTGAGCTCGCTGCCGTCTTTGGACGCGGCATTAAACCCGAGCGTGGCTACGAGGTCGCGGGCGTGCTTGCCGGCGGTCTTGTGATCCGCGCGGTCACCCGCGCGCTCGTCAAGCAGACGCCGCATATTGGGTTTGCCGTCAAGGCGCTCACTGCTGCCGCGGGCACCTATGGCATGGGCCGTGCGCTCGTTTCGCTCTACGAGCGCGATGTCGACTACAGCCGTGCCAATGAGGTGGTCACTGCCACGTTTTCCCGCGTTCGCGATCTTGTGACCACGGTCGCGGGCGCTACCCGTCCTATGGCGTCCTACCAGGACGCATCAGATCTCGCTGCTTAGGGGTTTTCCGTTGCGCGTTCCGTACCAAGATTGTTTTCATTTAATTGAGCCGTTGCTCGCCAAGGTCGAGAAGCCGAGCCGCTATATCGATCACGAGTGGGGCACGCTTTCCAAGGCCGATGCCGACTACCGTTGCTGCCTGATCTACCCGGATGTGTACGAGGTTGGTCTGCCCAACCAGGGCATCGCCATCCTCTACAACATCCTTAACCAGGCCGAGGGCATCTCCTGCGAGCGCGGCTATGTGCCGTGGCCCGATATGGGCGACGCCATGCGCGAGGCGGGTATTCCGCTGCTATCGCTCGAGGGCGCAGCGCCGGTCGCTTCGTTTGATATCGTCGGTCTGCATGTGCCGCACGAGATGGCGGTGACGAACTTCCTCGAGGCACTCGACCTCGCTGGCATTCCGCTGTTAGCGGCCGACCGCACCGAGGACGACCCCATTATCATCGCCGGCGGTCCCTCGGTGTACAACCCCGAGCCGTACGCGGCCTTCTTCGATGCCATCCTCATCGGTGAGGGCGAGGAATCGCTGCTCGAGACCTGCCAGCTGCATCGCCGCCTGCGTGACGAAGGGGTCCCGCGCGCGCAGATTGTCGAGCAGCTTGCATCCATTGCCGGCAACTACGTGCCGTCGCTCTATGAGGTTCGTCATGACGAGCCCTGCTCGCCGCATGGCTACACCGTGCCACGTGAGGGCAAGGATGCGCCGACCGTGGTCTACAAGCGCGTCGTCGAGGATTTCGGCGCCACGAATCCGCTGTCGCAGTCGTGCGTGCCCTATGCGCAGCTGGTTCACGACCGCCTGTCTATCGAGATCCTGCGCGGCTGCGCCCGCGGCTGTCGTTTTTGCCAGGCCGGCATGACGTATCGCCCGGTGCGCGAGCGCTCGGCCGACCAGATCGTCTCGTCGGTGATTCAGGGCCTGGAAAAGACTGGCTATGACGAGGTGTCGCTGACCTCGCTCTCCACGACCGACCACTCCTGCATTCGCGACGTGCTCGGCAGGCTCAACCGTCGCCTGGAGGATACGGGTATTCGCGTGTCTATTCCGTCGCAGCGCCTGGATTCGTTTGGCGTGGATATGGCCGAGTCGGTCGCCGGCGAAAAGAAGGGCGGCCTGACGTTCGCGCCCGAGGCCGGCAGCCAGCGCATGCGCGACATCATTAACAAGAACGTGACCGAGGAGGACCTGGACCGTGCGGCCAAGGCGGCCTTCGAGGCCGGTTGGAACCGCATGAAGCTCTACTTTATGATGGGCCTTCCCGGCGAGCGCGATGAGGACATCGTGGCCATCGCCAATCTGGCCGATCACGTGCTGGAGCTCGGTCGTTCCGTGGTGCCCAAGGCTCGTCGCGGCTCGATTTCGGTGTCGATCTCGGTTTCGGTCTTTATCCCCAAGGCTGCCACGCCGTTCCAGTGGTGCCCGCAGCTCGACTACGACGACGTCAAGCGTCGCCAGAAGCTGCTTATCACGAGCGTTCGCAACCGTGCCGTCCGCGTGCATTACCACGATGCCGAGACCTCGCTCATCGAGGCCGCGCTGTCCCGCGCCGGGCGTGACATGACGCCCGTCATCATCGATGCTTGGCGCTCGGGCTCTCGCTTTGACGCCTGGGTAGAGCATTTCTCGCTCGATAACTGGAAGGAAGCTGCTGCCAAAAACGGCATCGACCTCAATGAGCTCGTGCACCTGCCCTACGAGTTGGACTGGCGCCTGCCGTGGGAGCACGTGAGCCCCGGCTGCACGCGCGGCTTCCTCGAGCGCGAGTACCGTCGCTCGCTCGAGGGCGTCACGACTCCCGACTGTACCCGCACGTCGTGCACCGGCTGCGGGATCTGCCCCACGCTCCACGCCAAGAATGTATTGATGGGTGATCGCGCATGAGTGAGCGCCTGACCGACAACCCCTCGCTCTTTAGACTTCGTGTTCGCTATGGCAAGCGCGATCGCCTTAAGTACCTGGGCCATCTCGAAGTAATCCATACCATTGAGCGCATCGTGCGCCGTGCGGGACTTCCCTATGCCGTCACGCAGGGCTTCTCTCCGCACATGCGCGTGGGCTTCTCTTCGGCGCTGCCGGTGGGTACGTCGTCGACCTGCGAGTGGTATGACCTGTTTATGACCGAGTTCGTGGCGCTCGACGAGGCGTTTGGGCGCCTGGCTGCGGCGTCTCCGGCCGATCTGGCGCCCATCGAGGCGGCTTACATCGACGTGCGCACGCCGGCGTTGACGGCGCAGCTCACGCGCCTGTCGTATCGCATCGACCTGCACTTGGATCCCGAGGCGCCCGTAAGCGCCGACGAGGTGCGTCGTGCGATCGACACGCTGCGCGCGGGCCACGGCATCGACTACGCGCGCGGCAAAAAGAGCAAGCGCTTGGATTTGGATCACACGCTCGTGGGCTATGAGCTCACGGCGGGGGAGCGCCCGGACCATTTGGTGCTCATGCTCGACACCCATGCCGACAACGAGGGCTCCATGCGTCCGGAAATTTTGCTTTCTGCTGCTGATGTTTTGTTGCAGGGCTTGACCCCGGGCGTGGATGCACCTATTGTTTCCACCGGTATGCAAGACCTCGTGACCATCTGCTCCTACGATGTCGAGCGTCAGAATCAAGCATGCGAGGACGACGAGGGCCGACTCGTCAGCCCCATACCTGTGCGAACTTGTGGATTTGCTCCACATACTCGTTGACGGGGGTATTTTCGCCTGCTACTATATTCGGCTGTTGCACTAACTGATGCATGAAGGGCAAGTAAACATGTACGCAATCGTTAACACGGGCGGCAAGCAGTACAAGGTCGCCACCGACGATGTCATCACCGTCGAGAAGATCGAGGGCAATGAGGGCGACAAGGTCACCCTGCCGGTTATCTTCCTCAACGATGGTAAGAAGATCGTCACCGATCCCGACAAGCTGGCCAAGGCCAAGGTTACCGCTCAGATCGTTGAGCAGTTCAAGGGCGAGAAGCAGCTGGTCTTCAAGTTCCACAAGCGCAAGCGCTATCGTCGTCTGAAGGGTCACCGTCAGCAGCTCACCAAGCTGAAGATCGTGAAGGTCCAGGCTACGTCCCGCGCCAAGAAGGCTGTCAAGGCAGAGGCCGAGGCTGTTGCCGAGGCTCCCGTCGCCGAGTAGATTACACTCGTAACGAAAGAGTAGGTATACACAATGGCACACAAAAAAGGACTCGGTTCCTCCCGTAATGGCCGTGACTCCCGCGGTCAGCGCCTTGGCACGAAGCGCTATGCCGGCCAGACGGTAACCACGGGCACGATTCTCGTCCGTCAGCACGGCACGCACATCCACCCGGGTGAGAACGTTGGCCGTGGTAAGGACGACACGCTGTTCGCGCTGGTCGACGGTACCGTTGAGTTCCACAAGGGTATCAAGCACAGGGTCAGCGTACGCCCGCTCGCGAACGCGTAATTCACCCTTCATAGAGCACATATGTGGGAGGCACTTGAGTTTTAGGATTCAAGGGTCTCCCTCTTTTTTGTAGGAGGCGATTCTGTTGTCACAGTTCACCGATATCAGCCGCATTAACGTGTGCGGCGGCGACGGCGGAGCCGGATGCATGTCGTTTAGGCGCGAGGCATTTGTCCCCAAGGGCGGCCCCGATGGCGGCGACGGCGGTCGTGGCGGCAATGTCGTCATCCAGGCCGATGCTCAGCTGTCTTCGCTGATCGATTACCGCTTTAAGCATCACTTTCGCGCCGAGCGCGGCACGCACGGGCAGGGTGCCCGTCGTAACGGCAAGAGCGGCGAGGACCTGATTCTCAAGGTCCCTATGGGTACCGTGGTGCGCGAGCTCGATCCCGAGACGCAGACCCCGATGTTCGAGATTGCCGACCTGGTGCACGACGGCGAGCGCGTCGTCGTGGCGCCCGGCGGTGCCGGCGGTCTGGGCAACACGCACTTTGTGACGTCGGTGCGTCGCGCTCCGGCCTTTGCCCAGTTGGGCGAACCGGCCGAGGAGCACTGGATCGAGCTCGAGATGAAGCTTATGGCCGATGCCGCGCTCGTGGGCTTTCCCTCCGTGGGTAAGTCATCGCTCATCGCGCGCATGAGTGCCGCCCGTCCCAAGATTGCTGACTACCCGTTTACCACGCTCGTGCCGAACCTCGGCATGGTGCGTGCCGGTGAATATTCTTACGTCGTTGCCGACGTCCCCGGTCTTATCGAAGGCGCGAGCGAGGGTAAGGGCCTGGGTCACCAGTTCCTGCGCCACATTGAGCGTACGGCCCTGATCATGCACGTCGTCGACATGACGGGTGGTTTTGAGGATCGCGATCCGGTCGAGGATTACCACATCATCAACCGCGAGCTCGAGCAGTATGGCGCCGAGCTTTCGGAGCGTCCGCAGATCGTCGTTGCCAACAAGTGCGATGCGCCGGGCACGGCCGACAAGATTGCCGACCTCAAGCGCGCAGCGCTCGACGATGGACATATGTTCTTTGCCGTGTCTGCCGTGACGGGCGCCGGCCTCAACACGCTGATGCTTGCCGTGGGCGAGCAGGTGGCTAAGCTGCGCGCCGAGTTGGCTGTCTCGGATGAGCCGGTCGTTCTGCGCGACGATGAGTGGGAGCGCCGTCGCCTGCAGCGTGAGAAGCGTTTCCGCATTGTTCAGGAAGAGCCCGGTGCCTTCCGCGTGGTCGGTCGTGCCATCGAGCGCATGGTCATCCAGACCGACTGGGAAAACGAGGAAGCCGTCATTTACCTGCAGCATAAGTTTGCGCGTATGGGTGTTGACGACGCGCTCGAGAAGGCCGGTTGCCGTGCGGGCGACGAGGTCCGCATTTGCCAGCGCGCCTTTGACTTTGAGGGCGCCGAGGACTTCTCGGAGTACGAGGAGCTC
>RQBM01000160.1:0-6637 GCA_008668795.1 Collinsella aerofaciens | reverse complement strand
GAGCCCAAGGTCCGCGCCGCCATCAAGTTCGCCCGCTCCCGCAAGGGCCGCACCTGCATCATCGGCGCCCTGGACAAGGCCGCCGAGACCATGGCCGGCCTCTCCGGTACCCGCATCCACGAGTAGTCCCTACTCCGTTGCCTCTCTCGTGGGCGCCAGGCAAAGCGCCCACAGACTAGCCTCTCTTCATGAGCCCTGCAGTCCGCTCCGACTGCGGGGCTTTTGCTGTTTGAGATGTGTGCAGGGGGTAAACAAGAGCAAATTTGGTTAGATGCTCAGATCATGGGATGCCTGAAACCAGACGATGATTCCCAGAATCCTAATTCGGCGTTTGTCCAGCACGATATCCGGTTCCGCTGTGCGATATGAGTAGGATGAGAGCATCACGGTGTTCGTACCGGTGCTATAACGACGTATGACGATTCTTGAATTATCGGCCAAAGCGAGGACGGAGCATCCGTTCCAGGGTTTCAGGTTTGGATCCACGAGGAGAAGGGATCCAATCGGGTAGCATTTGGACATGGCGGACGTGTCCATTTGAACAAAGAAGCACCCGCGATGTTTCTTGAATACGGATGAGGGAAGCGCGGTTATTCCGGTTTGTTTAAGTCCCGTTCTGCCTCCATTCTTCAAGATTTTAAATACATCGCAAAGGGAATCAGTAGTAACTTCTTTGGATTCCCCCTTCCGCCCCTCGTGGTCGAGCTTTGCGGCAAGCCCTGCGGTTTCAGATGTGAGGTCGTCGAGCTGCAGGTTAAATTTCGATACTATCTTGAGCAACGTTGAGCGGCGGATTGTATAGCGGTCCTTTTCCCAGCGGCATACCGTTTCTTTGGAGACGCCGATGAGTGCCGCGAATTCCTCCTGTGTCAGCTGGTCGCGCTTGCGAAGCGCCTTTATGTTTTGACCCGTTCCCATGTTATGAAGTGCGGACGAGGGGGAGGCAGAGGCAGTTGGGGCCGCCAAAGCCGTTTGTCAGCTCAAAGATAGAGATGGGAATAAGGTCAATACCGGCCTGCTCCAGCGCTTTGTTGGTTTCGGCGTTTTCTTCGTATACGCAGACCTTGCCTGGCTCCAAACAAAGGGTGCTTGTGGCATTGTTGGTCCTTTCGACCTCTGCTGCTCCGGGATTTGAGCCACCGCAAAGGATAAACTGCAACGAACTTGAACCTAGGGCTAATCGCAACGCTTCTTTCAGTCCGCCTGCGACATGACACGCACGGGTTGTCCCTTCCGATCTGCCCCGCGTAATGCGGTAGACTCGCGCTTGGTCGAGAAGCTCCCGAGCAACGAGGAATGTCTCGTAGTCAACGCGAGTGAAATATGTGTCGAGATGAATGCAGAGGTCATCGTAGGGGACCTGAATGGCCCATACGGACTCAATAGTCGAGTTCTCATCCCACAGCAAGTTATTTGCTAAAGTGTCTATCGCCGCCGGCTCGGTTCGTTGCGAGATTCCAACGGCTATGTTTTCGCTGTTGAGGTTGTGCAGGTCGCCGCCTTCAATGTGGTAAGTCGATTCATGCTTGAAGAACTGAGGGGTCTCGCGGAAATCTGGGTGATAGGTAAAAATCGTTTTGTAGGCGATAACCTCACGGTTGCGCTCTGGCCAGTACATGTGGTTGAGCGTAACGCCTTCGCCGATGACGCTCGCCGGATCGCGTGTGAACCACATGGTGTTAAGGGGGCTTACGAGAAGATCGTCAGGTGAGTATGCGTCTGCCGTCAGTTTCGTGAGGCTGAACACCTCTTTATCTGTGTTGAAGACCTGGGAGTAGCGGATGCCGTTGACTGCTGCTTGAGCAAGGGCGCGGGAGCCTTCGATGCGCTCGAGATACTCGCGAATGGCAGACTCGAGCTCAATGCCCCGCGCGCCGCATTCTGAAATGTAGCTATCGATAAAAGAGCGACGCGCTTGCTCTGTCGCATCAAGGGCTTCGGTAAGAAGGTTTTCAAGATAGAGAATCTCTACCCCTTCGTGCTCGAGCATCGCCGAGTAAGCATGATGCTCCCTAAGGGCTTTATCAAGATCGAATGAGCTGCTAGACGGACGCAACGTAAAGACCCGATTGAACTGCCCGTCGGGGTAGTTGCGCGTTTCGGGGCCGGGACAGTGCAGAAGCACCTTTTTTAGCTTTCCTATTTCATTTTGAACATGCAATGCGGACATGTGACCTCGCTTTGGCGGTGAGTATTTATTGCTTCCATAGTGGCACATTACGAGTTTGATTAAATTTACATCATATCTGTCACAGGTGAATGGCACGAACCGGCTTAGTAATTGATGTTAAACATCAATTTAGATAGCAAATTGACAAATTACATCAATCTGAAATCCGTTTACGGGTTGATGCGCTTCGTTGGCGGGCGAAGAGACGGAAGGGTGTTTTGCGCGATGACACAATGGCTTTGCCGGCAACGAAAAACCCCTGAATTAAGGAGGAGAGATGGCAGAGACAGAAAAGAAGCGCACTCCTCGAGTCCCGCACGTGTACACCATCATTCTCGTCTTGATGGCCGTATTTGCCGTTCTGACCTGGGTCGTGCCTTCGGGTTCGTTTGAGCGCCAGGAGGTTAACGGTCGCGAGGTAACGGTCTCGGGCACCTATGAGCCTGTCGATAAGGTCTATACGGACGAGGACGGCAACGAGGTCGATCTTCGCCAAGGCATCTTCGAAGTACTTGAGGCCCCTGCGATCGGCATCCAGCAAGCGGTCGAGGTCGTTGCATTCATTATGATCGTGGGAGGTTCCTTCCAGGTCATCACGGCGACCGGAGCCATCACGAGCGGCGTCGCCCGAGTGGTGAAGAAGTTCAAGAGCAAGGACGTCCTCATCATTCCGATCCTAATGGTGCTTTTTGCCTTGGGCGGCAGCACCTTTGGTATGGCAGAGGAGACGCTTCCGTTCTTTGCGATTCTTATGCCGATCATGATGGCCATGGGCTTCGACTCAATTACAGCGTTCATGACGGTGTTTGTGGGTGCCCGTATCGGATACATCGCATCTACCGTCAATCCGTTCAACGTCCTGATTTCCCAGGGCATCCTCGGTATCCAGGGCAACCCCCAGCTTTGGTTGCGTACTATTGCCCTTGCCGTGCTCACGGCGGTTGCCGTCGCATGGGTTGTAATGTATGCCCTCAAGGTTAAGAAAAACCCCGAAGCGTCCCCCGCTTTCCACGATGATATCGAGAAACGCAAAGAGTTTGGCGCGGATGAGAACCTCCTCGATAGCGAGTTCACCGCTAAGCAAAAAGCCGTCATGGTTATTTTCGTGCTTGGACTTGGCGCTATCATTTGGGGCCTGGTAGCCCAGGGCTGGTACATGAACGAAATCTCTGCGATTTTCTTGGCCATGGCCCTTCTTTCTGGTGTTGTTTCCGGGATGAATGAGAAGGAGATCGCTGGCGAGTTCGTTAAGGGAATTGCAGATTTCGCGTTCTCTGCCATCGTTGTTGGACTTGCCCGCGGAATCCTCGTAATCGCCAATGACGGCCTCATCATCGATACGATTCTCAATACGCTCGCCACGGCTCTCACTGGAGTTCCAGCCGTTATCTTTACGAGCATCCTCTATGTCGTGGATAACCTTCTGTCGATCCTCGTTCCGAGCTCTTCGGGTATCGCTGCTCTTACGATTCCAATTTTTGGCCCGCTTGTTGAGCTGATGGGCTTAAACCCCGAGGCTGCAGTTACGGGTCTTTCCATGGGCAGCGCGGCCATGTCTCTCATTTCGCCAACAAGCGCGATGCTCGTTGCCGGTCTTGGCGTCTGCAAGATTCCGCTTGGCCAGTGGTGGAAGGTTGCTTGGAAATTCTTCCTGGTCGTGAGCGTTATCTGCATGGCATTCACTGCGGTTTCGGGCCTTATCCCCTTGCCGTAAAAGCAAAACCTTACATACAGTTGTAAGAAAGAAGGATAGAGATGAACAAAGGACTGAACGTTCATAGCGAGATTGGCGCCCTTAAGAAGGTGTGCGTCCATCGCCCCGGTATGGATCTTGTAAACATGAAGGCGGAGGATTTCGACCGCGTTTGGATTCACGACGCGTTCTATCTGGACTATGCCCAGAAAGAGCACGATCAGTTTACCGACCTTCTTCGCGGCGCTGGCGCCGAGGTCGTCTATATGGAAGACCTGGTTGCCGAGACGTTTGATAAGGTCGAGGGCGCGCGTGCGGAGTTCATGGGAAAGTTCATGAACGAGTCGGGTATCAAGAACGCCGCTCTTCGCCAGGCGGTTGTCGAGAAGCTCGATTCCATCAAGGACAACAAGGAATTTGTCCTCACAGCTATGGGCGGACTGTATGTGCGCGACCTCGAGATCCCGCATGTCGGCGGCTCTCTTGCCAGCCTGGACGGCGACGAGCTGAAGGGCGACGATATGGTGCTGTTCCCCATGCCGGCCTCGTATTTCTCCCGTGACCCTCTGGCTGTCGTGGGCAAGGGCGCTACCATGAACCGCATGTACTGGAATCAGCGCAATCGCGAGGTAATCTTCTACGAAACGGTGCTGCGTAACCATCCTGATTACGCTGGTAGCCCCATTTGGTATGACCACAACAGCGAGTGGCATATCGAGGGCGGCGATATCCTCAACATCAACGCCAAGACGCTCGCCATCGGTATTTCCGAGCGCACCCAGACTGCAGCCATCGATGAGCTCGCCAAGAATATGTTCTGGGGTTCCGATGAGGCCGAGATCGAGAACATCTATGCCATCAAGATTCCGCACGGCTATGCCTACATGCACCTCGACACCGTCTGCACGCAGGTCGATCGCGATAAGTTCACGGTCTATCCCGGCATCTACCAGACGCTTCGTGCCTACCGCCTGACCAAGGGCGATTCGGAGGGGGAGGTGCATATCGAGGAACTCGAGGGCACCCTGCAGCATATCCTCGAGCTTGCGACGGGTATGGACCATATCACCATGATTGAGTGCGGTGGTGGCGATCCGATCGAGGCTTCCCGTGAGCAGTGGAACGATGGTTCCAACACTCTTGCGGTCGCACCGGGCAAGGTCTGCGTGTATGAGCGCAACGTTGTAACCAACGATGCTCTTTACAAGGCTGGCGTCGAGCTGCTCGTCGCTCCCTCCGAGGAGCTTTCTCGCGGTCGCGGCGGCCCGCGTTGCATGACCATGCCGTTCTGGCGTGAGGAAATCTAGTCAGCGTTAGCGTATCTGGGCGGCGCGTGTGGTCTGCGCCGCCCATCCCTCCTTGTGTGTTCCAACAACCGAAAGGACTCAAATCATGGCTCTTAATCTTTCTGGTCGAAGCGTTCTTACCCTGCTTGACTTTACGTCCGAGGAAATCGAGTACATGCTCGACCTCTCAAAGAACTTCAAGGATATGAAGCGCGCCGGTTATCCGCACCGCTTTCTCGAGGGCAAGAACATTGTCCTGCTGTTTGAGAAGACCTCAACGCGCACGCGCTGTGCCTTCGAGGTCGGCGGTATGGACCTGGGTATGGGCGTGACCTACCTCGACCCCGGCTCGTCGCAGATGGGCAAGAAAGAGTCCATCGAGGATACCGCCCGCGTGCTCGGTCGCATGTATGACGGTATTGAGTATCGCGGCTCCGACCAGTCAATCGTCGAGGAGCTTGCCGCCAAGGCTGGCGTTCCCGTCTGGAACGGTCTGACCAACGAGTACCATCCCACCCAGGCCCTTGCCGACATTCTTACCATGCGTGAGGAGTTTGGCGACACGCGCGGCATGAAGCTCACCTATATGGGCAAGGAGCAGGGCAACGTCAGCGACTCCCTGATGGTTATCTGCGCCAAGCTCGGCATTAACTTCTGCTCCTGCGGACCCAAGGGCGATGTCGAGGGCGCCACGCACTTCGATCCCGAGCTTCTTGAGCGCTGCCAGGAGATCGCCGCTCAGAATGGCTGCACGATCCAGCTCACTGAGGATATCGACGAGGGCGTCAAGGATGCAGACGTGATCTATACGGACGTTTGGGTCGGTATGGGCCAGGCTGAGGAGCTGTGGAAGAGCCGAATCGATCTTCTCTCTCCCTATCGAGTAACGCCCGAGGTCATGGCCAAGGCAAACCCCGGCGCCATCTTTATGCACTGCCTGCCGAGCTTCCACGATACGCAGACCACCATCGGCGCCGAGATTGCCGAGAAGTTCGGCGTGACCGAGATGGAGGTTTCCGACGAGGTCTTTGAGAGCGCGCAGTCTCGCGTGTTCCAGGAGGCCGAGAACCGCATGCATACCATTAAGGCCATGATGTACGCGACGCTTCGCTAGTAGCTGGGAAGTGAACGAACACTATGAGTAAACCGTACGGAAAGCCCGATCGTATTGTCGTCGCCCTCGGCGGCAACGCCCTCGGCAACAACCCCGTCGAGCAGATCGAGGCCGTGAGCAACACCGCCCACGCTCTCCTCGGCCTCATCGAGCAGGGCAACGAGATCATCATCACCCACGGCAACGGCCCGCAGGTCGGCATGATCCAGAACGCCTTCGCCGCCGCCCACGACGCCATCGGCACCCCCGAGATGCCGCTGCCCGAGTGCGGCGCCATGTCCCAGGGCTACATCGGCTACCACCTGCAGCAGGGCATCGGCCGCGAGATGCACAAGCGCTATAAGCGTTGGCACGCCGCCACCGTCGTCACCCAG
>RQBM01000039.1:0-2683 GCA_008668795.1 Collinsella aerofaciens | reverse complement strand
GCTCGCCGACCGGCACCTCCAGCAGTGAGGCCGCCTGAACATCGGCAAGCGCAATCTCCACGGTACAAGGGTCGGACTTGAGCGGCGCGCGGCCCGAATGCTCGGCAACGAGTGCAAAGCTGGAATTGTCCGTGAGGTCCTTGTCGGCAAGCGTCTGCAGGTAGGGATGGTCGGCCAGCACAAAGGCGTTGTTCTCGAGCATGACGGGCACGCCGTCTGCCGTGCGCACGCGCTCGACAACGATGAGCTCGCAGCCGGGTTCCACCCCAAAAAACGCCGCGTCCTCGAGCGTCGCCGCAACCACCGGGCGCGACACCAGGTGTGCTCCGGCCGCCGTGTCGTTGGCAGCGCAACCCTCGGAAAAGCTCTGAACGTCACCCTTTTGGACAATCTTGCGCTTGAGCTTGGGCGCGCACACAAACGTGCCCCTCCCCTGCTGGCGGTTGAGATACCCCGCGCGCGACAGCTCCTCGATGGCGCGGCGCACGGTGATGCGTCCCACGCCGTAGGACTTCGCGAGCTCCATCTCGGAAGGAATGCGCGAGCCGGATGCGTACACGCCGCGCGCGATCTCGCCCTTTAGGTCGTCCATAACCTGCTGGTACAGCGGCACGGCGGATACCTCAGTGCGCTCGGTTTTATCATCGGATGCCATCGTTATGCTCCATTCCGTGCATGCTCGGACTCAAACTCTTCAATCGCCGCCATAAACTGCTCGCCAAAGGCGTCGGCCTTTTTCTCGCCGATGCCGTTGACCTGGATAAGCTCGTCGCGCGTCTGTGGGCGTAGGCGGCACAGGCCGCGCAGGGCCTTGTCGGAAAAGACCATGTACGGCGCCATCTCCAGCTCGGTCGAGATCTCCTTGCGCAGGGCACGCAGGCGCTCGAACAACTCGGCATCGTCGCCCACGCGTGGGCGCTGATCCAGCTCGGCCTCCTCGCGCAGCAGATCGACGGCGCGGCGGGCGCGGGCCGAGGCCTTGCGCTTGGACGCGCGACGCTTAACGGTAAAGGCAAACGCCTCATCCTCGACCTCGACGGCACGCGGACCCAGCCCCACGACCGGGTACTGCCCCTGCGAGGTAGCCAGATAACCGCGGCCGCACAGCTGGCCGATGATGTCCTTGATGCGCCCGACCGATTCGCTCGACAGCTCACCGTAGCCACGGTCCTCGTCCAGATGCATCTGGCGAATGCGCTCGGTGTTGCCGCCGTGGAGCACGTCGGCGATCAGCGCCTTGCCAAAGCGCATGGGTCGCGCGGCCACGTAGCGCACGGCGGCGCGGGCCATATCGGTGACGTCCTCGACCTCGAACTGCGTGAGGCAGTTGCTGCAGTTGCCGCAGCCCTCGGCGTCATCCGTGGCGGTGGCGCCCGCACCAGCCGCAGCAGCATGCTCGGCCGCGGCCTCGTCGCCAAAGTAGCGCAGCATGTATTCGCGCAGGCAGCCGGTAGTATTGCAGTAGCCCTCCATCTGGCTGAGCAGGCGGTAGCGGTTCTGGAGCGCCCATGCGCGCTGCTCGTCGTCGAGCGCCCCATCGGCAGCATCGCCGCGGTCGATCAGAAAGCGACGCATGCGAAAATCGTTGCCGTTCCACAGCAGGTGGCAGCTGGCCGGGTCGCCATCGCGGCCGGCTCGACCCGCCTCCTGGTAGTAGGCCTCGATGCTCTCGGGCACGTTGTTGTGGATCACGTAGCGCACGTTGGGCTTGTCGATGCCCATACCAAAGGCGTTGGTGGCAACCATCACCTGGATATCGTCGTCGATAAAGGCGCGCTGGCTTTGCCGGCGGGCGTCGTTGCCCATGCCGGCATGGTAGCGGCCAACGCGAATGCCGCTGGGGCCCAGTGCCTCGGCAAGCTCGCCTGCCAGCGCATCGACCGTCTTGCGGGTCGAGCAATACACGATGCCGCTCTCGCTCGAATGCGCGATCACGTAGTCACGCACCCACGCGGCCTTGGCCTTGTCGCCCATCTCCTCGCAGCCAAAGTAGAGGTTCTTGCGATCGAAGCCCGTCACCACCGTCGCGGGGTTTTGCAGGCCGAGCATCTGCTGAATATCCGCGCGCACGCGCTCGGTCGCCGTAGCGGTAAACGCCGCCACGATGGGGCGCTGCGGCAGGGAATCGATGAACTCACGAATCTGCAGATAGGCGGGGCGGAAATCCTGGCCCCATTGGCTCACGCAGTGGGCCTCGTCAATGGCCACGAGCGGCACGCCAATGCCGCCGTCCGCCGCGGCCTCCCGCGCAAAGGCCAAAAAACGCGGCTCGAGCAAGCGCTCGGGCGCCACGTACATAAGCTGGTAGCGGCCCTCGCGCGCTCGCTTGAGCACGGTGTTTTGCTGGGCCGGAGTAAGGCTGGAGTTGAGATAGCTGGGTCGCGCACCCGCCGCGAGCAACGCACGGGTCTGGTCCTCCATAAGCGACAGCAGCGGACTCACCACAAAGGTGATGCCGAGCAGCATGAGCGCGGGCACCTGGTAGCAAATGGACTTGCCGGCGCCCGTGGGCATAACACCCAGCGCATCGCGACCGGCAAGAATCGCATCGACCATGCGGTCCTGCCCCGGGCGAAACGAGGTGTAGCCAAAATAGGCGCCGAGCGTGTCGAGCGCCATCTGCTGCATGCTATCGGTCATGGTTTCCTAACGTCCAAGTCATCTGCCGCCGATTATACGCCGC
>RQBM01000113.1:0-8952 GCA_008668795.1 Collinsella aerofaciens | reverse complement strand
TTTGAGCAGGCCATGGCAGAGCTCACGGCCGCCGGAGAGGAGCTCTAGGATGGCAGACGTCAAGAAAATCGCCACGCGCGTAAGCTACGGCGAGGCCCTCGTCGAGCTCGCCAACGAGCACGATGACTTTGTGGTCCTCGACGCCGACCTGGCCGCCGCCACGCAGACCGGCAAGTTTAAGGCCGCCTGTCCCGATCGTTTCTTCGATGTGGGCATCGCCGAGAGCAACCTGATGGGTGTTGCCGCCGGTATCGCAACCACCGGCCGCGTTGCCTTCGCGAGCACCTTTGCCATGTTTGCCGCCGGCCGCGCCTTTGAGCAGGTCCGCAATTCCATCGGTTACCCGCACCTCAACGTCAAGATCGGTGCCACACACGCCGGTATCTCGGTGGGCGAGGATGGTGCCACGCACCAGTGCTGCGAGGATATCGCCCTTATGCGCGTTATCCCCGGCATGACCGTGATCGTTCCCGCTGACGACGTCGAAGCCCGCGCCGTGACGCGCGCCGCCTACGAGTGCGACGGCCCTGTGTACATGCGCTTTGCCCGTCTGGCCTCGCCGGTCATCAACGACCCCGAGACCTACAAGTTTGAGCTGGGTCGCGGCATCGTTATGCGCGAGGGCGCCGACGTTACCATCATCGCCTGCGGTTTGATGGTCGGCGAGGCCCTCGAGGCTGCCGAGCAGCTTGCTGCCGAGGGTATCGACGCCGAGGTCATCAACATGCACACCATTAAGCCCATCGACTCCGACCTGATCGTCAAGAGCGCCACCAAGACCGGCCACGTCGTGACCGTCGAGGAGCACTCCGTGATCGGTGGCCTGGGCAGCGCCGTTGCCGATGTCCTGTGCGAGCAGTGCCCGACGCCGCTCAAGAAGATCGGCGTCAACGACACGTTCGGCGAGTCCGGCCCGGGTGCCGAGCTCCTGCACAGGTACGGCCTGGACGCCGCCAACATCGTGGCGACCACCAAGGAGTTCTTGGCATAAGGCAAGGCGGATCTCAAAGACTGCTTCGCCAGTACTATGGAAACCCGGCAGGGGCGCTCTCTTGGAGGGCGCCCCTGTTTCAGTTGCGGTGAAATAAGGACTGTTTTGCCAGCCTAAAGGCTCAATTAATCTGTATTTCACCGCAACTTTCGAAGGCGTTCCCGCTTGTGTTGGCGCCGTCACGTCGACCGATTGCCGCTTGGCACAGTGCGGCAACATCGGGGGCGTCGTCGCCTTTATATGTCATGGCGAGTAGGGCGGCATCATAGATTTCGTCATTGGTTACATCGGCGGCATCAATGGGGCAGAAGGTGAGAATCGAATCCTGTTCTGCAAGCTCGGCCAGATCGATCGTTTCACCCATGGCAAAGGCGTCATCGAGGACGAGTGTGGCACTCGTGCATGGAATTTGATAGATCGTGCCGTCCGCAGCGATAGGGGAACCTGCTGCCTCGAGCGTGTAGACACCTTGTTTGAGATTGATGCCAGAGCCATCGGAGGCGACGAACTCAATCCTGTCGACCGTTATTCCGTCGATGGTCTTGCCCGTAATGTGTATCGGAACGCGCGATGCTCCGTTATCGGTGTTCCAGCTCGCAGCCGCGACATCCAGCACAATGGCGTGCTCCGAATGGGCGGATACGAAGTGCGACAACACCTGCCGCAGATGAAGGCCCATACAGCTACCGCCGACAATGCCAATTACCAGCATGCAGGTAAGGATGACCGCAACGTGGTTCCGAGGCTTTACCCGAAGCCCAGAATCAGCAGAGATGCCATTGACGGCAACCCCGCACGCTGTGCAGTACCTCACGCCATCGCGCAACTCAGCTCCACAATAAGGACAATTCATACTGGCCCCCACAACCATAGGCGTTCCCATCGAGGCCACTGTAAATCGACAATCCAAATCCGAGTTGCGCAACAATCAAATCAAGCCCATTTCAAGCAAGAGCTTCCTCCGGGAAACGGGCCCATCCCAACAAAGTGCAATTCAGACCCTCCCAAGCATGCATTTGCTGCACCTAATAGAAACGCGGCGACTCCTTAGTAGTCGCAGGCCACGCGCAGGGTTACCTCCCAAATCTTTCCGCAGGACGGAGGAGTCCCCGCAGCGCGAAGCGCACAGCGGGGACTCCGACATGTCCGAGGACGATTTGGGAGGTAACCCTGCGCGCGGCCGGTGAGACCAAAACCCCGCCATGCTTCTTATGTGCAGTAAAGCTAATGCTGCTAAAATACAAAGCGCTCATGTAGTTTAAACGTACGACGATAAGGAGCACCAGTGGGTAACCACTTCCGTACCTCCGGTGCGGGCGATGACGCCCCCAAGACGCAGCCAGGCGCCGCGGGCACTCGTTTCGCCACCCCGGATTCAGAGGATCAGCTGTTTAGCCCGATCCCCGCACAGCCGGCAGATCAGGCACAGCCGGCATCAGATCCCTTTGCCTACAATCCCACCAATGATGTCGAGCTTTCCGAGGCCGCGGGTTTTGAGCCCGTGCAGAAGGTGACCGCTCGCGTGGACCAGCCCCAGGCGGACGCTGTCGCGCCGCAGCCTGTCATGGCCGGTATTCCCGATCCCATGGCTCCTGCGACTCCGGCGCCACAGCCTGCGCAGTCCGGCCTTTTTGCCGGTATTCCCGATCCTACGCAGCCCGCGGCTCCCGTAGTCGAGAGCGATCAGGCCGCCGAGGTCGCAAGCCTCGACAATGCGCTCAACAATCCCGACTTTACGTCGGTGTTTGCGCCCATCGATCCGCAGGCCAGCCGCAAGAAGATGGCCAAGCAGGCCGGTGTCGAGCCCGTCATCCTCATGGAGCACGTCACCAAAATCTACCCGGCACAGCCCAACAAGCCCGCGCTCGACGACATCAACATCGAGATCTATCCTGGCGAGTTTGTCTTCCTGGTCGGTCACTCCGGCTCGGGTAAGACCACGCTGCTGTCGACGCTCAACCGCGACGTCAAGCCGACGAGCGGCCGCATTTTGGTCGCCGGCCAGGACCTCATGAAGATCAAGAACCGCA
Organism: Collinsella aerofaciens; assembly: GCA_008668795.1. Taxonomy (GTDB): domain Bacteria; phylum Actinomycetota; class Coriobacteriia; order Coriobacteriales; family Coriobacteriaceae; genus Collinsella; species Collinsella aerofaciens_AS. Next base: position 5,931 of record RQBM01000113.1, on the reverse strand, counting down.
AAGTTCCGTTCTTGCGTCGCCAGATCGGTGCCGTGTTCCAGGACTTTAAGCTCCTGCCGCAGAAGACCGCCTACGAAAACGTGGCGTTTGCCCTGCAGTGCATCGGCAAGCCCAAGGGCGTCATTCGCAGCCAGGTGCCCGAGGTGCTTCGCCTGGTCGGTCTGGCCGATCAGATGGACTCTCTGCCCGATCAGCTGTCCGGTGGCGAGCAGCAGCGTGTTGCCGTTGCCCGCGCTATGGTCAACCGTCCGCCGCTGCTTATTTGCGACGAGCCCACGGGCAACCTCGACCCCGCGATTTCGCTGGGCATCATGAAGCTGCTCGAGCGCATTAACCGTACCGGCACCACCGTGATCGTCGCCACGCACGACCGCGAGATGGTCGATAGCATGCACCGTCGCGTGATCGCCCTCGAGGGCGGCCACGTAATCCGCGACCAGGAGAGGGGAGGTTACGGCAACTATGGCACCAACTAACGTGGGCTATTCGCTCAAAGAGGCTATCAGCCACTTCTTCCGTAACTGGACCACCTCGCTCGGCGCCGTCATCACGATTTTCCTTTCGCTGTTTATCATCGGCCTGTTCATTATGGGTTCCGCGATGCTGAACTCCGTGATCGGCACCGTCGAGGATCAGGTTGTCATCAACGCCTTTATTAGCGATGACGCCGATCAGGCAGACGTCCAGGCCTTTGAGGCCGAGCTCAAGACGTGGAGCAACGTCAAGTCCGTGACCTATAAGGACAAGGACGACGCGCTGGCCGAGTACACGAGCAAGATGTCGGGCAACGCCGACGCCACCATGAGCGCGCTCGACGGCCAGAACCCGCTGCCCGCCTCGTTTGCGATCGAGATGGACGATCCGTCTCAGGTCGAGAGCACGGCCAAGAAGCTCAAGAAGAACGCCGACTTCCAAAAGATCGCGGACGACGGCGACGTCAACGCGAGCGTGCTGTATGGCCAGGAGGAAGTGAGCCGCCTGTTCCAGGTGACCAACTACATCCGTATCGCCGCCGTGGTACTCGTCGGTCTGCTGACCTTTATCGCGTTCATCTTTATCAACAACACGATTCGCCTGTCCATTACGGCGCGTCGTCGCGAGATTGCGATTATGCGCCTGGTGGGCGCCAGCAACGGCTTCATCCGCGGACCGTTCATTACCGAGGGTGTGCTGCAGGCCATTCTGGGCTCGCTGCTTTCCATCGGTGTTTTGGAGCTGCTGCGCAATCTGATGGTTCCTCGCCTGCAGGAGAGTGTCGGCTGGATGTCGTTTGCGCTGCCGATGCAGTATTACCTGGTGACCTACGCCGCGCTGATTCTTGTCGGCGTCATTATCGGTCTCTTTGGTTCTGCCATCGCCATGCGCCGCTACCTGCGCGTGTAGGCATGCTTGGAATTCGTTCCTTCCAACGGGTCGTTCCTTTTGGGACGGCCCGTTTTTTGATCCCTTGGGGACGGAGGAAAACGGATCACTTAGGGGGTCGGTCGATTCGAGTGATCCGCAATCCTGCCGTCCCCTAGGGATCATTTGGGTAGACTCTTGAGGTGTAAACGGCTATCGATAGTAAGGAGGCGCCATGGGGCGCAATAACAAGCATAAGCGTGGAGCTCGCAATAAGCGCGGGCCGGAGCGCAGCGAGCGTCGTCCGAGCCTGACTGGCCGCGTGCAGCTCCATGAGCACAGTGCCTATGTCATAACCGAGAACGGCGACTACAAGGTCATGGGCCGCGGCAAGCGCGAGATCATGGATGGCGATACCGTTGCCGTGAGCATTAAGAACAGCCCGCATGGTGAGCGTCGCGCCGTGATCGAAGGCGTCGTCGAGCGCGCCGCCATCAGCGTGGTGGGCACGTATCAGACTGCTGGTCCACTCGGGGTGATCGAGCCGCTCGATTCGCGCCTGAAGGCCGACTTCTTTATTTTGCCCGAGGACACTTCTGCCGAACGCTTGGACGTGCATCCTGGCGATATTGTCGTTGCGCGCATTCTAACGTATCCGACGCGTCTGGAATCGGGCACGGTGACAATCGATCGCCGCATTGGCGGCGATGACGCGCCCGATTTGGGCGTTCAGTATGTGATGGCGCGTTATGGCTATACCGACAACTATCCCGAGGCCGCGCTTGCCGAGGCCGAGGCTCTTTCGCTCGACGTGGCCGCGGCGCTCAAGGATCCGCTTCGCCGCGACCTGCGCGACCGCTTTGTCATCACGATTGACCCGGTCGACGCGCGCGACTTTGACGATGCCATTTCGCTGGAGCGTACGCCCGAGGGTGGCTACAAACTGGGCGTCCATATCGCCGACGTCTCGCACTATGTGGCGTGGGACGGGCATATCGATCTTGAGGCTCGTCATCGCACGATGTCGGTGTATCTTGCCGATCGTGTACTCCCCATGCTGCCCGAGCGCCTGTCTAATGACCTGTGTTCGCTTCGTCCCGACGAGGACCGCTTGGCGTTTACCGTCGACATTGAGCTCGACGCGCAGGGCCGCGTGCGCCAGTACGACTCTTATCCCAGCGTGATTCGCTCGCGTGTGCGCATGGACTATGATGGCGCCGAGGCGCTGCTGGTGCGTGCCGGCGCGGTGGAGTATTCGGTGCTGGAGGGTGCCGCCGAGGATGTTGCGGCTGCCGAGGCCTCGCGCGAGGAGGCGCTTGAGCGTGGGCTTGCATGCGAAGAGGCAGCCCGCGGCTATAACGTCGACCTGGGTGATTTTTTGGTTGCCGCCAACGAGCTCGCGGAGCTCCGCCGCCGCATTCGTCGCGCGCGTGGTTCGGTTGACTTTGATACGGCCGAGATCCGTGCGCTCTTGGACGAGGACGGCGTGCCCGTGCAGATCGTGGCCCGTGAGCGCTCGTGCGCCACGTCGCTGATCGAGGAGGCCATGCTGCTCGCCAACGAGTGCGTGGCCGAGTGGCTGGCCGACCGCGACATCGAGGCTTGCTATCGCGTGCACGATGATCCCAGCCCCGACAGCCTGCACGGTGCCGCCGTGGCGCTGGCGCAGCTGGGCATCATCGATGACCGCCGTGCGGCCGGTATTGCCCTGGGAAGTCCCGATGAGCTGCAGGCCGCGGTTGACGCCGCGGCTGGCACGGCCAACGCGCCGCTTGTCAACACGCTGCTGTTGCGCAGCATGCAGCGCGCACTGTACAAGCCACGCAACGAGGGGCACTTTGCGCTCGCTGCGCCGTGCTACTGCCACTTTACGAGCCCCATTCGCCGCTACCCGGATCTGGTGGTGCACCGCGTACTCAAGCTGCAGCTGGCCTATGAGCAGCTGAGCGGCAAGGACGCCTTGGTACGCACGCCGCGGCTCATCGGTAAAGGTCGCGAGTCCCTGCCACGCATTCTGCCGCAGATTTGCCGTGCGTGCAGCGATGCGGAGCGTGCGGCCGATGCCGCCAGCCATGCGACGCAAAAGATCAAGATTGCCCAGTACTACGAGGATCGCCTGGGCGAGCGCTATGCCGGAACAGTCTCGTGGGTCAGCAGCATGGGCCTGTTCGTACGCCTGGATCTGACGCAGGTCGAGGGCCTGGTTTCGATTAAGAGCCTGGGCAACGAGTGGTTCGAGTTTGACGAGGACGCGCTCACGCTCACAGGTGCCGACACGGGGACCCGCTATGAGCTGGGGCAGCGCGTGATTATCGAGGTCCTGCGCGTCAACACTACTCGCGGACATTTGGACTTTAAGCTTATCCACTAGCTGGGGCTTGGTGGCTGGTAGAGAATGGGGCGGTCTTTTTGGGCCGCCCCTTTTTTATGCGGCTGTTCGATTGTCTTGCCGCGCGCTCGTTTGCCCTTCCGCCTGCGATATGGGAGATAAAACCTACCAAAATAAACCTGTCCCTTTTTGGCAGGTTCACGAGAGAGCGGGGATGACATGGCAACGGCATACGGATATGCGCGCGTGAGTTCGCGCGACCAAAATCTGAATCGGCAGCTGGATGCGCTGAGCGCCTATGGCGTGGAGCCGGAGAACATTTTTGCCGACCACGCCAGCGGCAAGGACTTCGACCGCCCTCGCTATCGTGAGCTGTTGTGCGCGTTGAGGGATGGGGACGTGCTGGTGGTGCTTTCTATCGATCGGCTGGGTCGCAACTATAGCGAGATTCTCGAGGAATGGCGGCGCATAACTAAAGAGCTCGGCGCCGCCATCGTGGTGCTGGACATGCCGTTGCTCGATACGCGTGCGAGAGATTGCGGCGGATCGGATGTGACCAGCACGCTGATCGCCGATATCGTTTTACAGCTGTTGAGCTATGTGGCGCAGGTGGAACGAGAGAACATCCACCGTCGTCAGGCGGAGGGAATTGCGGCGGCGCGGGCGCGCGGCGTGCGTTTTGGTCGACCCCGCAAGCCGTGCCCTCCGCAATTTGAACGAGTGCGCGATATCTATGAGGCGGGCAATATTACCCGGAGTCAGGCGGCAAAGCGTTTAGGTGTGTGCGTGGGGACCTTCGATCGCTGGATGCGCGAGACGGAGTAGGGGATGCGGACTCAGCGGCTACCGCCGCCCACCCCGACCCGCTTGCCCCCGTTCGCATGTGGATGGGCACCAACATCCGTCGTGGCGCCCATACCGTACCATTGACGCCCATGCGAGACGTTAACCTCAAGATGGAAAACCGCGACCGCCTGTACGTCGGCGCCGGCTACAATATCGGCATCGGTCGCAGATGGCCATCGATGCGCTGTTTGCCAGACACTTGTCTTTTCTAAGAAGGGAATCCCCATGACCGTACTGTTTGTTGAATATCCCAAATGCTCGACGTGTAAAAAGGCCAAGGCCTGGTTGGACGAGCATGGGGTTGAGTACGTCGATCGCGATATTGTTACAGACAATCCTTCGGCTGAGGAACTTGCGGCCTGGATTGCGCGTTCGGGGCTGCCGGTGCGTCGCTTCTTTAACTCGTCGGGCATGAAGTATCGAGAGCTTGGCCTGAAGGCACGCCTGGACGCGGGAATGACGGATCAGGAATGTTACGAGCTGTTGGCGACCGACGGCATGCTGGTTAAGCGCCCGCTGCTGGTGGGCGATGACTTTGCGATTCCAGGCTTTAAGGAAGCAGCCTGGACCAAGGTACTACTGTAGCAGCTGCGGAAAGCGCGTTCCGTTTTGGGCGTAGATTTTGGGTTGCGCTTTCCGCCGGCAGGTTCGCTCCGGTCAGTACTCAAGCTTTGCCCACTTATGCGGGTCGTAGATCTTTACCTGTTTGTTGGGCTTGCCGCTCCAGTACTCTTCGTCCATAAAGGGCAGGTATGCCTGAATGTTGGAGCAGATGAACGGGATTCGCTGTGCTTGCAAACGGTCGCGTTGGCGTTGCTCCAAATGGGTCTCCGAAATCACGACGGGAATACCGGATAGCTCCACGAGGCTTGCCTGAACTCGCTTGAGGTCGGGTAGCGTCGCGTGCCATGCCATTCGCATCATTAAAAATGAGGCGCCGCGATACGTTGCCTGCATGACTGTGATGGCGGGGCGTAGCGTGGGATGAATTTTGTGCCGATCTGGCCAAGGGGTGGCAGTTATCTCGAGGCCCAGGGTCTCCCATAGGTAATCAAGCTCTTCATCCATGTCGCCTCGATGTCCGCGCGATAATTGGCATCCTGATTGTGTCACTATTGACGGCGACCAGAATGCAGCAATCTGCCAACGGTAATTACGGTGCGCTTACGGCATTTTGCCCCTTGCATGCGGTCTGGCTTCACAGGTCCTTCATGGGTCGGAGCAAATTGGCCGATTTTCAAAAAAGTTAAAAATGGGGCTTGCGTCACCGTAGAACTTCCCGTATATTTCTTTCTTGCGCAAAGGCACAGCCGAGCGCAGCGATGCAGTCATTGGGATGTCGTCTAATGGCAGGACAGCGGATTCTGGTTCCGTCAATGGGGGTTCGACTCCCTCCATCCCAGCCATTGCATTTG
>RQBM01000173.1:0-7470 GCA_008668795.1 Collinsella aerofaciens | reverse complement strand
GGAGGTTGAAAGATATTATTACCAAGTCTTTTCCTGCTTCAGGCGCACCTTCACGACCTGAAGCCACATTTGCCCAGAGGAGGTGACAATATGAAGGCTTATGAACTGCTGTTCTTTGTTGACCCGTCGCTCGACCCCGAGACTCGTCTCGCTGTTATGAAGCGTATCGATACCACGATCGCTGAGGGCGCTGGCAAGGTCGACTCCGTTGACGACTGGGGCAAGCGCAAGCTCGCCTACGAGATCAACGACCTCACCGATGGTGACTACACCCTCATCAACTTCCACGCAGATCCTACCCAGATCGCCGAGCTTGATCGCATCCTGCGCATCACCGACGCTGTGGTCCGCCACATGATCGTCCGTCGCGACGACCAGGAGTAAGACTGTCGTTTTGGACTGGGCTTGTGCCCCAAGAGGAAGTAGTGAGTTATGAGCATCAATCGAGTGAACATCACCGGTAACCTCACCCGCGATCCCGAGCTGCGCGCCACCGCCGGCGGAACCCAGGTTCTGTCCTTTGGCGTCGCCGTCAACGATCGTCGCCGCAACGCGCAGACTGGCGAGTGGGAGGACTATCCCAACTTTGTCGACTGCACTATGTTCGGCACCCGCGCCGAGGCCGTGAGCCGTTTCCTGGCAAAGGGAAACAAGGTCGCGATCGAGGGCAAGCTGCGCTACAGCTCTTGGGAGCGCGACGGCCAGCGCCGGAGCAAGCTTGAGGTCATCGTCGATGAGATCGAGTTTATGAGCTCCCGTGGTGGCCAGGGTGGCTACGATCAGGGCGGTTACGCCCCCGCAGCTCCCGCGCCTGCAGCACGTCCTGCCGCACCGGTGGCTACGCCGCCCGCGGTCGACGTCTACGATGAGGACATCCCGTTCTAAGGGTTGTTCACCTATTTTTGAGTGAGAGGCGGCTTCGGTTCGCCGAAGTTGCCAAATGAAAGGTATTTTGACATGGCTAATGATTTTTCTGCACGTCAGCCGCGTCGTAAGTACTGCCAGTTCTGCAAGGAGAACACTGAGTTCATCGACTATAAGGACACTCAGCTTCTCCGTAAGTACATGACCGATCGTGGCAAGATCAAGCCCCGTCGCGTCACTGGCGCTTGCACGCAGCATCAGCATGACATCGCCAACGCCATCAAGCGCGCCCGCGAGATGGCTCTCCTGCCGTACACCGTCCCCGTGGTTTCCTCTCGTGGCAACCGCGACCGCGGCTAAGAAGGGAGACGCATCATGAAGGTTATTCTTCTCGATGAGATCAAGGGCAAGGGCGGCGAGGGTGACGTCGTAGAGGTCGCTCAGGGTTACGCTGAGAACTTCCTGTTCCCCAAGAAGCTCGCTGTTGCCGCCACCAAGGGCAACCTCAAGCAGCTTGACGAGCGTCGCAACAACATCGCCAAGCGCGAGGCCGTCCGTCTGGCTACCGCCAACGAGACCAAGGCTGCCTTCGAGGGCAAGACGGTCACCGTTGACGTCAAGGTCGGCGACGAGGGCATCCTCTTTGGCTCCGTTACCGCCGCAATGATCGCTGACGCCATCAAGGCTCAGCTCGGTATGGACATCGACCGCAAGCGCGTCGAGCTCGGTAAGCCCATCAAGGTTGCCGGTGCCCACACCGTTGCCATCTCGCTGTACCGCGAGATCAAGGCCGAGGTTGTCGTTCTCGTCGGCGTTACCGCCGAGGAGCTCGCTGCCGAGGCTGAGGTCGAGGAGGCCGCTGAGGTCGCCGAGGCCGAGACCGCCGAGGTCGAGACTGAGGCTGCTGCCGAGTAGCATTTGCTGCAACGCAACAATCTTGTTCTAAGAAGGGCGCTCTGGGAAACCAGGGCGCCCTTTTGTTTTTTGCGCTGAGTGAGTGTCATGGTGAACGCTGCGTCGATGTCCTATATACAGGACCGTTCATCCGTTTGGTTCGGTGATGATTGGCGGCGCGCGGCGCGTTTTGGGACCGTGGCTGATACTATGGATGCTCGCAAGCGATATGAATGAGGATGCTCATGGCATATGACGATAGGGAGACCGGGCTGACGGTTGAGGACCGCGGCTCAAAGTTGGGTCTTCCCCAAAACCAAGATGCAGAGGCCAATGTACTGGCCGCTATGCTGCTATCGCCCGAGGTGGTCGAAGAGGCCCAGGTCGAGCTGCAGCCCGATGACTTCTACCGGCCCATTCATAAGACCATCTATACCGCGATGGTCGATATGTACAACAGCCGCATTCCCATCGACTCCATCTCGCTGATCGATTACCTGCGCAGCATCAACAAGCTCGATGCCGTGGGCGGCGAGGCCTACATTTTGGAGCTGATGGGTCAGACCCTGTCGCTCGTCAACTGGCAGCACCATGCCGCCATCGTCCGTCGCGACTCGATGCTGCGCGAGCTGATCGGTGCCACCAACGAGATCAACGCGCTGGCCTATAACGCCCCTACCGACACCAAGGAGGTCGTGGAGCTGGCCGAGAGCAAGCTGCTCAAGGTCACGGCGCGCGAGGTCAAGTCGAGCTACAAGACGTTGACCGAGTTTATGGTCGAGGCCTATAACGAGGCCGAGGAAGTATGCCAGGCCGGCGGCCAGGCTGCGGGCGTGCCCACGGGTTTCCCGTCGCTCGACCGCATGCTCATGGGTTTTCGCGAAGGCCAGCTCATCATCATCGGCGCCCGTCCTGCCGTGGGTAAGACGTCGTTCGCTCTGAACCTGGCACTTAACGCTGCCGCTGCTGGTTATACCGTCGGCTTCTTCTCACTGGAGATGTCGGGCAAGGAAATTGCCCAGCGTCTGATTTGCGCCTACGCCATGATCTCGATCAGTGACTTCCGCATGGGCCGCATTAGCCCCGAGCAGTGGGCCAATATCAACGAGGCCACGCAGACCTTGTCCAAGCTCGATATTCTGATTGACGATACGCCCGGCACCACAGTGACTGAGATTCGCGCCAAGAGCCGCCGCATGCTCCATAACAAGGAAAAGGCAATCATCATTTTGGACTACCTGCAGCTGGTGAGTCCTCCACCGGGACGCCGCTCCGAGAGCCGTACCGTCGAGGTTTCGGAGATGTCGCGTGGTCTTAAGATTATGGCCAAGGAGCTCAAGATCCCGCTCATCGCGCTGTCACAGCTCTCGCGTCAGGTCGAATCCCGTACCGGCAAGCGCCCGCAGCTTTCCGACCTTCGTGAATCGGGCTCCATCGAGCAGGACGCCGATATCGTTATGTTCTTGGACCGCTCCGCCGACGAGGCCGAGGCCTCGCGCGACGATCGACCCGACGAGGGCGTTACGCGTATCGTCGTGGCCAAGAACCGTTCGGGCCCGATCGGCGACGTCGATCTGATGTTCCTGCCGGCATCCACCAAGTTCTATGAGCTTGATGGGGCACATGCCGAGGAGTAGGACAGGCGCCCGTTGCACGGGTATACTGGGAATGTTTTGTGCTTCTGCGTGCCGGCGTGGCGCGTAGACAGTCCATGAATGTAAGGAGTAAACATGCCGTCAACCGTTTTGGTCGGTGCCCAGTGGGGCGATGAGGGCAAAGGTAAGATTTGCGACCTGGTCGCCGGCGACTTCGATGCCGTCGTGCGCTACTCGGGAGGCAACAACGCCGGCCACACCATCGTCGTCAACGGCAAGAAGTACGGCCTGCACCAGGTGCCCTCCGGCATCATGTATTCCGATCACGCGTCGGTGATCGGTAACGGCTGCGTCGTCAACCCCAAGGTTGTCCTTGAGGAGATCGATATGTTCGAGGCCGACGGCATCACCACCAAGAACCTCAAGATTAGCGGCAACGCGCATGTCATCATGCCGTACCACATCGATCTGGATGGCGCCTTTGAGCAGAAGCTCGGCAAGAAGAACATCGGTACCACCAAGCGCGGCATCGGTCCGTGCTATCAGGACAAGATGGCGCGCATTGGCCTGCGCATGCAGGACATGCTGGACGAGGCACTGTTCCGCGACAAGCTGGAGACCGCTCTCGCCCGCGTGAACCCCGAGCTCGAGCTCATCTACAACCTGCCCACCTACACCGTGGACCAGATTTGCGACGAGTACCTGCCGATGGCCGAGCGCCTGCGTCCCTACATCACCGAGACGAGCCTGCTGCTCAACAACATGATCGATGAGGGCAAGAACCTGCTGTTTGAGGGCGCCCAGGCGACGCTGCTCGACATCGACCACGGCACCTATCCGTACGTGACGTCTTCCAACTGCACCGCCGGCGGTGCCATCACCGGCTCTGGCGTGGGCATGAAGAACGTCGACCGCGTGCTGGGCGTCATGAAGGCCTATATCACCCGCGTCGGTTCGGGCCCCATGCCCACCGAGCTTTCCTATGAGTCCGAGGCCGGCCACACGCTGACCGAGGAGGGCTATGAGTACGGCGTGACCACCGGTCGCCGTCGTCGTTGCGGCTGGTTTGACGGCCCTATCGCCAACTATGCCTCGCGCGTCAACGGCCTCACTGACATCGCCGTGACCAAGCTCGACGTGCTTTCGGCTTTCGACACCATCAAGGTGTGCGTGGCCTACGACGTCGATGGCGAGCGTTACACGAGCGTGCCCGAACACCAGGTGCGCTTTGAGCATGCCAAGCCCATCTACGAGGAGCTCCCTGGCTGGAAGTGCGATATCACCGGTTGCCGCAGCTTTGAGGAGCTGCCGCAGGAGGCTCAGGACTACGTGGCGTTTATCGAGGATCTGGCACACACCCGCGTGACGTTCATTGGCGTTGGCGCTGGTCGCGAGCAGATCATCAACCGATTCTGGAAGTAATCGGGACTATTTGGTTATTGCGATATACCCCTTTGCAGCCCAAGCGGGCGGCCGAGGGGTATATTTGCTTGCAAAGGGCTCGCGCGGAGCGGGCCGTTCATCCATAGAGGAGGCACCCTTGAAGGCGGACACTCAAACCATCGACATCCTGTTGTTGGGCAGCGGCGGCCGTGAGCATGCTTTGGCAGCCAAGCTCGCAGCATCACCGCGCGCCGGCAAGCTCTACATTGCGCCGGGCAACGGCGGCACCGCGAGCTGCGGCGAGAACGTTGTTCTCGACGACTGCGATCCTGCGGCCGTGGCGGCGTTTGCGCAGAGCCACGGATGCGGACTTGTGGTAATTGGCCCCGAGGCTCCGCTCGTGGCGGGCGTGGCCGACGCCGTGCGCGCGGCGGGTATTCCCTGCTTTGGCCCGGGTGCCGAGGGCGCCCAGATGGAGGGCTCCAAGCTGTTCTCCAAGCAGCTCATGGAGCGCGCCGGTATCCCTACGGCGGCCTACGGCTCGTTTACCGACGAGGCTTCGGCTCTCGCCTACGTGCGCGAGCAGGGCGCCCCGCTGGTCGTGAAGGCCGACGGCCTTGCCGCGGGCAAGGGCGTTATCGTGGCGACCGAACTTGATCAGGCCGAGGAGGCCGTGCGCGAGTGCTTTGGCGGCACCTTTGGCGATGCCGGCAATACCGTGGTCATCGAGGAGATGCTCGTTGGTCCCGAGTGCTCGCTGCTGGCCTTTACCGACGGCAAGACCGTGCGCCCCATGGCCACCTCGCAGGACCACAAGCGTGCGCTCGAGGGCGACAAGGGCCCCAACACCGGTGGCATGGGCGTCTACAGCCCGGTGCCCATCGTGACCGATGAGGAGCTCGCCACCATGGTGAAGGTCATGGAGCAGACCGTGGCCGAGCTCGCTGCCGAGGGTATCGACTACCGCGGCTGCCTGTACGGCGGCTTTATGCTCACGCCTGCCGGCCCCAAGGTGCTGGAGTTCAATGCCCGCTTTGGCGACCCCGAGACGCAGGTCGTTCTGCCGCGCCTTAAGAACGACCTGGTCGAGGTCATGTTGGCTTGTGCCAACTGCGAGCTCGACCAGATTGAACTCGACTGGCGTGACGAGTGGGCCGTGGCCGTTGTCCTGACGAGTGCGGGTTATCCCGGCAGCTACGAGAAAGGCAAGGTCATTACCGGTATCGCCGATGCCGAGGCCATGGAGAACGTGACCGTGTACCACGCGGGCACCGCCGTGGTGGACGGCCAGCTCGTGACCAATGGTGGCCGCGTGCTTGCCGTGACCGCTCTGGGCGACACGTTCGAGAACGCTCGCAACCTTGCCTACGAGGCCTGCGAGAAGATTGATTTTGAGGGCAAGACCCTGCGTCACGATATCGGCCTGCGCGCGCTGCGCGGCCGCGACGCCTGGGATGCCTAAAATCCGAGAGGAATGAGACGGATGGACGAGAAGAACGAAGAGCTCGTGGACGCGCAGATCGTCGAAGAGGACAGCCGCATGTATGGGCACGCCGAGGGCGAGCCTGGTGGCGAGGTCGCTGACGAGCCGGCGCTGGTGCTGGGCGACGACGACCCGCACGATGCCGAGCTGCACGAGAAGATTCTTTCGGAGGAGTGCGCCTGGAAGGGCAAGATCCTCGACGTCCACCGTCTTGAGGTTGAGCTGCCCAACGGTCACCGCAGCGCCCGCGATATCGTTCGCCATCCGGGTGCGGCGGCCGTTGTGGCACTGACCGAGAGCGGCAAGATCGTACTGGTGCGTCAGTACCGCACCGCCATCGACCGCGTGACGGTCGAGATTCCTGCCGGCAAGCTCGACCCGGGCGAGGACCCGCTCGATTGCGCCAAGCGCGAACTGCATGAGGAGACGGGCTTTAAGGCTGGTCGTATTCGCTTTTTGACGTCGATTGTCACGTCCTGCGGTTTTTGCGATGAGATCATCCACATCTACTTGGCTACCAAGCTCGAGTTTGATGCGCCCAACCCCGATGATGACGAGTTTGTCAACGTGGACCTGGTGCCGCTGCACGAGCTGATCGACGCCGTGCTCGACGGCAAGATCGAAGACGCCAAGACCGTCGTAGGCGCGCTTGCCTGCGACAGCATCGCGCACCGCCTTGGGGGCGCGGAGCTTTAACGAGTGGGGATAGCCTTGGGACAAGTACTACTGATTGCTTTGTCCCAGGGCCTTACGTTGCTGATATTTCTTTGAGGATCACATGCTGAAGAGGTTTCTTTCTTACTACAAGCCCCAGATGGGGCTTTTTGTTGCTGATACTGTTTGTGCTCTGGTGCTTGCCGCCATTGACCTGGCGTTCCCCATTATCCTGCGCAATTTGACCGGTGGGCTCTTTACTCAGGGTCAGGCTGTCATTATGCAGGCGCTCGGCATGATTGCGGTGGGCTTGGTGCTGATGTATGCCGTCCGCTGCGCCTGCCGCTATTTTGTGAGCTATTGGGGCCACGTGATGGGCGCGCGCATGGAGTCCAAGATGCGCGAGGACCTGTTCGACCAGTATGAGCGCTTCAACTTTGCGTACTTCGACCGCAACAGCTCGGGCGACATGATGAGCCGCGTGGTCAACGACCTGTTCGATATCTGCGAGGCGGCGCATCACGTGCCCGAGTGGATCATCATCTGCGGCATCGAGATTATCGGCTCGTTTGTGATCCTCTTTACCATCGCCCCGGT
>RQBM01000197.1:0-2732 GCA_008668795.1 Collinsella aerofaciens | reverse complement strand
GGTGACGGTCAGCGGCAGCGAAGGATCAAGGATCGAGGTCAGCGCGTCCACGAACGGCACATCCGCCTCCACGCCCGCATAGCATTCCGGAGCCATGTTGGCGACCGCCCCCATCAATAGGCCGCCCGCCGAGCCGCCGTTCGCCACCGTACGCAGCGGCGAGGCCAGTCCGGCGCGTTGCAGCGCGCGCGTGGCGTCGATGAAATCCTCAAACGAATGCTTCTTGTTGAGCAGGTGCCCCTGCTCGTACCAGGCGCGGCCCATTTCGCCACCGCCACGAATGTGCGGCACCGCATACAGCACACCGCGATCGAGCATGCTGATGCGAGATACCGAAAATCCCGGATCGGAGCTGATCTCGTATGCGCCGTAGCCGGTGATGAACATGGCGGAATCGCAAGCCGGCACGTCACGTCGCCACACCAGCGAGATCGGAATACGCTCGCCGTCGCGCGCAGTGGCCCATACGCGACGTTCCATATATTCGCGCGGTTCGAAACCGCCCAAAACCGTGGCACGTTTCAGCAGACGATCCTTGCCGGTGGACGGATCGAAATCATGCAATTCACCCGGCCGCGTATAGCTGGCAAACGAGTAACGCATGCGGGGCGCATCATACGAAGGATTGCCGCCCACACCAATCGAATACAGACGCCTCGTCTCTCCCGGCATTTTGTCGGCAGTGGCACCGTCGGACGACGTCATCGCCTTACGGGAAATGCCATGAACGGCCGAACCTTCACCTTGCGCCGCGGCGAGCGTGTCAAGCTTGCCCCAGATTTCGGCGCGTTCCTCATTGATTTCGTCGACAGATTCATCGACATCCCAATCGCCTTCCAACGCATGTGGCACAAGCTCAGTAAAGCGCCATGGGCGACCGGCCAGGAAATCCTCGGCCGCGGCGGCCTTGGTCATCACCGCAATATGCGGCAGGCTTTCCGCGCGGTATTGCAACGCCACGAAATGGCGGTGAATCGCAATACCTTCTATGCCCAAGCCGTGCGCGCCCTGCAAAATGGCGGGATTGCACGGATTCGAATACGGTGTGCCGATTGGCATGGATGATGCGCCCGGCTCCACGTCGTCGCCATGTTCGCAGCCGTAGGGCGATCCGACCGCCACGCGCACGCCTTCGCCCAGCTTGTACGGCGGCTCGTGCGTCCGCATGTCGATCACATCGATTTCAAAATTCGGATTCAACGCGTTGTGGTAGACCACGGCGAGCGGAATGTCCTCGCCGTTTTCCCCCGCGCCTTCGAAGCAGGAGAAACTCACGTCGTATTCCACGTCAGATTCGCGCGGAATGAACGCGCGGAACTCCCCTTCCGGAGTGTCCGTGGACAGGAGCAGCACTTCGGTGGTGGTCTTAGAACCGGTGCCGATAACGATGGAACGTTCGTCGAAGGACAGGCCGACACCCACCCAGAATCGTTCGTCCGCCTCACGGTAGACCTCCACGTCATCCGATACGGGAGTGCCGACGTGGTGGCGCATCACCGCGTACGGGCGCCATGCGTCGTCAAGCAGCACGTAGAACACCCACTGCGCGTCCGGCGTGAAGCAGGCTCCGCCTATGCCGTTGAACTGTTCCGGCAGTTCCTCGCCGGTTTCCAGGTTGCGGATGCGGAAATCGTACCGTTCGTCGCCTCTCGTGTCGGTGCCGTACAGCATCCAACGGCCATCCTTGGAAATGTCCATGCCACCGAGACGGAAGAAATCGTGCCCTTCCGCTTCGACGTTCGTATCGAACACCACCTGTTCGCCGTCGAGTGGCGCATCCGCCTCCACTGTCGGCGGATCCCAATCGTCGGCGCTGCGAACGGGCACGCGGCATTGCGTGGCATACTGCTTGCCCTGCGTGGTGCGGGTGAAATACCAGTAGCCGTCCATGCGCGTCGGCACGGACATGTCGGTTTCCTGCACATGCGACTTGAATTCGTCAAACAGCGTTTTGCGTAATGACGCGAGCGGTGCCATGCGCTGTTCGCAGTAGCGGTTCTGTGCCGCCACATAGTCGCGCACATCCTGCGATTCCTTGTCGCGCAGCCATTCATAGTTATCGATGAACGTATCGCCGTGGAAGGTGCGCTCCTTCGGCACCCGCTTCGCCTCCGGCACCGCCAGTCCATTCTGGTGTTCGTCGTGCGCGTTCGTCGCTTCCTTCACGTTCATGGTGTTTTCCATACCCCGAAATTCACTCATGCACGCGATTATACTGACGACCCACCCAAACTTGTGCCGGCCGTCAGTCGCCGTTTTGCGCGGCGCGCAGGTACGGCAGCATGGTTTTCATGATGTTCGATCCGGTCGTTCCCGTGAATACCGGCACGTCGGTGACCGGCATCGGCTGCGTGGCCACGCGCCCGGCAACGGAACCGAAATTGCCGGTCACTTCGCGCGGGGACAGTTGCCGGATGCCGATCGCCAGCACACGCCCTGGGTATCGGCGTGCGATCGTGGCGTACGTGGTCGGATCCTTCTGCCCGTCATCGCCAATCAGAATGAACTTCATATCAGGAAAATCAGCCATCAATTGTTCGGCATACTCGAGTTTGTGCTGCACTCCGGAAGGAATGAACGTTTTCGGACGAGGATCGAGGTCGCGCAGCAGCAGCGGACCTTCCGGAAAACCGTGGTTCGTAATGAAATGGCGGATCGAGCTTTCCACATTCCATGGCGAAGTGGACAGGTAGAAGAACGGCGCGTCCGGGAACATGTCCGCGATGCGGTTG